>JBIITW010000224.1:0-7567 GCA_044340265.1 Burkholderiales bacterium | reverse complement strand
GCGATGCCGCTCTGGCTGTCGCCGGTGCAGGCCGTGGTGATGAACATCAGCGAGCATCAGGGCGAATACGCAACGGAACTGCTCGGAAAGCTGCGCGCGGCCGGCATCCGCTGCGAATCCGACTTGAGGAACGAGAAGATAACCTATAAGATTCGCGAACATAGCGTCGCCAAGGTGCCGTATCTGCTGATCGTTGGCGAAAAAGAGATGGCCTCCGGCCGTGTCGCCGTCCGGGCACGCGGAAACCGCGATCTCGGCGCGATCGCGGTGGATGAAGTAATCTCCCTGCTTCGAGCCGAAATCGACGCGAAGGCCGAGGCTACGGCCGAGACGAAAGCCACGAACGAAAGCGCGGTTTCCGCACAGGGTGCGGAGGCCGGCAGCCGTTAAACTGGCTGGCTCAGCGCCCGGATGTTTCCGGCAGCGCGCCAGTGTTCATTCAACGAACCGCACGAGGTGCAGGCATCGCTCAGGAAAAGGAAAAGGAAGCGCGAATCAACGGTGAGATCACCTCGCCCGAGATACGTCTGGTAGGTCTTGAAGGCGAACCGCTGGGCATAGTCACTTCCGCGCAGGCGCTCGCGATGGCCGAGGCTGCGGAGGTCGACCTGGTCGAGATCGCGCCGACGGCAGTGCCGCCGGTCTGCCGCCTGATGGACTTCGGCAAGTTCAAGTATCGCGAGAGCAAGAAGAAGCACGAAGCCAAGCTCAAGCAGAAGCAGATCCAGGTCAAGGAAGTGAAGTTCCGGCCCGGCACTGACGAAGGCGACTACCTGATCAAGATGCGCAACCTGAAGCGCTTCCTGGGCGAGGGAGACAAGGCGAAGATCACATTGCGGTTCCGCGGCCGGGAGATGGCGCACCAGGAGTTCGGCGTCAAGCTGCTCCAGCGCATCCAGGCGGATCTCGTGGAACTCGGCACGGTGGAACAGTTTCCGAAGCTCGAGGGGCGACAGATGATCATGGTCATCGCCCCGAAGAAGCACTAGGCCGGAAGGCCTGGACGGGTTTCGGCCCGGTGCAGCAGGTGCCGCAAGTGCGGCGCCGTGGCAACCCCGGCGCTCCGGCGCAGGGAAAGAAGTGGACGGCAGGCCCCCTAAGCATTCCCGACGAGGGAATCGCCCACCGACCATGCAAAACAGAGGTGAAGCAATGCCCAAGATGAAGACGAAGAAGGGCGCGGCCAAGCGTTTCAAGGCTCGCGGCAGCGGCAGCATCAAGCGAAGCAAGGCGTTCCTGCGCCACATCCTTACCAAGAAGACCACCAAGCGCAAGCGCGGCCTTCGCGGAACGTTGACCATCCACGCGTCGAACGAGAATTCGGTTCGCGCGATGCTGCCATACGCATAAGGAGCCTTCGCCATGCCTAGAGTCAAACGCGGCGTAACCGCCAGGGCGCGCCACAAGAAAGTCCTCGAACAGGCCAAGGGTTTCCGCGGCCGTCGCAAGAGCGTCTACCGCATCGCCAAGCAGGCGGTGATGAAGGCGGGTCAATACGCCTACCGTGACCGCCGCCAGCGCAAGCGCCAGTTCCGCGCGCTGTGGATCGCCCGTATCAACGCCGCCTCGCGCGAGTGCGGCCTGACGTACAGCGTGTTCATGAATGGCCTGAAGCGTGCCTCGATCGAGGTCGACCGCAAGGTGCTGTCCGACATCGCGGTGTTCGACAAGGCTGGCTTCGCCAAGCTGGTCGAGCAGGCCCGTGCCGCCCTGCCGCCGACGACTCCGGGTGCTTCGGTCCCTGCCTGAGTCTGCGGTCGTTCGTTGATCCGCTCCGGAAGATGCCGGCCGGTGCCCCATGCACCGGCCGGTGTTTTCTGTCTGTCTGGTGTCCGCTCAAGAAAGTCGTTCCTCCACGATGCAAGCCGAACTCGATCGCATCGTCTCCGAGGCGCTTGCTTCGTTCGCAGGTGCCGGTGACGCGCCCCGGCTAGAACAGGACAAGGCCCGGTTCCTCGGCAAGACCGGCTCGCTGACCGAACTGCTGAAGTCGCTGGGCAAGCTCGATCCGTCCGAGCGGAAGGAAGCCGGTGCAGCGATCAACGCCGCCAAGGCGATGATCGAATCCGCGCTCGACGAGCGGCGCCGGGCGATTGCCGACGAGGCGCTGCAGGCGCGGCTCGCGCAGGAGACGATCGATGTCTCGCTGCCCGGGCGCGGCCGCGGCCGTGGTGCGATCCACCCGGTGGTGCGCACCCAGCAGCGGGTCGAGGCGATCTTCCGTTCGATCGGCTTCGACATCGCCGACGGTCCCGAGATCGAGACCGACTGGTACAACTTCACCGCGCTGAACAACCCGGAGAACCATCCGGCCCGATCGATGCAGGACACGTTCTACATCGACGGTCGCGACAGCGAGGGCAAGCCGCTGCTGCTGCGCACGCACACCTCGCCGATGCAGGTGCGCCATGCGCGCACGCATACCCCGCCGATCAAGGTGATCGCGCCCGGTCGTACCTATCGCGTCGACTCCGATGCCACCCATTCGCCGATGTTCAACCAGGTGGAAGGGCTGTGGATCGACGAGGACATCAGCTTCGCCCATCTCAAGGGCGTCTACACCAACTTCCTGCAGACGTTCTTCGAGACCGACCAGTTGAAGGTCCGTTTCCGGCCGTCCTATTTTCCGTTCACCGAGCCGTCGGCTGAAGTCGACATGGCGTTCGACAGCGGTCCGCTGAAGGGGCGCTGGCTCGAGATTTCCGGCGCAGGTCAGGTGCATCCGACGGTGGTGCGCAACTTCGGGCTCGATCCCGAGCGCTACGTCGGTTTTGCATTCGGCAGCGGCCTCGAGCGGCTGACCATGCTCCGCTACGGCATCGGCGACCTTCGACTGTTCTTCGAGAACGACCTGCGATTCCTGCAGCAGTTCCAGTACTGATCCGGGCACCGACATGCAATTCTCCGAGTCCTGGCTGCGCAGCTTCGTCGATCCCGCGATCGACAGCGAGGCGCTGGCCCACCTCCTGACGATGTCCGGCCTGGAGATCGAGGAACGCGATCCCGTGGCACCGCCCTTCACCGGCGTGGTGGTGGCCAGGGTGCTGACCGTCGTGCCGCACCCCAATGCCGACCGCCTTCGCCTGTGCACCGTCGATGCCGGTGGCCCGTCCCCGCTGTCGATCGTCTGCGGCGCCCCCAATGTGCGCGAGGGCATGGTTGTCGCCTGTGCCACGGTCGGCGCTGCATTGCCCGGCGGGCTGGAGATCAAGCGTGCCGCGGTACGCAAGGTCGACAGCGAAGGCATGCTCTGTTCGGCCCGCGAGCTGGGGTTGTCCGAGGAGGCAGAAGGGCTGATGGACCTGCCGGCCACGCTGCTGCCGGGGGCGCCGTTGCGCGAAGCGCTGGGCCTGGACGACATGAAGCTGGTGGTCAAGCTCACGCCCAACCGCGCCGACTGCCTCAGCCTGCACGGCATCGCGCGCGAGGTTGCGGCACTCACGGGTGCGCCGTTGACGCTGCCGCCATGCACGCCGGTGGCGGCGACGATCGACGATCGCCTGCCAGTGGAGATCGATCCGTCCGCGCACGACCTCTGCGGCCGCTTCGCCGGTCGCGTGATCCGCGGGGTCGACGCACGCGCAGCCACGCCCGACTGGATGAAGCAGCGGCTCGAGCGCTCCGGCCAGCGATCGATCTCTGCACTGGTCGACATCTCGAACTACGTGATGCTCGAACTCGGGCAACCGTCACATGTGTTCGACCTGGACCGTGTCCGTAACGGCCGCCTCGGCGTACGCTGGGCACGTGCCGGTGAACAGGCGACGCTGCTCAACGACAGCACCGTCGACCTTGCCGCAGACATGGGCGTGATCACCGACGGCGACCTGCCCGAGGCGATCGCCGGCATCATGGGCGGCGGCCATACCGCGGTGTCGCTCGATACACGCAACGTGTATGTCGAGTCCGCCTTCTGGTGGCCCGTGGCGATTGCCGGACGCGCCCGGCGGCTGAACTTCACCACCGAGGCAGGTCACCGTTTCGAGCGCGGCGTCGACTTCTCGCGCGCGGTTGACTGCCTCGAGCGCATCACGGCGCTGATCCTCTCGATCTGCGGCGGCGCGGCCGGCCCGGTCGACGACCAGGTGCTGGCACTGCCCGAGCGGGCGCCGGTGAAGCTGCGCGTCGCGCGCTGCAACCGGGTGATCGGCATCGTCTTCAGCCGCGAGACCATCGGCCAGGTCTTCGATCGACTGGGCTTCGCATGGACGGTGTCGGCGGAAGCCGGGGGCGACGTGTTCACGGTCACGCCGCCCGCGCACCGGTTCGACCTGTCGATCGAGGAAGACCTGATCGAGGAAGTGGTGCGCATCCACGGCTATGACGACCTGCCTGCGATACCGCCGGCATCGGTCGCCTGGATGCGCGCGCTGCCCGAGGCGCGCCGCAGTGCAGACGCCGTGCGTGCGGCACTGTCGGGTCGCGACTATTTCGAGGCGCTCAACTTCGGGTTCGTCGATCCGCGCTGGGAGGCAGACTTCGCCGGAGCCGGCACCGACGCGCCGCCTCCGATCGCGCTGGTCAACCCGATCGCCAGCCAGCTGGCGGTGATGCGCTCGACGCTGCTCGGGGGGCTTGTCGCCAACGTGCGCCACAACGTGAACCGTCGCCAGGCTCGGGTTCGCCTGTTCGAACTCGGCCGCGTGTTCCGGCGCGACGATACGGTGCGGGATGGCCCACTGTCGGTGGCCGGTATCGACCAGCCGATGCGGCTCGCCGCCATCGCCCATGGTGACATCGATCCGGAGCAGTGGGGCGTGAAACCGAGGCCGGTCGATTTCTTCGACATCAAGGCGGACCTCGAAGCCATCCTTGCTCCGCGCATCGCGCGCTTCGAACAGGCCGTTCATCCTGCCCTGCATCCCGGACGCTCGGCCCGGGTGGTGCTCGACGGCCGCGCGATCGGCTGGATCGGCGAACTGCATCCGCGCTGGCAGCAGCAGTATGAACTGCCTGCCGCGACCGCGATGTTCGAGATCGACTGGGCGGCGGTGGCCGAGGGCGTGCTGCCTTCTGCAACCGAGGTGTCCCGCTTTCCGCCGGTGCGCCGCGACCTGGCCTTCGTGGTGGACCGCGGGGTACGTTCCCAGGACCTGGTCGACAGCGTGATGGAAGACCGGCCGCCGTTTGTCGAAGGCTTCGATGTCTTCGATTCGTATGCCGGAAGTGGCATCGAGAGTGGAAAAAAAAGCCTTGCTTTCCGGGTGTTACTGCAAGATACTCGAAAAACTCTTACCGATGTTGAAGTAGATTCGAGCATCGCTCGACTGGTGGAGATCATTGCGAACCGGCACGATGGAAGACTCCGCCAATAACGAATCCACGGTTTCGAGCGGTCCTGATGAGCGGAAGACGCTCACCAAGGCCGAACTCGCCGAAATGTTGTTCGAGCGTGTCGGGCTCAACAAGCGCGAGGCGACAAGCCGCAACGTCCCGGTCGTAATCCGAAGACCGGGGAAGAAATCCCCATCACCGCCCGTCGCGTGGTCACTTTCCACGCCAGCCAGAAGCTGAAGGCGATGGTCGACCAGGCCTATGATGGCGGACGACAGTCGAGCTAGCGAAACCCGCGCGAAGGTCGCGCTGCCCCCGATCCCTGCCAAGCGTTACTTCACCATCGGTGAAGTGAGCGAGCTGTGCGGGGTGAAGTCGCATGTGCTGCGCTACTGGGAGCAGGAGTTCACCCAGCTGAAGCCGGTCAAGCGGCGAGGCAACCGGCGCTATTACCAGCACCACGAGGTGCTGCTGATCCGTCGCATCCGTGAACTGCTGTACGAGCAGGGTTTCACGATCAGCGGGGCGCGCAACCGCCTGGATACCAGCGCGGACGACGCAGACCTTGCCATGGAGCCGATCGACGCGGCAGCAGCCCGGTCCGGCGGCGTCGAGGGGGAGGAACTGCGTGCTGAACTCGAGGCGATCCTTGCCTTGCTGAAGTAGGCTTTTCGCAAGGCGCGGGGCGCGTGGATGCTGCCCTCACTGGTATACTCGAGGCTCGGTCGGGGCGTGGCGCAGCCTGGTAGCGCACCTGCATGGGGTGCAGGGGGTCGAAGGTTCGAATCCTTTCGCCCCGACCAATCAATCAAGGGGTGACAACCCCTGCGTTCAAGTAACGCAGCGATTGTCCGACACCTTGTCCAGGGCCTCGGTCCGAAGCGCGCGTTCCACCACCAACATCCTTGATCGCCAACCAGTGGACGCGATGCTGCATCGTCGACAGGTCTGCGTGCGTCAACCGGTCCTGAATCCACGCCATCGAACAGCCTTGCGCCCCGGCTGCCGCTGCGGCACGCGCACGTGGCCCCAGTACGTGCAGGTCTTGCTCATGCGCATGTCGTAGCGCAGGTAGCAAACCCGCGTGCGCACCTGATCAAGCAATCTGGCGGACTCAAGCGTCTGGAGCGGCAGCTTGCCGGATTTCACGCCCGGTTACCGTAAGCCGTGGGCGTGAAGTGAAAAAACCACGTGGTGGAACGCCGAATTAGGGAGACAGCCGGCTGTGGTAACCGACATCTTCGTCTCCCTGCATCACGTTAGGAAAAGCCATACGAACGTCTGGCCGATAATATGGCTTTGTGCTAGTCTGTCCAAATGGCGAGCACGCGCTTCGACTGGGATCCGAAAAAGGATGCCGAGAACCAACGGAAGCACGGTGTTCCGTTCGTCCGCGCCCAGTACGCTTTTGCTGATCCGAATCGTGTAATCGCCAGAGATGTCACTCACAGCCAGTCCGAGGAGCGGTTTTACTGCTTCGGGCAGGTAGATGGTGGCGTGTTGACGGTCCGGTTCACCTGGCGAGCATCGGTGATTCGAATCATCGGGGCTGGCTATTGGCGCAAAGGAAAAGCGATCTATGAGCGCGAAGGTAAAGTACACGGATGAGCCACTGGGCAAGACGGAAGTGGTGTCTGACTTCCTGCCCTCTCCGGCGGAACTCGCGTTCCGGGAAGAAGGCGTCAAGGTCACGCTGGCGCTGAGCAAGAAGAGTCTCGACTTCTTCAAGACAGAGGCAGCAAAGCACCATACGCAGTACCAGCGAATGATTCGCCGGCTCCTGGACGCTTATGTTGACGCTCAAGCCCTGACTGTTCATTCAAGCGGACGTGCCGGCAAGCGGCACGCCCCTTGACTCAGACGTTGAGCATCCCGATACGCTACCTACAGCACACTTCCGACGACGTTCCTGGCACTGGGCTGCTGCCGGTTTCATGGACACCTTGTTGAGGTGGAAAATGATACCGGCAGCAGCCCACGGGGCGCTCTCGTGCACCAGGGGCTCTCTCAGAAGCGGTAGCGCAGTCCGACCGACAGCATGTCCACGTCGTCGCGGCGATCCACGAAATCGAGGCGATGGCGTTCCCATTCGCCGACGATCTGCACCTGCGGCGTGATGTTGAAGCCGATGCCCACGCCATAGCTGAGGCCGAAGCCGTCTTCCTTGCCGCTCGGCGCGCCGGCCGAGCCCGACTTGTCGGTACGGTTGTAGGTGGTGCCCACCCTGCCGAACAGCGTGGCCATCTCGCCTAGCGGCAGGTTGCCGACCAGGCTCAGGTTCACGCCGTGCGCT
>JBIITW010000223.1:0-7569 GCA_044340265.1 Burkholderiales bacterium | reverse complement strand
TTATCGGTGCCCACGCGCGACTCGCGGATGCGCGCGAACTCGGCTTCGAGCTCGGCCGGCGTGGTCAGCGTGCGCGCGGTCCGGCGCTCCAGCGGCAGCGTGGCGAGCAGCCGCTTGCGGGTGCGCGCCGGCAGCAGCGAGAAGAACAGCTTGCCGCTGGCGGTGCAGTGCAGCGGCACGCGCGACCCGGGCTGCAGCGTCATCTGCAGCGGCCACTGCGACTCGACCCGGTCGATGTACACCACCTCGGCGCCGTCGAGCAGGGTGATGTTGCAGGTCTCGTTGAGGTCGGCGACCAGCCGCTCGAGGATGGCACGCCGGTCGGCCTGGCGGGCGCTGTGGCGCATCGCGTCGACCGCCAGCCGGGTGGCCCGGCGCGCGAGCATGTAGCTGCGGTCGGCCGGCTCCTGCGCGAGGAAGCCGGCCACCGCGAGCTGGCGCAGGATGCGGTGCACGGTCGGCCTGGGCAGCCCGAGCGCATCGGCGATCGCCGACAGCGGCAGCGCGCGGTCGGACGCGGCGAGCACTTCCAGCACGCGCAGCCCGCGCAGCAGCGCGGAATCGGGATCGGCGGGCACGGTGGCCATCTCAGGCGGCCGGCGCCCGGGTGCGCTCAGGCGCTGCCGGCCCCTGCAGCAGGGGCCACGCCGGGGACTTCGGAAAGGTCGAACTCGTCATGGATCAGGTCGCGGATGCGCGCCTTCAGCGCGACGAACTCGGGGCTTTCCTCGCGCCGCGGACGCGGCATGTCGACCTCGATGTTAGCCTTTACCCGGCCCGGACGGCGGGTCATCACGATGATGCGGTCGGATAGCTTGATCGCTTCCTCGATCGAATGGGTGACCAGCACCATCGTCTTGCGCTGCTCCATGAAGATGCGCACCATTTCATCCTGCAGCATGCTGCGATTCTGCGCATCGAGTGCGGCGAACGGCTCGTCCATCAGCAGCACCGCAGGGTCGACTGCCAGCGCGCGGGCGATCGCCACCCGCTGGCGCATGCCGCCTGACAGCTGGTGCGGGTAGCGATGCTCGAAGCCGCGCAGCCCCACCAGTTCGATCTTCTGCTGGGCGATGCGCGTGCGCTCACCCCCCGGCAGCCGCTTCATCTCGAGCCCGAAGGCCACGTTGCCGAGCACGGTGAGCCAGGGGAACAGCGCGTAGTCCTGGAAGATCATCGCCCGCTCCCAGCCGGGCTTGCCGATCGGTCGCCCGTCGAGCTGCAGGCTGCCGAGCGTCGCATCGTCGAAGCCGGCGATGATGTTGAGCAGCGTGGTCTTGCCGCAACCGGAATGGCCGAGCACCGAACAGAACTCGTCCTGGTGCACGGTGAACGAGATGTCGGCCAGCGCCTTCACCGGATCGTCGCCCGGTCCGTGGCCGGGGTAGATCTTCACCACGTTGCGAATGTCGAGCACGCCCATCGTTGCTCCAGTGTTCAGCGAGTCATGGCCAGCGACCACGGCAGCATCTTCTTCGCCACCCAGCGCAGCCCCTGGTCGATCACCAGCCCGGCGATGCCGATCGAGATCATGCCGACCAGGATGATGTCGGTGCGCAGCACGCTGCGTGCATCCGAGATCAGCCAGCCCAGGCCGGACGTGGCCCCGACCAGTTCGGCCGCGACCAGCGCCATCCAGCCCACGCCCAGGCCGACGCGCACGCCGGTGATGATCTGCGGCAACGCGGCCCGGAACACGATCTTCACCAGCACGTCGATCTCGGAAGCCCCGAGGCAGCGCGCGGCGCGGATCACGTTGTGCTCGACGTTCTTCACGCCGGCGATGGTGTTGATCAGCAGCGGGAAGAAGATGCCGAGGAAGATGATGAACTGGTTCTGCAGGTCGCCGATGCCGAACCAGAGGATCGCCAGCGGGATCCACGCGATCGGCGGGATCGGCCGCAGCATCTCGAAGATCGGTTCGAACAGGTTCTGCGCGGTCTTCGACCAGCCCATCAGCAGGCCGATCGGGATCGCCACCGAGGCATAGACGAAGGCAATCGCCTCGCGCTTCAGGCTGGCCCAGAAGTGCTTGGCCAGGTCGCCCGACTGGATGAGCTCCCAGGCGCCCGCGGCCACCGCGGTCGGCGGTGGCATCAGCGTCACCAGGTTGGCATCGATGCGCGGCAGGATGACCACCGACAGCAGCTGCCAGCCCGAGAAGAACAGCACCAGGCCGATCCAGCGCGCGAAGCGCTGGAACAGGTTCGGCGGCCGGCGCAGCGCCTCGAGTGCACGCATCTCCTCCGGCGTGATCGTCGAATGCGCCGCGCCGGCGGCCTGCAACCCAGGGGCAGGCACCGCCGCGTTCATCCCCTGGCCCACGGCGGTGAGTGCCGCAGGTGCCGCGGCCGCGATGCGTTCGGACATGTGCTCAGGGCTTGAACATCTGGCCGTTGAAGCTCCACGGACGCACCAGGTCGCCCGCCTCCGGGAAGGCCTGCGGCGCCTTCATGTTGAGGAAGGTCAGGTACTCCGGATACGGAGGCTTGCCGACCGTGCCCGTCCAGCCCGCCTGGATGAACGGCGGCTGCGCCGGCACCCGCCAGCCCAGGCGGTTGAAGGTGCGCTCCATGAACTCGGGCCGGAACACCGCCTGGAACTCCTTCTCGAGCAGCGGCGTCTTCATGCGCTTGGTCTCGTACAGCCAGTTCACCGTGCGGTCGTTCTCGCGGAACCAGAACGCGGTGTGCGGGTACAGGTAGGTCGGCTTGAACTGGTTGTTGTACTCGGCCACCTGCTGCGCGAGCAAGGTGCGCGGCACCAGCTTCAGGTTCGGATCCTGCAGCAGCGCGTCGACCGTGCGCTCGGGGTTGAGGCGGATCCACAGCTGCGACTCGGCGATCGCATCGGTCAGCGCCTGCACCACGTCGGGCACGTTGTCGACCAGTTCCTGCCGGACATAGGTCACGCCCAGGTAGATCACGTACGGATAGTGCACGTCGATCGGGCGCCCGGTCTTGCGCTCGTTGATCACCAGCGAGTTGGTGAAGTCCCAGGGCACGATCGCGTCGATGCCGCGCGGCAGCAGCGCCTGCTCGGGCGGGGGCATGTTGCGGAAGGTGACGTCCTTGCCGATCACCAGCTTGTTCGAGGCCAGCGACAGCTGCAGGTAGAACTCGGCGGAAGAGCCGGTGGCGATGCCGATCACCCAGGGCTCTTTCGTGGCCGGGTTGCCGCCGCGCAGGTCGGCGATGGTCTTCAGCGGCGAATCGTTCGGCACGATGATCTGGTGGCGCAGGTTCGGCGACATCAGCGCGATCACGCGCATCGGCACGTTGCGGTCGATCAGCGTGTTCATCGGGAAGTTGCCGCCGTTGCCGACCTGGGCACGGCCGGAGATGAACACCTCGTTCAGCGTCGGGCCGGACGGGAAGGCCTGGAAGTTGGCCTCGATGCCACGCGCCTGCAGGAACTTCTGCTGGTTCATCACCGCGAAGATCGCGTTCTGGCCGGACCACGGGGGCTGGTAGGCCACGGTCATCGGCCACCAGCCGCGCTCTTTCATCCAGGCGATGGACTTGTCGGAAATGCGCTCGTAGGGCTGCGGCCAGCCCCACTGGGTGAACTGCTGGGCGAAGGCACCCGAGGCGGCGAACATCGCGAGCAGCGCGAACGCGGCCGCGAACCAACGATTCGGGCGCTTGCCCGTCGAGTCATGCATTGCATCTCCTCCTGGAAGCCCCGCTGCGAAATACGCCGATCCGGCTGGTTCTGTCTCCGCTGCGGCACGGTCCCCTGGATCCGGCCGGCGGCCGGTATCCGGCGCCCATCGTTTCTGCATTGCAGGAAAAACGTTAGCAGCTAAATTCGCAATCAGCAAGCAATCCGGCAAGCAATCGTTTGAAAAATGGAATCTTGCGTGTCATTATCAATCGATCATGTCGCTGCCCACCGTGCCCGGTAGAACGGCCCCCGATAGCGGGACCGACCCCGATTTCATCGTGGTCGGCGCCGGATCGGCAGGCTGCGTGCTCGCCAACCGGCTCTCCGCGGGCGGGCGCTACAGCGTGCTGCTGCTCGAGGCGGGCAAGCGCGACTGGTACCCGTGGATCCACATCCCGATCGGCTATGCCAAGACCATGTTCCATCCGACATGGAACTGGATGTTCAAGACCGAACCCGAGCCGACGATGAACGGCCGGCAGATCTACTGGCCGCGCGGCAAGGGCCTGGGCGGGTCGAGCTCGATCAACGGACTGATCTTCATCCGCGGCCAGCGCGAGGACTACGACCACTGGGCCTCGCTCGGCAACACCGGCTGGGGCTGGGACGACGTGCTGCCGTACTTCAAGCGCTGCGAGGGCAATTCGCGCGGCGCATCGGAATACCACGGGGGCGACGGCCCGCTGAGCGCCTCCGACATCGGCCGGCCGCATGAGCTGGTGGATGCGTTCATCGCCGGCGCCGGCGAAGCCGGCATCCCGCGCAACGACGACTTCAACGGCGCGACCCAGGAAGGCGCCGGCTATTACCAGCTGACCACGCGCAACGGGCTGCGCTGTTCCACCGCGGTCGGCTACCTGAAGCCGGCACGCGGCAGGCCAAACCTGCGCATCGAGACCGAAGCCATGGTCAACCGCGTACTGTTCGAGGGCCGACGTGCGATCGGCATCGAGTATTCGAAGGGCGGCCGCATGATCACCGTGCGCGCGCGGCGCGAGGTGGTGCTCTCGGCCGGCGGACTGCAGTCGCCGCAGCTGCTGCAGTTGTCCGGCGTCGGCGATCCCACGCTGCTTGCGCAACACGGCGTGCCGCTGGTGCATGCCCTGCCCGGGGTCGGCGAGAACCTGCAGGACCACCTGCAGGTACGCGCGATCTTCCGCTGCGCGAAGCCGGTGACCACCAACGACGACCTGCGCAGCCTGGTGCGCAAGTTCGGCATGGGACTCGAATGGCTGGTCCGGCGCAGCGGCCCGCTCGCGGTCGGCATCAACCAGGGCGGACTGTTCGCCCGCGCGATGCCGCATTCACGGACGCCCGACGTGCAGTTCCATTTCGCGACGCTGTCGGCCGAGATGGCCGGCGCGGCACCGCATCCGTGGTCGGGCTTCACCATGTCGGTCTGCCAGCTGCGTCCGACCTCGCGCGGCACGGTGCGCATCAAGTCGAGCGACCCGCGGCAGGCACCGGCGATGCAGCCGAACTACCTGTCGACCGAACTCGACTGCGAGACCACGGTGGCCGGCCTCAAGCTGGCGCGCACCATCGCGTCTACCCATGCGATGAAGGACTACACGCTGGACGAGTACCGCCCCGGCCCGGATGCGCAGAGCGATGCCGACCTGCTCGATTTCGCGCGCAACCATGGCGCGACCATCTTCCATCCGGTCGGCACCTGCCGGATGGGCATCGACCGCGAGGCGGTGGTCGACCCGCAGTTGAAGGTGAACGGCGTCGAAGGCCTGCGCGTGGTCGATGCCTCGGTGATGCCGACGCTGGTCTCGGGCAACACCAACTGGCCGACGGTGATGATTGCAGAGAAGGCGGCGGACATGATGCTCGCCGACGCTGCGGCGGCCTGAGCCGGCACGCTCGCACGTTCGCGCGCAGGAGCGCAGGAGCGCTACAGCCCCAGCCCGCCCCAGATCGAATCGACCCGCGCCTTCACCTCGGCACTCATCGCGATCGGCTTGCCCCACTCGCGCGTGGTCTCGCCCGGCCACTTGTTAGTCGCGTCGATGCCCATCTTCGAGCCCAGGCCCGACACCGGGCTGGCGAAGTCGAGGTAGTCGATCGGCGTGTTCTCGACCAGCAGCGTGTCGCGCGCCGGATCGACCCGGGTGGTCATCGCCCAGATCACTTCCTTCCAGTCGCGCACGTCGACATCGTCGTCGGTCACCAGGATGAACTTGGTGTACATGAACTGGCGCAGGAAGCTCCAGATGCCGAACATCACCCGCTTCGCATGGCCGGGATACTGCTTGCGGATGCTGACCACCGCCATGCGGTACGAGCAGCCTTCCGGCGGCAGGTAGAAGTCGACGATCTCCGGGAACTGGCGCACCAGCAGCGGCACGAACACCTCGTTCAGCGCGACGCCGAGGATGGCCGGTTCATCGGGCGGCTTGCCGGTGTAGGTGGAGTGGTAGAGCGGGCTGTCGCGATGCGTGATGCGCTCGACCGTGAACACCGGGAAGCGATCCTGCTCGTTGTAGTAGCCGGTGTGGTCGCCGAACGGGCCTTCGAGGGCGCTCTCCCAGCCGCTGGGCGAGGACGCATCCGGATGGATCGCGCCTTCGAGCACGATCTCGGAGGTCGCCGGCACCCGCAGGTCGTTGCCGATGCACTTCGCCAGTTCGGTACGCCCGCCGCGCAGCAGCCCGGCGAACTGGTATTCCGACAGCGTATCGGGCACCGGCGTCACCGCGCCGAGCGTGGTCGCCGGATCGCAGCCCAGCGCCACCGCGATCGGGAACGGCTGGCCCGGGTTCGCCTTCGCATGGTCGCGGAAGTCGAGCGCGCCGCCCCGATGCGCGAGCCAGCGCATGATCAGCTTGTTGCGGCCGATCACCTGCTGCCGGTAGATGCCCAGGTTCTGGCGCGTACGCGCAGGGCCGCGGGTGACGGTGAGGCCCCAGGTGACCAGCGGCCCGGCGTCCCCCGGCCAGCAGGTCTGGATCGGCAGCCGGCCGAGGTCGACCTCGCTGCCCTCGAGGCGCTGCTGCTGGCAGGCCGGCCGCGACACCTCCTTCGGTGCCATGTTCAGCACCTGCTTGAGCAGCGGCCACTTGTCCCACGCATCGCGCAGGCCCTTCGGCGGCTCGGGCTCCTTCAGGTAGGACAGCAGCTTGCCGATCTCGCGCAGCGCCGACGGGTCGTCCTGGCCCATGCCGAGCGCGACGCGGCGCGTGGTGCCGAACAGGTTGCCGAGCACCGGCATCGAATGGCCGGTAGGGTTCTCGAACAGGATGGCCGGGCCGCCGGCACGCAGCACGCGGTCGCAGACCTCGGTCATCTCGAGGTCGGGCGAGACCGGCGTGGCGATGCGCTTCAGTTCACCGAGGCGCTCGAGTTGCGCGATGAAGTCGCGCAGGTCGTCGTATTTCAATTCCGTGCTCCTACAACGCCACCCTGAACCACCCGTCCACCATGATCCCGAGGAACACGATGCCGCCCACCGCGATGTTGTTCATGAACGCCTTGAAGCACTGCTGCGGCTCGCGCGTCTCGCACAGCGCAACCTGGTAGCGGGCGAGCATCGCACACAGGATCAGCGCGAAGAAGTAGATCCAGCCACGCTGGGTCATCACGCCGACGACGATCATCGTCAACAGGAACGCCCCGTGCGCCGCCGCGATGCCGATCAGGTCGAATCGGCCGAAGGTGATCGCCGAGGTCCTGATGCCGATCTTCAGGTCGTCCTCGCGATCGACCATCGCATAGGCGGTGTCGTAGGCGATCGCCCAGAACACGTTGGCCAGCAGCATCACCCAGGCAACGGCGGGCACGCTGCCGGTCGCCGCGGCATAGGCCATCGGGATGCCGAAGCCGAAGGCGATACCGAGGTACGCCTGGGGCACGGCGAAGAAACGCTTGGTGAACGGATAGGTGAAGGCGAACACCAGC
>JBIITW010000222.1:0-7584 GCA_044340265.1 Burkholderiales bacterium | reverse complement strand
CGAGGATGCTCTCCAGGTCCTCGACCTGTTCCTCGTCGGTCGCGGCGTCGTCGTTGTCGGTGGACTTGTTGAAGAAGTTGGTCGGCGGCAGCTGCTTCGGGTCGCCGACCACCACCAGCTGCTTTCCGCGCGCGATCGCGCCGACCGCGTCCCAGACGGTGATCTGCGAGGCCTCGTCGAACACCACCAGGTCGAACGGCGCATAGCCGGCGTCTAAGTACTGGGCGACCGACAGCGGTGACATCAGCAGGCAGGGCTTGAGCCGGGGCAGCAGCGTCGGCAGGGCCTGCACCAGCTGGCGGATCGGCAGGTGCCGGCGCTGCTTCTGCATCTCGCGGCGCAGGCGGCCGAGCTCGGCGTCGGCGCCCGGCAACGACAGGCCGGACCACGGCACGCCGGCGGCGAGCTTCGCGGCGATGTAGTCCTGGGTGAGCTTCTGGAAGCGCGCGTCGGCGTCGCGGAACTCGAGGATGCAGCGCGCATGGTCGGCGCTCGAGAAGCCGCGCAGCAGCGGCACGCCATCGATGGTCTTCTTCACCCACCAGTTGCGGTAGCTGTATTCGAAGTGGCCGGCGATCGCGGCCAGCGGCACGGTGCCTGCCTCGATCGACGCCACGATGCCCTGCAGTCCGTGCCCGACCGCCTGCCCGCGCACCTTGCGCCACAGGCACCATGGCTGCAGCCGGCGGTGCGCGGCGGTCCATCCGGCGAGCGTGCTGCCGATGCGTTCGAGGGCGCCGTCCGCGCTGTCCTCGAACGACACGTCGGCCAGCGTCTCGATCGCCTGCAGCGCGCGCTCGAGTTCGCGCCAGGCCTCGCGCTGTTCGACCAACGCCTTGCCCACCGGCCCGTCCGGCCGAAGCAGCGCACGGTTCTCGGCGACCAGCGGCTGCAGCGTGGCGCGCAGCGCGTCGGCCCGGCTCGCGTCGGCGCCGGCGACCCGGGTGACCCCCTCGGCGAACTGCTTCGCCCATTGTTCATGGCTCGCGACCCGCGACCAGTCGGTGGCCAGGCCGTCGAAGCTCTCCTGCAGCAGCGCCTGCGCATCGGCCTGCATCGAGCGCAGCATCTGGTCTTCTTCGTTCACCGCGGCCAGTGGCACGAACAGCGCGGCGATGCGATCTTCCGACGGCGCGATGGCGTCGTCCCGGAACGCAGCCAGCCGCTTGCGGATCGACCGCTTGTCCAGCACCGACTTCGGCCACCAGGTGGCGACGGCCTGCGACCACTCGGCCTGCAGCTCGACCGCGTTCAGTTTCGCCAGCAGCGGCGTCCAGCCGGGGCCGAGCGCGTCCCAGTGTGCGTTGCGCGCCTGGCCATGCTTCGCCAGCACCTGGATGCGGGCGCGGGCGCCTGCATCGTGTGCCGCGCGGGCGAGGCCGACCGGCACCTTCGGTGCGGCGAGCAGCAGGTCCGCGAGCAGGTCGAGGGTGCGCCAGCCGTCCATCGACCATCCGCTGCCGGGCAGCTTCAGTTGTTCACCGACGGCCTTGGCCTTCTGGTGCAGCGTGGCGATCGCCACCTCGAGCGTGCGCACCGCGGCGAGCAGGTCGTCCTGCCAGCTCGGGCTCCACTCGGTGTGGCCGATGGCGGCGAGCGGATGGCCATCGATGCGTCCGACCGGGTCGGCCAGCGACGCCATCCGGCGCGCCAGCTCGCGCAGCGCGTCGAGCGCTTGCCGGTCATGCACCTGCGCATCGGGCCAGGACATCGGCGAGGGGGGCGCCGCGTCGTCGCGCGCTTCCGTTGCGATGCAGCTGCCGATCGCATCGTATACCGTGAGCCCGTTCGGATAGCCGAGATGCAGCGCCTCGACCAGCCCGTTCAGCGACTGGCGCAGCGTGCCCAGCCGTTCTGCCTCGCGCTGCCAGTCGCCGGACGGCTTCTGCGCGGCAATGTCCAGCGTGGCGCCGAGCGCGCGCACGATCTCGGCCTTCTTCGCCTTCGCCGAATGCAGCTCGAGGCAGAACGGCCCGAGGCCGATCTGCTCCAGCCGCCGGTGCACCACTTCCAGCGCGGCGAGCTTCTCGGACACGAACAGCACGGTGCGGCCCCTGGCCAGCAGGTGCGCGATCAGGTTGGTGATCGTCTGGCTCTTGCCGGTGCCGGGCGGGCCCTCGAGCACCAGGTCGTGGCCGGCATCGATGGTGCAGATCGCCTTCAGCTGCGACGAGTCGGCGATCAGCGGCGCCAGGATGTCCTGCGGCGCGTAGGTCTCGTCGAGGCGGTCCAGGCCGGGCAGCGGCGCATCGCGCACGAACGCCTCGCCCGGACGGTCGATCAGGTGCTGCACCACGCGGTTCGCCTTCAGTTGCGCGGTGCGGTCCTGCAGGTCCTTCCACATCAGGTACTTCGTGAAGGAGAACAGGCCCAGGTGCGCCTCGTCCAGCACCTCCCACTGCTTCAGCTCTGTCACTGCGAGTCGGAACGCCTGCAGCAGGCGCGCGACATCGATGCCCTTGTCGTCGGTGGGCAGGGCTTCGGTCGCGGCTTCGGCGCCTTCGGTGGTACCGGCCCCGACACCGGCAGTGACCCCCAGGCTGCCCAGGTCCCCGATGCGGATCTCCTCGCGCAGCCGCATCATCTGCAGCAGGGTCGGATTGACGATCGCGTCGTCGTCATGGCGCACCAGCCGGAAGCCGGAGCGCACCGACTGGCGCAGCAGGGTCACCGGCACCAGCAGGATCGGCGCCAGGTGCGACGCCTCGGCGCGCTCGTTGTCGGTCCAGCGCAGCAGGCCGAATGCGAGGAACAGCGTGTTCGCGCCGCCTTCCTCCAGCCCTTCGCGCGCCTTGCGGAACAGGTTGGTCAGCGTGGCGTTCAGCTCTTCCGGCGCGAGCTTCACCAGCAGTTCGCGCTCGGCGAGCGCGGTGCGTGCCATTTCGTCCCACGGCGTCTGGCCGGTGCGGTTGCGATGCACCTCTGCCGAGCGCGGGTCCTTGCCGTCCATGATCTCCGGCTCGGCGCGCAGGCGGAACTCGCTGCCGTCGGACAGTGCATCTTCCAGCGCCGCGAGGTCGGGTGCGGTGATGCGCAGCGTCGACTTCGACGGCTTGAAGTTGAGCAGCCGGTTGCGCAGCGTCAGGTCGAGCAGCTTCGACTTCCATTTCGACAGCCGGCCCTCTGGTGTGTCGTCCGGGCTGGCGTCGACGATCTTCAGCAGGGCCGGGTCGAGCGGGGGAAGGTCCGGCATCGGCTCGATGGCGGGCGGGGCAGCTGCTGCCTGTGCTGACCCTGTTTCTGTCCCTGTCGCGCCACCGGGCGGGTTGCCCGTCGCCGTCGGCGTCGCAGCCTGGCCATCTGCCGGCCCGCCGGCACCGGCCGAACGCGACGCCAGCGGCCGGATATGCACCCCGCGCGCGCGACGGATGTCGATCGCATAGAGGAAGTGCCCGCCGTCGGCGAGGTAGGACTGTCCCTGCTCGAGGGCGATGCGCAGCGACGGCCGCTGCGCCGGATGCTGCGCGACGCCGGTGGTCTCGAACACCAGCAGCTCGCCGCTCGCCACCCGCTTGCGCACCGACTGCACGTCGTCGACCAGCGGATCCGGGAAGCACGTGTCGTGCAGCCACGCGCCGATCCAGGCATGGCCTTCCTTCAGCAGTACCACCGCGCCCAGGCCGGCCTGCTCCAGGCAGGACGCGAACAGCATGGACAGGTCCAGGCAACTGCCCACCCGGTGCTCGAGGATGCGCCCCGGCGTGCGGATCTTCTGCCCGTCGGTACCGAACGACGCCGGCGGCTCGACATAGTGCAGCCCCTCGTTGCACAGCGTCGTGTACAGCGCCGACACCTGCTGCCACACCACTTCCCGGCTCTTCGACTGGTAGCCGTTCATCGACAGCGCCGGCTGGCTCGCCTTCAGCAGCTGCGAAGCCTTGCCGACCAGCGAATCGACCGCCGGGTCGTTCGGCATGCTGAAGGCCGCAAGAAGTTCGGGCAGGGACCGCGTGCCGGCCCATTGATCGTAAGCGAGCACTTCCACCGGATGGGTGATGCGGGCGATTTCCTGCGCGCCGGCGGTCACGGAAATGGTGATGCTGGCCTGGACCGCTTCGCCCAGGTTGGCCAGGAACGCATGGTCCGGCTGCAGGTCGAGCGGCGCGACCTGGCGATGTTCACCCGGCTGCAGGCGGTCGAAACGCAGCGTCGAACCGCGCGCGAACGGCGGGGTGCAGGCGACCTCGACCTGCAGCGCTTCCAGCGGCAGCTGGCTGGCGTTGGTCAGACCGAGCGCCCTGACCACCGGCACTCCGCACTGGATCGACGCGTAGCCGAGGATGGCGTCGGCATCGAGGGTGAGGTCGAGCAGGGGTGTGGCGGGGGCGGGGGCGGCGGCGGCGGGCGACGGGGAGTCCAGGGGAGTTCCGATTCGAGGGAGCGGCGAGCCGTGAAGGGTAGCGGGTCAGGCGGGGTCGGCTCAATCTCGGTGCGCGTCGTGCCCCCGACGTCAGCCTGCTGTACATTGGTGTCCAGCGTCGCCGATGCGCCACGTACGCGCCACGCACGCAACACGCAGATTCGACTTCCGGCAACGTTCCGGACGGCAGGAGGAGAACACAATGGCATTCGGTCATCCTGTGCGCAGCGTTGCCGGTCTGTTCGGCATCGCCCTTGCCGGCATCGCCCTCGAGGGATCGGCCCAGCCCGAGTTCCCGGTAAAGCCCATCCGCCTGATCGTACCTTCGGGCGCGGGCGGTGGCACCGACGGCACCACGCGCATGGTGGCGCCGAAGCTCGACGAGTTCTTCGGCCAGCGCGTGCTGGTCGAGAACCGGCCCGGTGCGGGTTCGATCGTTGGCACCGAAGTGGTGGCGCGTTCGGCACCCGACGGCTACACGCTGCTCACCGCCATCAGCAGCATGACCATCCAGCCGTCGATCGCGAAGAACCTGCCGTTCGATCCGGTGCGCGACTTCGCGCCGGTGAGCCAGTACGTCTCCCTGCCGAACATCCTGCTCGGCCATTCGTCGCTGCCGCCGAAGAACGTGAAGGAACTGATCGCCTTTGCCCGGGCGCGGCCGGGGAAGCTCGAGTTCGCCTCTGCAGGCACCGGCTCCAGCCTGCACATGAGCATGGAGCTGTTCCTCAGCATGGCCGGGCTGAAGATGGTGCATGTCCCCTACAAGAGCGCGACCACCGGCATCGGCGATGTCGTCGCCGGCCACCTGCCGCTGATGGTCAACAACATGATCGTCGGCACGCAGTACGTGAAGTCGGGCCGGCTGCATGCCTACGGTGTGACCAGCGCCGCGCGGTCGAAGAGCGCGCCGGAGATCCCGACCATCGCCGAGCAGGGCGTGCCCGGCTACGAGGCGGTGCAGTGGTACGGCATGGTGGCGCCGGCTGGTACGCCGAGAGAGGTCGTTGCCCGACTGCACAAGGGCGTGGTGTTCGCCTTGCAGGATCCGGCCACGCGCGAGCGCCTGGTATCGAGCGGCGCAGACCCGGTTGGCAATACACCGGACGAGTTCGCGACACTCATCCGCGCCGAAGTCGTGAAGTGGGCGAAGGTGGTCAAGGCAGCAGGCATCGCGCGCGAGTAGTCGTCGCGCGTAGTCGCCAGAAGCGCGCCGGTTGACGCGGCCAACAGCAGCCTTCATCCTGACGTCGTAGGTTGTCAGGATCGATCAATTACGCGAGCGGGGATACACCCGCAGCGTCGACGGAGGAGGGCGGCTTGTACGCTCGATGGGCTTGTATTCGCGCCGCTCGCGTCCTGCGCAGGTGGGCGTGCCGTTCACCCCTGCTGGCCGGCCTGGCGGGGAGCGGCCTGCTGGTGGCCGCGGGCGCTGCCTGGCCACAGGGCGCCACCGCGGAGCGCCCGATACGGCTGATCGTGCCGTTCGCGCCCGGAGGCATCAACGATACCGTCGCGAGGCCACTGGCCGAACGCCTGCGCGCCCTGCTCGGCAATGTCGTGGTCGAGAACCGTGCGGGCGCCGGCGGAACGATCGGTGCTGCGCTCGTGGCGCGTGCCGACGCGGATGGCAACACCCTGCTGCTGGGCAGTGCCGCCACGCACATCGTCGGGCCGCTGGTGACCAACGCGCCCGGCTACGACCCGATCAAGGACTTCACGCCGATCGGCATCATCGCGGTCAGCGGGCTGGCGATCATGGTCCATCCCTCGCTGCCGGTGAAGGATCTGCAGTCGTTCATCTCGTTTGCTCGCAACCGGCCGAACCAGCTGTCATATGCATCGGCCGGCGCCGGATCGGCGACGCACCTCGGGGCCGAACTGTTCAAGTCGCTGGCAAAACTGCCGTCGCTGTCCCATGTGCCCTATCGCGGCGGCGGTCCGGCCGCCACCGACCTGCTGGGCGGCCATGTGCCGGTCGGCGTGCTCAACATCAGCAGCCAGATGATCGAATACCACCGGGCGGGGCGGCTGCGCATCCTCGCGGTGACCACCGCAAGGCGGGCCGGCAGCGCCTCCGAGATTCCGACGGCGATCGAGTCCGGCTTGCGCGACATGGTCGCCCTCAACTTCGCCGGAATGTTCGTGCCGTCGGCGACGCCGGCCGCCACGGTCGAGCGCATCTCGATTGCGCTGCGGACCGCCATCGCCGACAAGGCCCTGGTGAAGCTGTTCGTGAATGCGGGCCTCGAGATGTCCGCAGACGATACACCGGAGCGCGCCCAGCGCTTCGTCGAATCCGAGATCGGCCGCTGGTCGCCAGTGATCCGGTCGATCGGACTCAAACCGGGCTGACCTGAAGGTCGAGCCCATCGTTGCTGCATGTGACCCCCGAGTTGACCGACAGGAGATTTCAGTCATGACCGCGCCGCTCAAGCACACCCGCATCGAACTCAACAACGCCGTGTTCTCGCTGCCCGACATCGTGGCCAAGGCAGAGGGCTATTTCCTCGACGAAGGCGTCGATGTCGAACTGATCCTGCCCGAGAAGCGCAAGGCCATGATCGCGGCCGCGGATGCGCCGATCAAGCAGCATTCGGCCATCAAGTCGTTCCTCTGGCACGAGGGTATCGAGAAGGGCGAGTTCTCCGTCTACCACGCCTGCGAATGGGGACAGATGCGCCGCACCCAGGACACCTGCGCCGGCGTGAAGGTGATCACCAAGCGCGCGGCCGTGTCCACGCAGGCGATCATCGTGCGCGGCGATTCACCGTACAACGTGCCGCAGGACCTCGCCGACGTCGAGGTCGCGGTGAACTACCATGCCGGCTCGCACTACATCACGCTCGGCATGCTCGCCGGCTTCATGAAGCAGGACCAGGTGAAGACCGTGCACATCGGCGTGCCGAACCAGCGCTTCAAGGCGGTGATGGAAGGCCGCATCCAGGCCGCCGCGCTGATGGAGCCGTGGATCTCGGTGGCAGAGAAGCTCGGCTTCAAGATCATCTGCGAGTCGTTCTACAACGGGCTCGAAGTGGCGGACACGTCGGTCGACGCCGAGCTGTTCGATGCGCTGCGCCGCGCGCATATCCGTGCGGTCGACAAGATCAACCAGGACATCCGGCCCTGGCTGCACCACCTCACCGCCGAGGTGCCGGCCGACATCGTGAAGCTGGAGACATCCGACCTGCACCTGCCCCGGCTGCGCTACAACCACCCCGAGT
>JBIITW010000221.1:0-7650 GCA_044340265.1 Burkholderiales bacterium | reverse complement strand
GACGCGTTCGGGCTTCGGCAGCTTTGCCGATCACTTCGTCACGGACGACACGGTCCATGGCAGCGACGGTAAAGGCGCGATCACCTACGCGCTGAACCTAGGCGGCACCGATGTCGCCTCGGGTCTGTATGCGCTGGACGCGACCGACACGATCACCACTGACACCGATGGCATCGGCCAGGGCCCGGCGATCCTGCTGAATCTGGTGGGCGGGGACATCGTCGGCACCGTAGACAAGGTCGAATACATCCGCCTGTCGGTGGATGCCGCCAGTGGCGTGGTCACCTTCAGCCAGTCGCTCAACATCTGGCACTCCGATGCCGCCGATGCGGACGATCTGGCCAGCCTGACGGTGGCCGATGGGCTGCTCACGCTGGTGCAGACCGTGACCGATGCCGACGGCGACAGCAGCACCGCCGAGCTCGATCTGGGCGCCAACGGCAGCCTGAGCATCCGGGACGACGCACCGACGGCACTGACGCGTACGCCGGACGTTGCGATGACGATCACCCTGGACGAGACCGACGCCAACGGCCTGCGCAAGGGCTTCGGCAGCTTCGCCGATCATTTCGTCACGGACGCCACGGTCCATGGCAGCGATGGTAAAGGCGCGATCACCTACGCGCTGAACCTGGGCGGCACCGATGTCGCCTCGGGTCTGTATGCGCTGGACGCGACCGACACGATCACCACTGACACCGATGGCATCGGCCAGGGCGCGGCGATCCTGCTGAACCAGGTAGGCGCAGACATCGTCGGCACGACCAACGGCGTCGAATACATCCGCCTGTCGGTGGACGCCGCCAGCGGCGTGGTCACCTTCAGCCAGTCGCTCAACATCTGGCACTCCGATGCCGTCGATGCGGACGATCTGGCCAGCCTGACGGTGGCCGATGGGCTGCTCACGCTGGTGCAGACCGTGACCGATGCCGACGGTGACGCCAGCACTGCCGAGCTCGATCTGGGCGCCAACGGCAGCCTGAGCATCCGGGACGACGGTCCCGCGCCAGTGGCGGTCAGCCTTGAAAAGGGCCCCGTCCTCACGATCGACGAAACGTTGCTTGCGCCCGATGCGTCCATCCGCGCCAGCGCGCCGGCCGCGTCCTTCTTTGTGACGACCCCTGCGACGTATGGCACCGATGGTGCCGGAGTCGCGACCTATGTGCTGGAACTGGTGGGCACCGACGTGGATTCCGGCCTGTACGCGCTGGCCTTCAATGCCGGGCAGGGCAGCTCGATCCTGCTGTCGCGCGAGGGTGCCGACGTCATCGGACGGGTCGGAAACGACCTGTACCTGAGGATCAGCCTAGCCGCTGATCCCGCCGCCGCGGCTGGCGGTGAACTGGTGTTCACCCAGTATCGTCCGATCTGGCACCCGGTTGCAGGGCTGGACGTCCCGGTGTCTCCGGCCGCAGGCGTCCTCGCGATCGTGCAGACGCTCGCCGACGCCGACGCGGACGAGGCCAGGGCCTCGTTCGACCTGGGTGCTGGCGGTGTGCTTCGCATCGCGGACGACGCGCCACCGGCCGTCAACGACGTGCTCGTGAACGAAGGGTCTCCGTACGCAGTATTCAAGGTCGCCGGTGCAGGTGGCCAGTCGATCCAGCTGCAGATGGCCAGCATCGGCAACATTCCGGGCGCCACCAGCGCCAGCATCGGCATCGACACCGCCCTTGCGCCCGAATACTTCGATGGCACCCGCTGGGTGCCCTATGTATCGGGCGCATATGTGACGATTCCAGGTTCCGGCCCGTCCGTCCTGCTCGTTCGCGTATCCATCGTCCCGGACACCGCCAATGAAGGCAGCGAAACCTTCACGCTCACGGCGACCACGGCGTCCGGCCGTGCTGCCACCGGCCTGGGCACGATCAACGATCGTGGCCTGGATGGCGCGGGCGGGTGGTTCACCGCGGACAACACAGACGGTGAGTACGATCTTCTGCCCGGTCCGCGCGACGGCTATGAGACCGACGCAGCTCTGTTCGACCTTGATGACGATCGCCGGCTGCTCGTGGGCAACGTCGAAGTGAACGAAGGCTCGCCGTTCGCGGTGTTCACGGTCAGCGGTGCCCAGCAACTGGTCACGCTCGCGTTGCGCGAGGGTTCTGGTCCCGGCTCTGCGCTTGCCGGACCGGATTACACCGCCCAGCTCGAGTACCTCGACGGCAACGTCTGGACCCGCTATGACGCGGGTAGCTCGGTAGCCATTCCCCGTACGGGAACGTTGCTGGTGCGGGTCGCTGTCGTGAATGATGTGCCGGCGGTGGCCGAAGGTCCGGAGACCTTCGAGCTGATCGTCACGCAGGCCAGCAATAAACTGGAGAGCATCGGCACGGCCACGATTCTCGACGACGGGACCGGCGCCATCTTCCTGGCGGCGAACCGGTCGAGTACGCCCGATGACACGCTTGCGCCTGGCTACACCGGCCCCGCGCTGGATGACGATCGCACGGGCGTCACCGTGGACAATCCCGTGGTCAACGAGGGTTCTCCCAACGTCGTCTTCCGCATCGCCGACGGCGCGGCCAACGCGCCCGTGACGCTGCGTCTGGAGTCCGGGACGGCGCTGGCGGGCAACGACTTCGGCACGGCGTTCACGCCTGAGGTCACGCTGCAGTTCAACAGGGGCTCGGGCTGGGTGGACTACGACCCGGCGCTTGGCGCGACGCTGGACGCCAGTGGCAACCTGCTGGTGCGCGCGAAGATCGTCAACGACGCCCTGCTCGAGCGCTCGGAGACGTTCCGGCTGCGCATTGAAAGTGGTGGCCAGCTGGCCAGCGGTCAGGCGACGATCGTAGACGAGGGTAACGGGACGGTCTTCAACGACGCCGGCGAGGACGATCCGACGGCCACCCGGGATGACGATCGCGCGCTGACGGTCACGGTCGATGCCCCCATCGTCAATGAAGCGTCTCCCTATGCCTATTTCCGGGTGGAAGGGATCTTCGGGCAGCGCATGACCCTGGCACTCGAGAGCACGACGGCGCCTGCCGGCAACGCCGTGCTGGGTGGTGACCTGTCCAGCCAGTTGCAGTATTTCGACGGTGAAGCGTGGCGTGACTACGCGGGCGAAGAGGTCGCGCTGCCGATCGGGCAGACCCTGCTGGTGCGCGTGGCGATCCTCAACGACGCCCCTGCCGTGTACGAAGGACCGGAAACGTTCAAGCTGGTCGCGCGTACCACGGCCGGCGTGTCGTCCGAAGGCACCTGCACGATCATCGACGATGGTTCCGGCGTCCTGTTCAACCCGAACGGCTCGGAGAACCCGACCGCACCGCGCGACGACGACCGGTCCCTGCAGATCGACAGCCCGGTGGTGAACGAAGGCTCCGAATGGGTCCTGTTCACCGTGCAGTCCAATGCCGCAGACGACGTGACCCTCGAACTGCTGTCCGGCACCGCACGCACCATCACGCCTGGCGGGCCGGGTGAGGTCGTCCAGCGCGACGAGGTGCGCCGGATCGACGACAACGTGAACGATTACACCGGTGGCCTCGAGTACTCGCTGGACAGCGGTGCCACCTGGAACACCTACCCGGGCGGTACGGTGCGTGTGTCCGATGCAACACCCCTGCACGTACGGGTTCGCGTGGTCAATGATGCACAGCGGGAAGGTGCCGAAACCGTCCGCCTGGTGGTGACTGGCGCAACCGGACCTTCGACCGGCACGGCGACCATCCTCGATGACGGCACCGGGAAGGCCTGGGTCGGCAACAGCGTGGTGCCCGCAAACATCCCGCTGGACGACGACTTCGACAATGACGGCATCGCACCGACCGTCGAGGAGATCCTTGCCTCGATGGTGGCCTCGCAGACCACCGGCAAGGCCCTGCCGGGCGACCTGAACGGCGACGGTGTGCCTGATGCCGAGCAGAAGGCGGTGGCAACGCTGGCCTGGGTGGACGCGGGCTCCTTCAACGCCGCCCAGGGCGGGACGCTCGAGACGATCCGCCCGATCATCTTCCTGGAAGCGCTGTCTCCCGATGCAGACCGGCGTGGCGATGACTTCTACGCCCTCGACTCGATCGTCGTCATTCCTCTGACTGACACGCAGTTCGTGAGCGGGGCGGGTAACGGCGGTCGTCCGGCGCTGACCGGAAGCACTTCACAGACTGAGTTTGCATGGGATGCAATCCAGTTCGGCGTGACATACGACCCGACCGTAGCGGGTGGCGACGCCGACCTGGTTCGCGAGGGTTACCAGATCCGGATTGCGGTGGACGTGGCCCGCAGCGAGGCGACCCGGGGGACCTTCAACGGTTACCTGAAGTTCGTCAGTGCCGAGACCGCGGCGATCCTGTCCGCACTCGGCACCCGCGACAACGCGGGTACCGAGATCACCGCAGCGGGCTGGTACGACTTCATGCGCCGGGGCGGGCAGGGCGATGGTGCCGAGTTCGTCTTCGAACGCCAGGAGGACGGCGTCGAGCGCGCAACCGACCGCCTGCTGCGCATCGATCTGTTCTTCACCGACAACGCGTTCGGTGACAACGATGCAGCGACCGGACGGGTGTTCGACCCGGGCATGCCGGTGTTCATGTCCGGGGCTGTGCCGGTCCTGGCGCCGGCGCCGCTGGTGGCCGGCCCGGACTTCGGCCGGGCGCCCCTGCCCATCTATGTGGCACCCGTGGATCCGCTCCGTGCCGACGATTCCGAGCGGCCGTACCAACCCTTGCGTTTCGATTCCGCGCTGCGTCCGGTCGAAGCGTCCAGCGCGGTGGACGATTACGCGTTCACGGAACCGGTCGTCTCGTCCTGGCCCTGGCAGCGTCCGGAAGGGCTGCGCGCCGATGCGGACGTTCCCGCCGAAGCATGGTGTGTGGCGTGTGCGCCAGCCGAGACTGTCGCGCTGACCGTGTTCCGTGGCGTGCCGGACCAGACCGTCGACGCGGGCGCGCAGGTCCGGATCGACCTTGCACCGGATACGTTCGTCCACACCCGTCCGGACAGCGGTGTCGTCCTGTCGGCCACGCTGGCCGATGGGCGGCCGTTGCCGCACTGGATCCGGTTCGACGCGCGGCAGGGCGCGCTGATCGTGCAGGCCGACGCGGGTTCCCGAGGGGAGGTGCCGATCCTGATCACCGCCCGTGATGCCCAGGGCCGCGAGGCATCGACCCTGTTCCGGGTCAATGTGCGCAATGCCCTGGCCATGCCTGCGGGCGACAGGCCGGCGGGGCGCGAGGCGCTCAGCGAGCAACTGCGTTCAGCCACGCAGGGCGCCGCCCTGAACAGCCTGCTGCTGCCTGCGACCACTGGCGTGAGCGTGTCCGAGGTCGACCCTGTACCGGCGTCGGTCGCGATGGGCTCGCCAAGCGAGGTTCTGGCTGCGCCCTTGGCTGCGCCTTTGACCGGCGTTCGCGAGGTGCAGGAAGCCTCCATGCTGTCGACGCTGGGCATGGCCAGCGTGGCTTCGCTCGCCGCCGCCTTCGGGCTCCGGCGATGGATGCGGCGATCAGGCAAGCGGGCGTCCACTCGGTGATGCATCAAGCGCCCGGGGGAGCGTTCCAGTGAATGCTCCCTATCTGCCCAACGGGGGGCTGCCACTCGTCCGACTGGTCGAACTGTCCCGCGCAGCGCGCGAGGCACGTACGCCACCTGAACTGCGCTTCATGCTGGTCAACGACACGCATTCGCTGGTGCCGTACCGGCAAGGCGCGCTGTGGCTGGCGCGCGGGGAATTGCAGGCGTTGTCCGGCGTGGTGGAAGTCGAAGCCAATGCGCCGTACGCGCAGTGGCTGGCGCAGGTGTGCAGGCACCTGCACAAGGCCTGCCCGAACGGCGCGCAGGTGAGCGCGGGCGATCTGCCGCCTGAACTGGGCGGGTCGTGGGCGAACTGGCTTCCGGCCTATGGCCTGTGGCTGCCCCTGTTCGCGGCCGGGCAGGACTCGAAATCCGCAACGGGAGGTCTCCTGCTGGTGCGCGACCTGCCGTGGAATGCACAGGAAGGTACGTTGCTCGCCGATTGGCTGCAGGTCTGGGGCCATGCCTGGCATGCGCTGGCTGCCGGGCGCGGTGGGCGTTTCCGGTCCCGTGCCGGCGCCGGCGACTCGACCGCAGAGGGCGGCCGTCGGACGCGGCGGCGGGTCACGGGTGCGGCGCTCATTCTCGGGCTGGCGGCCTTGCTGACCTGGATGGAGGTGCCGTTGACGGTGCTCGCGCCCGGCGAGCTGGTGCCAGCCAATCCTGACGTCATCCGGGCGCCGCTCGAAGGCGTGATCGGCAGCGTACATGTGCGTCCGAACGAAACGGTCACCAAGGGTCAGGTGGTGTTCAGTTTCGACGATGCGCTGATAAGGAGTCGCGCCGATGTCGCCAGACAGGCGCTGGCGACCGCCGAAGCCGAGTATCGGCAGGCGTCCCAGCAGGCGCTGGTGGATCCTCGTGCGCGTGCGATGCTCGCACCGCTGCGTGGAAAGGCGGAGGAGCGGCGCGCCGAGGTCATGTTCGCGCGCGAGCAACTGGAACGCACCCGGGTGGTCGCGCCACGCGACGGTGTCGTGCTGTTCGACGATCCGACCGAATGGATCGGCAAGCCCGTCACGGTCGGCGAGCGGATCATGCGCATCGCCGAGCCGGAAGACGTCGAGATCGAAGCCTGGGTTGGCGTCGGTGACGCGATACCGCTGGCCCTCGGGGCGCCGTTGAAACTGCAGCTGCGCGCCAGCCCGCTGGAGCCGCTCGAGGCGACGCTGCGCTACCTGGCGCATGACGCGGTCGAGCGGCCCGACGGGACCTACGCATACCGCCTGCGTGCAACCGTCACTGGCACCCATCGGCATCGCGTGGGGTTGAAGGGGACGATCCGCATCGACGGTGACCGTGTTTCCCTGGGCTACTGGATATTCCGGCGGCCGATGGCGGCCGTGCGCGAGTGGACCGGCCGGTGAACGCCATTGCCGCCGAACTGCCACCGCTGCGCGAGGAACTGGAACTCCTGCCGGGGCCGACCCTGCCGGACGGACAGCCGAGCTGGACGCTGCACGATCCGGTCCGGCATCAGTTCTTTCGCCTGGACTGGGCGACCTTTGAAATACTGACGCGCTGGTCGATGCGCCAGGCGGTGCACATCGTCGAGAACCTGCGTACCTCGACCACCTTGCAGGTCGATGCCGCCGAGGTCGACCGAGTGGCGCGTTTCCTGGGCGAGAACCAGCTCGTGCGTCCGATCGGGCAGGACGCCTCGCGCCGGCTGGCCGAACGCTGGCAGGCGACTCGCCAGTCGCCGCTGCTCTGGCTGCTGCACCACTATCTGTTCTTCCGGATCCGGCTGGTGAAGCCCGATGCATGGCTGGATCGCCTGGCCCCGCTGGCCGCGGTCTTCTTCAGTCGCGGCTTCGCGCTGGCCACCGGTCTCGCCCTGCTCGCCGGGCTGTTCCTGATCAGTCGACAGGCCGATGTCTTCATTGCCTCGCTCGTGGACACGTTCAGCCTGGAGGGACTGGTCGCCTATGGCGCAGCGTTGATCGGGGTCAAGACCCTGCATGAACTCGGGCACGCGTTCACGGCCAAGCGCCATGGCTGCAAGGTGCCCGCGATGGGCGTTGCCTTCATCGTCCTGTGGCCGATGGCCTATACCGACACGAACGAGGTGTGGCGGTTGACCGACCGCTTCAAGCGCCTGCATGTGTCCTCTGCGGGCATCCTGACGGA
>JBIITW010000220.1:0-7657 GCA_044340265.1 Burkholderiales bacterium | reverse complement strand
GGATGTCGAACTGTGCGTCGATGCCAACGAAGGCTACGCTTCGCCGGGCGAGGCGATCCGCACGCTGCGCGCGATGGAGGCGTACGGCCTGAAGTACGCCGAGCAGCCGGTGATGGGCATCGAGCGCATCTCCCAGGTCGCGCGAGCGATCGACACCCCGGTGATGGCCGACGAAAGCGCCTGGAATGCGCACGACGTGGTCCAGATCATCGCCCAGGGCGCGGTGCAGATCGTGTCGATCTACACGACCAAGCCCGGCGGCCTGTACCGCGCGATGGAGGTCGCCGCGGTGTGCCGTGCGGCGGGCATCCTGTGCAACGTCAACGGATCGGTCGAGACCGGCGTAGGCAACCTTGCGAACATCCACCTCGCCGCGGCAGCACCGGCAGTCACCCTGTCCTGCGTGGTGCCGGTATCCACCCCGGCCGAGGCACAGCACGGCCAGGTCGGCGGCATCTACTACAAGGACGACCTGCTGGCCGAACCGATGCGCCTGGTCGACGGCGCGATCGAAGTGCCCACCGGCGCGGGCATGGGCATCGACGTCGACCTGGCCAAGGTCGAGCGCTACCGGGTCCGGGACTGAACAGAACGCGTAAGGAAACACCTTGAGAGCTGAAATCGTCGCGCGGCTGGTCGCCGCAATGAAGCAGGCCGGGCTGGATGCGGTGGTCACCGTCTCGCCGGAGAACTTCGGCTGGCTCAACGGCTTCGTCGTGCCGTCCCAGCCGCTGATGCGCCACCGGCATGCGATGAGCATCGTGACCGCCGACGGGCGCACCGCGCTGGTCGCCGTGGACATGGAGGAGACGACGGTGCGCAACCGCGCGCCCGACATGCCGGTGCGCATCTGGGCCGAGTTCACCGACTCGCCGATGCTTTCGCTGGCGCAGTCGCTGGCCGAGTTCGGCCTGACGAGCGGCAAGGTCGGCATCGAGATGGACTACCTGCCGGCCGGCGATTTCGCGACGCTGGTGCGTTCGATGCCCGGTGCCCGGTTCGAACCCTGCGAGGCGATGCTGGCGCTGCTTCGCCAGTCCAAGACCCCGGACGAGATCGCGCTGATGCGGCGCCTGTCCCGGGTCGCGGACCAGGCGATCACCGATGCGTTGTCGTCGGTGCATCCGGGCGACACCGAGATGGACATCGCGGCCGCCCTCACGCGCAACATCTACGCGCTGGGTGCCGAGCAGTTCAAGCTGATGATCGTGGCCACCGGCGAGCGCAGCCAGTTGCCCAACGTCGGCCCGACCGAGCGCAAGCTGCTGGCGCAGGATGTCTGCCGGGTCGAGATCTTCTCGGTGATCGGTGGCTACCAGGCCGGCGTGTGTCGCACGGCGGTGGTCGGCGAGGCGCCGCCGCATGCCGAACGCATCTGGAAGCACCTGGTCGAATGCAAGTACCAGCTGTTGGACATGATCAAGCCGGGCGTGAGTTGTCGCGAGGTCTACGGGGCGTTCATCCGCAAACTCACCGAGATCAAGCTCGCACCGATCTCCTTCGTCGGGCACGGCATCGGGCTGCACCTGCATGAAGAGCCCTATCTCGGCAACAACCCGATCATCGGCCGCAACGGAGACCAGCTGATCGAAGCCGGCATGGTGTTCAGCATCGAGCCGCTGTGCTATCGCACCGGCTACGGCTACGGCATGCAGCTCAAGGACATGATCCTCGTCACGGACGATGGCTGTGAACTGCTGTCCGACTACGCGAACACGGATACGCTGCAGGTCGTCAGCTGACCGGCCTGCAACGGCAGCAGCCCCCGATCAGTACGGGAAGGGCGGCAACTGGGGCTGCCGTCCTTCGGGCAAGGCCGCACGCGCGACGTTGAGCAGCATCGCCAGCATCGCGTAATAGCCGGCGATGATCACCAGGTCGATCAACTGCTGCTCGCCGAAGAAGGCCTTCGCGGCGTCGTAGGTGACGTCGCTCACGCACTTGTTCTGCAGCGCCTCGGTCAGCATGTCGTAGAGCAGGGTTTCATCGCGCGCCATCGACGGCGGCCGGCGGCCTTCGGCGATGGCCAGCGCCACGTCCGGCGAAAGCCCGGCCTTCATCGCGTGCTGGTAATGCGAATTCCATTCGTACTGCTGGGTCCAGTGGCGCGCGGCCATCAGCGTTGCCATCTCCGCCAGCCGCCGGTCGAGCGGGGAACGGTAGCGCAGGTACTCGCCCAGTTCCTGCATCGGGCCGGCGATGCCGGGGCTGCGCAGCAGCGCGATGAACGGACCGCGCAGCTCGCCGCGGGGCCCGGCTGCGATGTCGGCCGCCACCTTGCGCTGCTCGTCCGTCCATTGCGCCTGCGGTATGCGGGGCAGGCGCTCGGCCGGCCGCGTGTTCGGATCGTAAGCCATCGTCTTTCTCCTCCGTCCCCCGTGCGATCATTCGATATTACGTCAGGAGTCCCGCATGAAGGTCCGAACCAACGGCATCGACATCCACTACGTGATCGAAGACCGCACCGGCGGCACCGGTCCGTGGCTCACGCTGTCACATTCGCTCGGCTGCAACGTGACGATGTGGGATGACCAGATCGAGGTGCTCGCCGACCGCTTCCGCGTGCTGCGGTTCGATACCCGGGGCCATGGCCAGTCGAGCGCGCCGCCCGGCCCGTATACGCTGGACGAGCTGGCCGAGGACGTGCATGGCCTGTTCGCCCACCTGGGCATCGTGCGCACCCACTGGATAGGCCTGTCCATGGGCGGCATGATCGGCGAAACCTATGCGCTGGCCCACCCGGAGGTGTTCCAGAGCCTTGTGCTGGCCGACACCACCAGCAAGCGCCCGCCCAATGCGCTCGAGATGTGGGGCGAGCGCATCCGCATCGCGCAGTCGCAGGGCATGCCGGCGCTGCTCGAGAGCACGCTCGCACGCTGGTTCACCGAGCCGTTCCGCGCCGCGCGCCCCGACGTGATGGCCCGCATCGGTGCCGACATCCTGGCCACGCCGGTGGAGGGCTTCGCCGGCTGCTGCGAAGCAATCTCGCGCGTCGACCTGGCGCACCGGCTGCACGAGATCCGCTGCCCGGTGCTGGTGATGGTCGGCGACCAGGACCACGGCACGCCACCCGAGATGGCGCGCGAGATCCACCGCAACCTGCCCGGCTCGCAGCTGGTGATCATCCCGGACGCATCGCATCTGTCGAACGTGGAGCAGCCCGCCCTGTTCAACCGCGCGATCGTCGACTTTCTCGCAACGCACGCGCCAGCCGGTCGGGGCTGAGCGGCAGTTCGGTCAGCAGCAGTCCGAAGTCGCGCAGGGCATCGGCCACTGCATTGGCGACCGCGGCGCCGACGCCCTCGGTGCCGCCTTCGCCGACGCCCTTCAACCCGAGTCGGTTGTGCTTCGATGGTGCGAGGTTGACGCTGATCGCATCGACGCGCGGGAACTCGGTGGCGGTGGCGATCAGGTAGTCGGCGAAGGTGCCCGACAGCATCTGTCCTTCGCCGTCGTAGACGAACTCCTCGAGCAGCGTGCCGGAAAGGCCCTGTACCGATGCGCCGATCACCTGGCCGTGCACGATCATCGGGTTCACCGGGTTGCCGCAGTCCTCGACCGTGAGCAGGCGCAGCACCTCGACCTGCGCGGTCTCCGGATCGACCGCGACATGCGCGACCTGCGTCCCGTACTCGAACGTGCAGCCGCGGCTCTCGTGGACGATGTCGGCCTCGAGCGCGGCCCGTGCTGCCGGGTCGCCGTCCGCTGCGTCCCGGCACAGCATCGACAGGTCGAGCAGCACCGGGCCACAGGGGCCGTCCGGGCCGCCAGCCCGGACCGAGCCGCCGACGCAGGCGAGCTGGCTGGCCGGCTGGCCGCTGCGCGCGGCGGCCAGCCCGACCCAGGATGCGCACAGGGCCTCTGCCGCGACGCGCACCGCGTTGCCGCCCATCACGATGCCTCGGCCATGGAAGGTGCCACCGCCACGGCGCGTGCCCAGGGTGGAGCAGGGTTGCACATGCACATGCTCGAACGGCAGGCCGAGGACGTCGGCGGCGATCTGTGCGAACGTGGTCTGGTGGCCCTGGCCGCTGGACGAACAGCCGGTGAACACCTCGATCCTGTCAGGGGCGACCACCCGGATGCGGGCGTACTCGGCCGGGCCGGGCCCGGTGCTGTCGACGAAGCATCCGATGCCCACGCCCTGGTAGCGGCCGTCGACCCGGCGGCCGCGCTGCGCCTGCAGCGCGGCATAGCCGATCTCGTCCAGCGCACGGGCCAGCGCGGCCGGGTAGTCGCCGCTGTCGTAGCTGGCCGGGCCTTCATAGGGCACCAGGCTGCCGATCGGATACGGCATCTGGTCATGGCGCACCAGGTTGCGCCGGCGGACCTCTGCCGGGTCGATGCCGAGGTCGGCTGCCATCAGGTCGATCAGCCGCTCACGGAAGAAGTTGGCCTCGTAGCGCCCCGGGCCGCGGTAGGTGCCGGTCGGCGTGCGGTTGGTGACCACGGCCTCGACCTCGCAGGCATAGTCGGCGATGTCGTAGGGTCCGGGCAGGAAGCTGCCCGCCTTCGCCGGTGCGATCACCCCGGTGGTGCGCACATACGCGCCCATGTCGGCGACCAGCCGGCCGCGCAGGCCGAGGATGCGGCCATCGGGGTCGGCGGCGATCTCGAGGTCGCATTCCATCTCGCGCGCATGGTTCATCGCCAGCAGGTTCTCGCGCCGGTCCTCGATCCACTTGATCGGCACGCCGGTCAGGCGCGCTGCCGCCGGCACCAGCAGGTCTTCCGGATAGAACTCGCCGCGTGCACCGAAACTGCCGCCGACATCCAGTTCGATCAGGTCGACCTGGGCCGGGTCGAGTCCGAGCATCGCGGCCAGCACGTCGCGGTTGAAGTGCGGCACCTTCGCCGCGCCGAGCACCTCGAGGTGCGCCCGGCCGGCGTCCCAGCGCGCGACCAGGCCGCGGGTCTCGAGCGGCACCGACGAATGACGGTGGCAGCGGAAGCTTTCCCGGCGCGTGTAGGCCGCCCGGGCGAAGGCAGCCTCGGCATCGCCACGCCGGCTCTGCCAGCGTTCGGCGATGTTGCGGCCGGTGGCAGGGTGTACCAGCACCTGTCCCGAACGCGCGGCGTCGAACGAGACCACCGGCGGCGTCGCCTCGATTTCCGGCAGCACGAGCTCGGCGGCGTCTTCTGCCAGTGCACGCGAGGTGGCCACCACCAGCGCCATCGGCTCGCCCACGTAGCAGACCCGGCCGCGCGCGATCACCGGCTGCAGGTATTCGGCCAGGCCGGGCAGGATGCCGCCGCGCAGCGGTATCGGCTGCGTGCAGTGTTCGAAGTCGGCGGCATCGAGCACCGCGACCACGCCGGGCGCCGCACGCGCGGCGGTGGCATCCAGCGCTACGATGCGGCCGGCGGCCACCGGGCTGCGCACGACCACGGCATGGTGCAGGCCGTCGCACTTGAAATCGTCGACGTAACGACCGCGTCCGGTGAGCAGGCGCGCGTCCTCCCGCCTCAGCAGCGGCTGGCCGACGAGCCGGCGCGTCGGCACCCCTTGCGGGACGGTCAGCGCCGCACCGCGCGCTTGCGGGGCGCGGGCTTGACGCCGGGGGCCGCGTCGAGGGCGACGCCACTGCCACTGCGGAACGCGCTGGATTTCTTCAGCAGGTAGGTCGCCGAGCCGTCGATGTCACGTTCGATCGCAGTGCGGGTTGCCCGGGCGTTGCCCTTGCGCAGGCAGTCGATGACCGTCTGGTGCCCGGTGGCATCCCAGGGCGTCGTCGGCGCGGTCAGCGAGAAGTACATGAACGGCCCGGCCCGCAGCCAGAGGGATTCGATCAGGCTGGGCAGGATCTCGGACGCCGAGGCCGAATACAGCGTGAAGTGGAACGCCTGGTTCAGCCGCAGGCAGGCCAGGATGTCCCGGCTGGTGATCGATCGGTGCAGCCGCGCGTTGATCTTCTCGAGTTCCGAGATCAGCCTGGGCGTGGCGTTCCGGCAGGCCATCTCCGCGGCCATGCCCTCGAGCGCCTTGCGGACCCGGGTAAGCTCGACGAACCTCGGTTCCGTCATCCGGGCAACGGCCACCGAGCCGTTGGGCTGGGTCTCGAGCACGCCCGAGGCGATCATCTGGCCGAGTACGCCGCGGACCGGCATCGGGCTCGTGCCGAGCATCTGTGCGAGCTGGCGCAGCGACAGGGTCTGCCCTGGAACGAACTGGCCGGTCATCAGCGCGATGCGCAGCAGGCGCGCCACCTGCGCCTGGAGTTCGCCGCGCTGGCGTACGGCATCGCTGCCGGCACGAGGGCGGGTGCCACCGCTGCGCCTTGCACCGGCGGTGCCATTGTTGGCACGCGGGGCTCGTATCGAAGGAAAATCGGTGGATTCGCGCACCGCGCGTGTCAATGCATCCATGCATTCAGTGTGCGCAGCGACTGTCGCCCTGTCAAGGAGCGAGACCTGCCGGACAGTCGCCGGGACGAGGCGCAACGAGGCCGGCACGGGCGTGCCGCGGCGCTTGACCGTCCCGCTCACTGTGATCACACTTCATCATATGCGAACCTGTGGGACAGATCGATGAAGGCAGTCAAATGATGGCTGGGGCCGGCCCGGTACCCGAAGCCATGGCGCTGGCCGGCAATGCGGCCGAGGTCGACTGGCGCAGGTGTGTGATCGCCGTGGTCGGTGGCGACCGCCGCGAGCAGGAAATAGCCCGGCTGGCTGCTGCCACCGGAGCCACGGTGCGGGCATTCGGCTTCCCCTGGCCGGACGCCGGCATCGAGGGCGTCACGCGGGCCGCCAGCGCGGCCGAGGCGCTGGCCGGTGCACGTTTCGCGTTGTTCCCGATCCCGGGTATCGCACCCACCGGGGCGCTGTTTGCGCCGTCATGCCCGGAGCCGATCGTTCCCGACCGCGAGATGCTCGCCGCGATGGCCGGTCCGGCACACATCATCCTCGGCTGGGCTGATCCGAAGCTGAAGGCCCATTGCGATGCGCTCGGCATCACGCTGCACGAATACGAGTGGGACCAGGACCTGATGCTGCTGCGCGGCCCTGCGATCATCGAGGGGCTGCTGAAGGTGGTGATCGAGAACACGTCGATCACCATCCACAAGGCGAATGTGGCCGTGGTGGGGCAGGGCTCGATCGGTTTCCTGCTCGCGCGCTACATGGTCGCGCTGGGTGCGATCACCCATGTCGCCGCGCGCAACCCGGTACAGCGCGCGGCCGCCTATGCGGCCGGCGCGCAGGTGCACCTGCTCGAGGAACTGCCCGCGCTGGCGCCCGGCCTCGACATGGTGTTCTCGACGGTGCCCTCGCGCGTGGTCGGCCGTGACGTGCTCGAACGGCTGCCGAAGCACGCGTTCATCGCCGACCTCGCCGCGCCGCCCGGTGGCGTCGATTTCGAGGCGGCCAAGGCGCTGGGGCTGAAGACCGCGTGGGCGCGCGGGCTGGGCAGCCGGGCACCGGTGACGGTGGGCGCCAGCCAGTGGTCGGGCGTGCGCCCGCGCATCGAAAGGGTCTTGCGCGGCGACGCGTGAAGAATCCCACACACCGGGGCCAGCCCCTGATCCCGATCGACAACCTCCAGGAGTCGTCATGCCAGTAGTCACGGTACAGATGTGGACCGGCCGCAGCACCGAACAGAAGCGCAAGCTCGTCGCCGCGATCACCGATGCGATGGTGGTGCATGCCGGATGCAAGC
>JBIITW010000219.1:0-7841 GCA_044340265.1 Burkholderiales bacterium | reverse complement strand
GGGCGCAGCTTCCAGGCCGACTGGACGGCGTTCCTGCGCTGGATCGGCGAACGCCTGCTCCAGCCTGACCCACCGCTCGCCCGAGCGAGGCCCGCACGGCCGGTGGCGCGCCGGAAGAAGGCCGCGCCGGCGGCTCGCTGACGACGGCGCAGCGGCTTTACGCCTGTCAAGTTATTGCGTATCGTCCTCGATCCGACAACAGACGGCCGGCACCCAGGTCCGCAGGCCGGAGGAGCCAGGCATGCCAACCCCGCGCTGCCCGCAAGACATCATGCCGCCGCCTTGCGTCGCATCATCATGTGCGCTGGTGGTGGTCGCCCTGGTTGCCGCGGTCGCCCTGCACGCGCCGTCCGCTTCGGCCCAGGCCTTCCCGGCCAAGCCGATCCGCATGGTCGTCCCGTTCGCGCCCGGCGGGCCGGTCGACACGATCGCCCGCGTGGTGTCGCCGCGCCTGACCGAGTCGCTCGGCCAGACGGTGGTCGTCGACAACCGTGCCGGCGGGGGCAGCACCATCGGCACCGAACTGGTCGTCCGGTCGCCGGCCGACGGCTACACGGTGCTGCTCACCAGTTCATCGATCGCGATCAACCCTTCGATCTACACGCAGATCACCTTCGATCCGGTGCGCGACCTTGCGCCGGTGACATGGGTGGCTGCATCGCCGCTGGCGCTGGTCGTGCACCCTTCGCTGCCCGTGAAGAGCGTGGGTGACCTCGTGCGGCTCGCGCGCAAGCGCAATGGCGAACTGGTGTTCGCATCGTCCGGCACGGGCAGCGCGCCCCATCTCGCGGGAGAGCTGTTCGCCTCGATGGTCGGGGCGAAGCTGGTGCATGTGCCCTACAAGGGCGCAGGCCCGGCGACCGGCGACCTGCTGGCCGGCCATGTGCAGGTGATGTTCAACAACATGCTGAACGCGGTGCCCAACGTTCAGGCTGGAAAGCTGCGCGCGCTGGGGGTCACCTCCGCACAGCGCAGCCCGGCGCTGCCGGATACGCCGACGATCGCCGAGGCTGGCGTCGCCGGCTATGAAGCCACTACCTGGTACGCGTACTTCGCGCCTGGCGGCACCCCGCGCGCCCTCGCTGATCGCCACCATCGCGAGATGGCTGCCGTGCTGAAGATGCGCGAGGTACTGGGCCGTCTGTCCGCGCAGGGCGTGGACCCGGTGGGTGCCGGGCCCGACGAGCTCGCGCGCCACCTCGACATCGAGATCCGCAAGTGGGCAAAGGTGGTCAAGTCTTCGGGCGCTCGCGCCGAGTAGGATCGTCGACGCAGGAAGCCCTGTTTCCGAGAGGACATTGCATGACCCGCCCCACCCTGAATGCCGGCGCCGCACCGGTTCCGCTCGCCAGCCTTCTTTCCCCGCGTTCCATCGCGATTGTCGGTGCCTCCGACGATCCGGCCCGTCCGGGGCATGAAACCCTCAAGGCACTGATCACGCTCGGCTATCCGGGCGCGGTATACCCGATCAATCCGAAATACCCCGAGCTGCTCGGCAAGCCATGTTTCCCCTCACTGGACGCAGTGCCCGGCCCGATCGACCTGGTCGTGGTGGCCGTGCCGGCGGTTGCGGTGCCCGGCGTGATGGAACAGGCGGCGCGCCTGAAGGTCCGGATGGCGGTGGTGATGAGCGGCGGCTTCCGTGAAACCGGCGATGCCGGCGCGGCGCTGCAGGACGCGGTGGTCTCTATCGCACGCGCGGCGGGCATCCGCCTGATCGGTCCGAACTGCCTTGGCTTCGCCAACATCCCTGACCGGGTCTGCGCGGCTTTCGGCAGCATCAGCCGGGTGCCGAAGCTCGAGCCGGGCACGGTCTCGCTGGTCACCCAGAGCGGCGGCTTCGGCTACAGCCTGGCACTGGCTTGCGCGGAAGAGTCGATCGGCTTCCGCTATGTGATCGCCACCGGAAACGAGGCCGACCTCGGCTGCGTCGACCTTGTCGATGCGTTGCTCGACGACCCGGGCACCGAGATCGTGATGGCCTACCTCGAAGGCCTGCCCGACGCCCGCGCGCTGATGCAGGTCGGGCACAAGGCACTGGCCATGGGCAAGCCGCTGCTGGTCTGGAAGGGCGGCGTGACCGAGCAGGGTGCACGCGCGGCCGCCACCCATACCGGCAGCATCGTCGGCCGTGCCGATGTCTATCGTGCGCTGTTCCGCCAGGCGGGCATCGTCGAGCTGACCGAGATGAGCGATGCGCCCGACCTGATCAAGGCGTTCCAGTGCCAGGCGCGCTATCCCGGCATGGGCAGTGGCCGCCATGCCGCGGTGATCGGTGGCTCGGGTGGCTCGGCGATCGTGTTCTGCGATGCGGCGTCGCGTGAGGGCATCGAGCTGTCGACTTTCGAGCCGGCCACCGTCGACAAGGTGTCGGCGCTCCTGCCGCCGATCGGCTCGCCGACCAATCCGGTCGACCTCACGGCCGGCTACATCGGCATCCGCGGTCCGAAGGCCTATGCCGACGTGATCCGTGCCGTGCTCGACGATCCGGGTGTCGACACGCTGTGCCTGAACTTCGCCAGTTCGAGCCCTGCGGGCACGGTCGCGGGCGCGAAGTTCCTGGTCGACATGGCTGCGGACATCACCAAGCCGGTGTTCGTGTTCTCGTCGATGCACAAGGCGCTGGCCCTCGACGCCCACGCCCTGCTGCGCGAGATCCGCCTGCCGGTGTTGCCGTCCCCGGTACGTGTCGCGAAGGCGATGGGTGCGCTCGCGAGATGGGCAGCGGCGCGCGCGCGCGCGCAGGGTATCGGACCCGCGGGCGCCGATGTCATCGGTGAAGGCGCGGCGCAGGCCGCCGCCGCTTCGCCGGTCGCGGAGGGTCCGCTGCTCCAGGCCGACGGACGGTCGCTCGACGAGGTGTTCTCGAAGGCCGTGCTGCGCTCGATCGGCGTGCGGACGCCGGGCGAGGTGATGGTGCCCGCCGATGCGCTGGGCGAATCGCTCCGGCTCATCCACGGCATGCAGGGCCCCTATGCGGTGAAGATCGTATCGTCCGATGTCGCGCACAAGAGCGACATCGGCGGTGTGCGGCTGGGCGTGCCTGAGGGCCGGCCACTGCAGCAGGCGATCGATGCCGTGGTCGCGGCCTGCCGCGACCGTGCGCCGCATGCAAGGCTGCAGGGCGTGCTCGTGTCCGAGATGATCGTCGTTGGCTTCGAGATGCTGGTCGGCGTGATCGATGAACCGGCGGTCGGTCCGGTGATCGTGCTCGGCCAGGGGGGCGTGTTCGCCGAAGCGATGAACGACTCGACCTGCCGCGTGGCGCCGATCGATGCGGATGAAGCGCGTGCGATGATCGACGACCTGCGCTGCGCGCCGATCCTGCGCGGTACCCGCGGCCTGCCGGCACTGGACATCGAGGCTCTGGTCGACGTGCTGGTGCGCGTGTCGGAGTTTGCCTGGGCGCAGCGCGGCGTGCTGGCCGAGCTCGACATCAATCCGCTGTTCGTGCGCCCGGCGGGACGGGGTGCCGTCGCCGTGGATGCGCTGCTGGTCACCTGCACGCCGCCTGCCGTGCCCCGCTGAACACGAACGAACGAAGACTGGATACGCCATGACCGATCACCTCCTTGCTGACCAGGATGGGCACGTGCTCCGGCTCACGCTCAACCAGCCGGACAAGAAGAATGCATTCAGCCCCGAGATGGTGGGCGGGCTGGCCGATGCGCTCGACTCCGCGCTGAGCGATGACGATGTGCGGGTCGTGGTGGTCACCGGCGCCGGCGACGCCTTCTCTGCCGGCGGCGATCTTGGACGCCGCTCGAAGGAAGTGGCCGGCGGCGAGACGCCGACCCCGTTCGACCGGATGACCCGCCTTCAGACCGGTACCCACCGGCTCGCGCGCGCGATCGAACTGTTCGACAAGCCGCTGATCGCCGCCGTGAATGGCGCGGCGGCCGGCGCCGGCATGGACCTCGCCCTGATGTGCGACATCCGCTTCGCGTCGACCGATGCGCGCTTCTGCGAAGCCTACATACGGGTCGGCCTGATCCCGGGCAACGGCGGCTGCCACTTCCTGCCGCGCCTGATCGGCACCGGCCGCGCGCTGGAACTCCTGTGGACCGGCGACTGGCTGTCGGCCACCGATGCCGAGCGCATCGGGCTGGTGAACCGGCTGCATGCGCCCGACGCGCTGCTCACCGAGACCCTTGCGTTCGCGCACCGCCTGGCGGGCGGTCCGCCGATCCAGCAGCGGCTGATCAAGCGGCTGGTCCGGCATAATGAGCGCAGCGACCTGAAGGCAAGCCTCGAGTACACGGCTGCCGCGATGGCTGCGGCACAGGGCACGGCCGACTACCGTGAGGCGATCGAGGCCTACAAGGAGAAGCGGCCCGGTCGCTACGAAGGAAAATAGCGCGACTGCATCAATGGGAAGATCCAGATGACCGATTACGCCATCGACCCGGCTGCCACCGCGCTGGCCGACTGGACTGCCAGCGACCTCGAGCAAGACCGGGGGTGGGTATTCCGCCTCGACGCGGCCGCCGGCCGAGACCTGGAAGCCGCGGTGCGCCGGGTGTTCGATCCCGAGCGTACCCTGCTCGACTATCGACGCGAAGAGTTCGACCTCGGCGCCGCCGCCGTGCCGCTCGCAGCGGCCGTGGCGCAAGCGCGCCGCGGTCGGGGGCTCGCGCTGCTCAAGGGCCTGCCGCGCGAGGGCCTGGACGAGAAGCAGTTCGAGCTGATGACCTGGGCGATCGGCCTGCATGTCGGGGTCGGGCGGCCGCAGGGCAAGGCCAGCCACTATCTGTCCGCGGTGCGCGATGTCGGCACCAACTACCGCACTTCGACTGGCCGGGGTTATTCATCGAACGCGGAGCTCGACTTCCATACCGACTCGACCGACTTCGTCGGGCTGAGTTGCTACAACCAGGCGATCTCCGGTGGCATGAGCATCGTCTCGAGTTCGGTGACCGCCCATGCGCGCATGGCGAGCGAACATCCCGACCTGATCGACTACCTGCACCAGCCGATCCATTTCAGCCGGCAGGGCGAACAGGCGCCCGATGAAGCCGCGTCCTATCCGCATCCGGTGTTCGATGTCGAAGGCGGCCTGCTGTTCAGCAAGTGGAACCGCAACCGGGTAAACGGCGCGCAGACCATCGAAGGCGTGCCGCGCATCGACCCGCGCCACCGTGAAGCGCTCGAGTGCTTCGATGCACTGGTGCGTCGGCCAGACCTCGCATTCACCATGTACCTCGAGCCGGGTGACCTGCAACTGATCAACAGCCATGTCACGCTGCATTCGCGTACCGACTTCACCGACCACGAGGCGCCCGACAAGAAGCGCCTGCTGTTCCGGCTCTGGCTGTCCACGCCCGATGGCGACCGGCTGCCGGCAAGCTGGCTGCCGGTATTCAAGACGACCGAGCCGGGCACCGTGCGCGGCGGCATCCTTGGCCAGCAGCATGATGAGCGCTGCCGTGCGTTCGAGCGCCGGCAGGCCGAGGCGATCGGGATGCGCGTCGTCGCCTGAGGCCGTCAGCCGAAGGTGAAGCTCAATCGGCGCGCATGTTCGCGCGCCTGGCGATCTTCTGCCACTTGTCGATCTCGCTGCGCAGGAAGGCGCCCCACTCGGGCGCAGTGCTGCCCACCGATTCCGCCCCCAGCTCCAGCAGCCGCGCCCGGAAATCGGCGGCGCGCACGACCTGCACCACCTCGCGATTGAGTCGGTCGATGATCGGCGCCGGCGTGCCGGCCGGGGCCAGCATGCCGCTCCAGATCGCCGCCTGGTAGCCGGGCACGCCCGCCTCCGCGATGGTCGGCAGGTCGGGCATCTCGGGGGAGCGGCGCGAGTCGCCGATCGCCAGCACGCGCAGCTTGCCCGACTTCACCTGCGGGATGGCCGAGATCGCAGCGGCGATCGACAGCTGGATCTGCCCGCCGATCAGGTCGGCCAGCATCGGCGGCGAGCCCTTGTACGGGATGTGCTGGATCTGCGTGCCGGTCATCGCCTTGAACAGCTCGGTCGGCAGCGCGGTCGCGTTCGAGCTCGAGCCGTAGTTCAGCGTACCCGGCTTCGCGCGCGCCAGGGCGATCAGCTCCTTCACCGTACGCACCGGCAGCGACGGGTTGACCACCAGGATCAGCTGCTGGTTGGCCGTGTGCGCGATCGGCGCGAAGTCCTTCAGCGTGTCGTAGGGCAGCTTGCGCCCGAGGGCGACATTGATGGCATGGCTGGTCGACACCTGCAGCAGCGTGTAGCCGTCCGGCTGCGAACGCGCTGCGATCTCGGTACCGACGATGCCGTCGACCGCCGGCCGGTTGTCGACGACGAAGGTCTGGCCCATCGACTCGCCGAGCTTCTGCGCGATCATCCGCGCGACCAGATCGGTGCCGCCGCCGGGCGTGAAGGGCACGATCATCCGCACCGGACGATCCGGGTAGGCAGCCGCTGCCAGTGCGGTCGCGGGGATCGCCGTCATCGCGATTGCGGCGAGGGTGCAGGTGAACGCGGCAAGGTGCGCAGGTTCGCAACGGATCATGTACGGCTCCCGGGTCGCTGGAGGGTGATGCTGAATTCATCGGAGAGAACGGCGGCGATCTGGTCGAAGCAGACGCCCGCCCGTTGCACCCGAAAGGTGGAGAAATCTATCATCGTGCTGGACAGGCCGTCGGGCGTGCTGAAGCGCGAGCGACCGTAGTCGATGACGATGTCCGCGATGGCGATCACCTCGGGCTCGATGTCGGCCACCGCATAGCGGCTGCCCTTGAGTGACGTGTTGGCGGACGAGCCGACGAACAGCCGCCCGTCGGCCATCGCGAGGTCGGCGATCGCGTTGCGCAGCTGCCCGGCATTGAGCAGGATGTTCAGCGTGTCGCCCTTCACGGCGTTGGCGAGTACGAACGGGTCCATCGCCGCGAGCAGCGGGTGATGCCGGTCGAAGGGCGCGATCACCGCCAGCGGCAGGTCATGGCCGATCGTGACCGCGTCGATCATCGCCAGCCGTTCGGGTGGCAACCGGTGCAGTTGCCGGTGCAGCCAGTGGTTGCCGACGATGCCGGTCGGCTTGTCGAAGCTGCGGTGCTTTGCGGCATAGACTCGCCGTACCGCCTCGGCTGTGCAGGCGAGCACGGCATAACCGACATCGAGGTGGATGACCGCGACACCGCCTGCACTGACCTGGTCGTACACGCGGCGCGCGTCGGCGGCGACGTCGTGTCCTTCGATACGGATGGCCATGGCAGGCGTTGCTCCTCCGGGATACCGGGCTTCGCCGGCTTGGTCACAGGGACTGATTGTGGTGCGCCGGAGTCGCGATGGGAAGCCCTTCGATTGCCATCGGGCCGACCCGCGTGCACCATGCCAGCCATTCTTCCATGCCGACGGAGCACCGACCCATGCCTGCCCACGACCTCAGGATCCGCGCCACGGGTGGTGGCGAATTCGATTGCCATCTGGCGCTGCCCGCAACACCCGGCAAGGTGCCGGCCATCGTGCTCGCCGCTGCTGTCCATGGCGTCGACGAGGATGTGCGCAGCATCGCCGCCGAGATCGCCGCGATGGGTTATGTCGCCGCTGCGCCCGACCTCTTCTGGCGCACGATCCCCGGCCCGCTGCCGCGCAGCGACAAGCGCACCAGCGAGCGCGCGGAACCGCGCGCGCAGGTGATCGGCGCCGGTGAAGCCGACCTCGCCGACACGCTCGCGATGCTCAGGACGCAGCCGGCGTTCAACGGACGCGCGGCGGTGGCCGGCTTCTGCTTCGGCGGCCCCTATGCGCTGATCGGTCCGAAGCGCCTCGGCTTCGAGGCTGGCGTCTCCTGCCACGGCTCTGCGATGGAAGACTTCATCGCAGAGGCCGAGGGCGTGGCCGCGCCGGTCTGCCTGCTATGGGG
>JBIITW010000218.1:0-7875 GCA_044340265.1 Burkholderiales bacterium | reverse complement strand
GCCGCGGGCATGCCGGTCGAACAGTCCCGCGTTCGACTGTTCAGCGTGTTCTGCGCCGACCCGAAAGCCTGCGCATGGCGCGGCACGACCAGCCGTGGGCTGCGCATCGGCGATGGCGATGCGCGCGCCGTCGAACTGCACGGCAGCGGCCGCAAGCTGCGCGGCAGCGGAAACCGCATCTACGCCGAGGGACTGTCCGTGGCCTTCAGCCGGCGGGGCGGAGCGATCGAGTCGCTGACCGTGTTTCGACCGGAGGACATCAGGCAGTTCCAGTGAGCCGGTCTGGTCCGGCCCCTCAAGCGAGCGGCTTGCGCACCATTTCAAGGACCTTGCCCGCGTCCAGCGTGCGCGCCTGCTGCTGGATCTGGGGCAGTGCCTGCTGCTCCATCTGCCGGGCGCCGGCGAGCAGGTCCTGGTAGGTCTGCTTCAGCAGGGCGGTGCTCATCTGCCGCCCGCCCCCGTAGTAGCGCGCCGCCAGTTGCCCCAGCGCATAGGTGGTGGCGAAGCTCATCGCCATGCCGGTGCCGACGCTGCCCACGCCGCGTCCCATCCCGCCCATCACCTTGCCGAGAAGACCACCGACCAGCTTGCGACCGAACTGCTCCAGGTACTGACCGGTCAGGCCGACACCCGCCGTTGCGATGAATTCCTTCACCATGCCGGCATCGATGGAGGTGATGCCGTGGGCCTGCGCGATGCCGTGCACCAGCTTCACCTGCAGCGGGATGATGGCCATGCTGGCCCAGCTCTGCGGCAGCAGTTCCAGTGCCCCGCAGAGTATCGCGTTGTTGAAGATGCGCTTGTCCAGCGCGGCGCGATCGACGGCCGCGGCCGACGCTGCTGCCGGTGCCGCTGCTGCGGGGGGCGCAGGCACCACTGCCGGGAGCGAGGCCGATGGCGCATCGGTCTCCCGTGCGAGGGCGTCGGCCTGCGTCTCGAATGACGTGTCCAGCGATCCACCCAGCTCGGCCTTCAGGCTGGCAAGGAAGCGGCGCTCTGCGTCCGACTGGACGCCGTCGGCATCGCATACGCAGACCGCCAGTTCATAGGCGAGCTGACGCTGATCCCGCGAGGTCAGCGCAGCCGCGGCCTGGGCAATGCCCAGGCGCTTGAGCAGGACATCCTGCATGAGCAGGGGCACGTTCAGCCCGGCGGCCTTGCCGCCCAGCGTGTCGACGATGCGCTTGATCTCCTCGCGCTCGGCGTCGGACTTGTCACCATCGGCGAATGCAGCAAGCAGGGCTACGGCGAGCAGGGCGCGTTGCTCTTCGGCAGTCATCGGGTCGATTCCTTCACTTTACGGAAGCGGAAGTATCCCAGCGAAAACCGCGGTTGTGTTCCCGGGTGAAAAGGACAGCCTGCCGCCCGACGCGGCCCGTCTGCTGGCTGGCTTTTGCAGGCCTTTGTCGACCTTGACGCACATGCCCGCCGGTCGATCAGACCGGGCCCGCGGTCAGAAAACCATCGACATCGGCGACGAACGTGCCGCTGCCATGGCCGTCGAAGGTCGCGCCCGCCAGCCATTCGGCGGTGGCGCGGTAGAGCAGGTGCCGGGCCCGCTCGAACTGCATGAAGTGCGAGCAGCCGGCCACGCGCACGAACATGCGCTGCGGCGCCGCCAGCGCCTTCCACGATTCCAGCCGCCGTGCATAGTTGTCGTGCTCACCGAGCAGGTAAAGGGTCGGTGCCTCGATCTGCGCGAGACTCGCCTTCCAGCCGAAGTTCATCCGGTTCGGTGCACGCATGATGCCAAGTCCCTCGCGTCCCCAGCTGGCACCGATCTCGTCGATCGCCATCAGTTCACGCCAGAACGCGTCGCACACGGCAGGATCCTCGATCTGCCGGGCATCATGCACATGGTCGCGCCACCTGCGGTCGAGCAGGAACTCGCGCGTCTGGAGCAAGGTCGGCGATCCAGGCTCGGGCATCGTCGCCGGCGGATCCTCTCGCTCGAAGAACTGAGACGGACCATAGAGCAGCAGGCGACCGACCTTATCGGGATGCAGGGCTGCGTAGCCGCCGGCGCGGGGCGCACCGGTGGACCAGCCGACCAGGTGTACGCGATCGACGCCGCGCAGTTCGCGGATGAACTCGACGATGCTGTCGATCTCGTCCCACTCGGTGCGGCTGGACACCAGCTTGAACGGATAGCGCGGTGGCTGCGCTGTGGCCAGCACGTGTGGAACGAGGTGCTGCTGAAACGAGGGATCGACGTTCACCGGATCGTCCATGCGCGGGCGCGGCGAGGGCGCATAGCCGGTGTGCGAGAAGGTGAACACATCGAACCCGGCGCGTGCCATCTGCGCCATGTAGCTGTAGTCGCGGTAGCGCAGGTCATAGGCGACGATCGACGGCGCGAAGCCGCCGTGCAGCATCAGGATCACCGGCCGCGGCGCAGCCCGGTCCGGGGGCGCCGCAAGCATCCGCTCGCGCAGGAACAGCCCCACGGTCTGGCCACGGTTGGCATCAACAGTGGAGACATGGGGCACGAAGCGGTCGATCGAGCGGATGTCGCCGTCTGGCGCAGTGGTCATGGTTGCTGGCCCTTCATCTCACCTTCAGCACGAGCTTGCCGCGGAAATGCCTGCCCTTGCTCACGGCATTGGCCTTGGCGGCGTCCGACAGCGGGAAGGTGGTGATCTCCGGCACCTTCACCGCGCCGCACGCGACCAGTGCAGATATCCGGTCGAGGTGGAGTCGATCGCGCCCGACCGCCGGACGCAGGCCGGTGACGTCGGTGCGCGGGGTCGGCGGTGCCTTCGGTCCGGAGGCGATGAACGCGGCACGGCCGCCCGGCTTGAGTACGAGATACGAGCGGACGCCGACGTCGCCACCGACGGTATCGAACACCGCATCGACCCCGGACAGCACCTGCGTGAAGTCTTCGCTGTTGTAATCGATCACCTGGTCCGTGCCCAGGCTGCGCACATAGGCCGTGTTCGCCGCGCTGGTCGTGCTGATCACGCGGCAGCCGGTGTGCTTCGCGACCTGGATCGCGAAGCTCGCAACGCCGCCGGCGCCGCCCTGGACCAGAACCGTCTCGCCCGACCGGATCTTCAGCGTATCTTCGACCGCGCACAACGCGGTGAGCCCGATCAGCGCGACTGCCGCCGACTCGACATGGGACAGGCCGGCCGGCTTGCGGGCAAGGATCGATGCCTTGATCGCGACCTTCTCCGCATAGGCAGCCTCGATGCCCACGTCACATACGCCGAACACCTCGTCACCGATGGCGAAGTCGGTCACACCGGCGCCCAGGGCACTGACCACGCCCGAGAAATCGCGTCCCGGGCTGTACGGGAAGAAGGCGACCGGACCGTAGGCGCCCGCGACCACCCGCCAGTCTGCGCCGTTCACGCTTGCCGCATGCGCATCGACCAGCACCTCGCCGGGCCTTGCGACAGGCTCCGGATAGTCGCCGAATTCGAGCGCTTCAGGCCCGCCGTGCTGGCGGAAAAAGACTGCTTTCATGGATCGTCCCGGCTGTGTGTGAAGGAAGCTGCAGTGGCCAACGATACCGCGATCGGCCGGGTCGCGATCATCGGCCGCCGATCGATCGGTGCAGGACAGCGGTATCCTCGCATGTCATGAGACCGTGATGCACAGGAGCATGACGCGATGGGCAAGGCACTGCTGGTCCTGGCGACAGGGCTGCCGCTGTTTCTGGGCGCGCTCTTCCTGCCCGCCGAACTGATGTCGATGCGTGACGAACGGGCCTGGCGCGATCGCACCAATCCGTTCGAATACCTCGATCGCGGCTTGACCGGTGCCCGCGCGCGCCAGGCGCTGATGGAGATCGACGCCCTTCAGCGGCCGCAGGGCCTGGTATCCCGGCTGGTAGCCGTCGCGTTACGGCGATGCATACCTGGACGGCATCGATATCACACGTGCGCGCCTTTCCCCTGACGGGCGAGAAGTACTCACCGGCACGGCGTCGGTCGCGCACCGCTGGAATGCGGACACAGGCCGGTCCGAGACCGTGTTCGGCTGGCATCATCGGCGTGATGCTGAGGACACCGGGCGGTGGGGCTACGGCTTCAGCGAGATCGCGTGGTTTCGCGATGGGCGGGCCGCAGCCGTGATGACCTCGCACCAGCCGCATTCGATCTGGTTCTTCGGGGCGCATGCGCCTGGGCCCCTCGCCGTCGGCAGCGAGGGCGTCAGCGCGTTGGGCGCACTGGGTGAGCGCGTGGTGTTCATCCGCGACCTCGAACATGGCGCCACCTTCGACGTGGGCGATGCGGGCCGGCGCGGTGCGGCCGCGATCCTGCGCCTGCCGCACCCGGAGGTCAGCGCGATCGCCGTGGCGAGCGACGGCAGGGTCGTCACCGCCTCGCGCCACCTCGTTCGCTGGTGGCGCGAGGGCAGGATCGAGCGGGAGCTGGCGATCGACGGTGCCTACAATCCGTCCGGACTGTCCAGTGATGCGGCCTGGGCCCTGGTGCCGGCCATGAATGTCGCAGAACTCTGGTCGACTGCCAACGGGCGACGGCTGGCACTGGCGCATGACAACCCGGTCGAGGCGATCTGCGCGGCCGGCGACCGCGTGGTCACCGGCACCCGCGATGGACGACTTCACTTCTGGTCTGCCTCCGAGGCTCGCCTGCTGCGCTCGCTGCGCGCAGGCCCCGGTGCCATAGACCTGCTCGATTGCACCCAGGACCGCGTGCTGAGCGTGGGCAACCATCGCCGCGAGGCACGCGTGTGGGACATGCAGGCGCGTGCGCAGTCATGGACGCTGCCCGAACCGGCACCGCCGCGCCTGGGCTGGATCGTGACCACCGGTGCCGACCTCGACCTGCCCGGGCGATTCCCGGCGCTGGCCGACTGGCTGGACGACTGGGGGCCGACGCTGCAGTTTCCGGCGGTCGCAGGGCTTGGGCTGACGGTGGCTCTTGCGCTCTGGCTCGCACGATCGGGAAGGCGCCCCGGTTGAGCCGGTGTCGCCGTGCCGTAACCGAAACGACCTGCGATAATCGGGGCATGGCTACCTTGAACGTGCTGCAATCCATTGCCTTTCGCGAGGCCTTCCTCGAGCTCGCCGCGCGCTTCGATCGCGAGACCGGCCACCGGACGGTCGCAGTGTTCGACGGTGGCATCAATGTCTCTGCGCGTATCGCGGCCGGCGAGGTCGTGGACGCGGTGGTGATGTCCGCCGATGCGATCGACGAGATGGCCCGCGGTGGCCATATCGCGCCCGACGGACGCACCGATCTCGCGCTGTCGCAGATCGCCTGCGCCGTGGCCGCGGGGGCCGCACGACCCGCCCTGGCGTCGGAAGCAGACTTCATCGCCATGTTGCACGGCGCACGCGCGATCGCCTATTCGACTGGCCCGAGCGGCGTGCACCTGCTCAAGGTACTGGAAAGGCTGGGCCTGGCGGAAACGCTCGCGCCGCGCCTGCGCCAGGTGCGCGGAGAGCCGGCAGGGGCAACCGTCGCCCGTGGCGAATGCGACCTCGCGTTCCAACAGCTGAGCGAGCTGCTGCCGGTAGCCGGCATCGACATCGTCGGCGCGCTGCCGGACGCGGTGCAGAAGACGACGCGTTTCTCGATCGGCCTTCACGTGGCTGCGCCACAAGCCGAAGCCACGCGTGCGCTGATCCGTTTCCTCTCGTCGGCGCAAGCCGCGCCGGTGATCCGCGAAAAGGGCATGCAGCCGCTGGCATCCTGAACCCGCCCGCCCGGCCGCCCGGCCGCGCCGGCACGCACGGGCACTCGTCAGCGCATCATCGCGCGCCGCGCAAGGTAGGACAGCAGGTCGACGAGCGCGACCAGCAGCAGCATCGCCACCAGCACCGAACTGGTCTCGTTCATCTGGAAAAGTCCCATGTGGAAGGCGAGCATCTGGCCCAGTCCGCCGGCGCCCACCACGCCCAGCACCGCGGCGGCGCGGATGTTGTTCTCCCAGCGATACAGCGTATAGGAGACGATCTGCGGCAGCACTGCAGGCAGCGTCGCATAGAGGAAGACCCGCCCGCCGGGCACGCCCTGCACGCGCAGTGCGTCGGCCGGCCCGCGCGGCGTGTTCTCGATTGCCTCGGCGAACAGGCGGCCGAGCACGCCGGTCGTGTGCAGCGCGAGCGCGAGCGTGCCGGAGAAGGGACCCAGTCCGGCTGCGATCAGCAGCAGCGCTGCCCAGGCCAGCTCCGGCACCGAGCGCAGGACGTTCAGGACCAGCCGGGTCGGACCGCGCAAGAGCGCGCGGCCGCCGTCGACCGGGCGGCTGGCGGGCAGCGCGAGCAGCAACCCGCCGGCGACCGCGAGCAGCGTGCCCAGTGCCGACATCGCCAGGGTTTCCCCGCTGGCGATCGCCAGCCGCCACAGGAATTCCGGATCGGTCGACGGCGAGGTGAGTTCAGCCAGGAAGCGCCCCATGCGTGCGGCCGCATCCGCCGACAGGAAGACACTCCATTTGAGGTCGAGCGTCGCGAAGCTCGCCACCACCAGCAGCACGATGCCCGCGACGATCCAGCAGGCGGTGCAGCGCGCGTGCAGCAGCGGCGGCGGGCTGCTGATCATCCGAGCACCCGGCGCAACTGGCCGCTGGCCCAGTCAGCCATCCAGACGAGCGCGATGAACACGAGCAGGATGGTACTCACCTCGGACGCGTTGAACATCTTCAGCGAGGTGATCAGCTGCTGCCCGAGGCCGCCCGCACCGACGAAGCCGAGCACCGCCGAAGAGCGGATCGCGCACTCCCAGCGATAGACGGTATAGCTGGTGAGCTCTGCACCATTGGTCGGCAGCAGCCCGTACAGGAACGCGTTCAGGCGCCCCGACCCGTTGCGCAAGAGCGTGGTCGTCGTATGCGTTTCGCCACTTTCCAGGATCTCGGCATAGACCTTGCCCAGCATGCCGGCATAGGTGAGGGCGATGGCGAGCACGCCGGCAGTGGGCCCGAGGCCGACCACGCGCACGAACACCAGGGCCCAGACCAGTTCGGGCACGCTGCGCAGCACGATCAGCAGCCAGCGGATCGCCTGTCGGACCACGAACGGCAACGCGTGCATCCGACCGGGCAGGGCGGACACCGACAACACCGCGGTCGAGGCCAGCGTCAGCGGGATCGCCAGCACCAGGGCCAGCACCATGCCGCAGGTGGCGATCGCGACCGTGCGCCAGGCTTCGTAGGCGACCGTCTTGAGGAATTCCGGTTCCGTGTGCGGCGGAAAGAACGAAGCCACGAAACCGAGGCTCGCGCGCAGGCTCGCGGGCTCGAACAGGATCCACGGCCTGAACTCGGTCGCCCAGAACATCGGCGCCAGCAGCGCCGCGCCGGCGAGGGTCCAGAACACGCGTCCCGTCCACGCCGGATCGCGCAGCGCCGGGGAGGACGCCGAGCTCAGTGCCGCGCCACCCATCAGCGGCAGACCACGACCGTGGCCGGGCGTGCCGCTTCCAGGGCCGGGTCCGGCTGCGCCGCAGGCGCACCGGCCAGCTCGTGTTCGAACTGCACATAGAGGCGCAGCAGGTGGTCGCGCGTCACCTCGGACGAAGGCAGGTCGAACGCAAGTTCACCTTCGCGCAGGCCGATGATGCGCGGGAACGATGCGATCGCGACATCGACCTGGTGCAGCGTGGCGAGCAGGGTGACGCCGCGCTCGCGTGCACTGCCGGTCAGCGTCTCGATGGCCAGTCGCGACCGGGTCGGGTCGAGTGCAGACAACGGCTCGTCGACGAGCCACAGCCCTGCGGGCGCGAGCAGGGCGCGCGCCAGGCCGACCCGCTGCCGCTCGCCGCCGGAGAGACGATCGACGCGGGTCCAGAGCTTGTCGCCGAGATCGAAGCGCGCCAGCGCTGCATGGGCATCGGCAGCACCCACCGGATAGACGAGGGAGCGCAGCCCGGTCCACAGGGAAACGGCCGGCAACCG
>JBIITW010000217.1:0-7891 GCA_044340265.1 Burkholderiales bacterium | reverse complement strand
GTTGTACATCGTGTCGTAGGTCTGCTGCAGGCTCGCGGCATCGGCGTGGAACGAGTAGGCGTCCTTCATCAGGAACTCGCGCGCGCGCATCACGCCGAAGCGCGGCCGGATCTCGTCGCGGAACTTGGTCTGGATCTGGTACAGGTTCACCGGCAGTTGCCGGTAGCTCTTGATGTCGCGGCGGACCGTGTCGGAGACCACCTCTTCGTGCGTCGGCCCGAAGCAGTAGTCGCGCTGGTGCCGGTCGCGGATGCGCAGCAGCTCCGGCCCGTATTTCTGCCAGCGCCCTGATTCCTGCCAGAGTTCGGCCGGCTGCACGGCCGGCATCAGCAGTTCCACCGCGCCCGCGGCGTCCATCTCTTCGCGCACGATGCGCTCGACCTTGCGCAGCACGCGCAGGCCCAGCGGCATCCAGGTGTACAACCCTCGTGCGAGCGACTTGATCAGCCCGGCGCGCAGCATCAGCTTGTGGCTGACCAGTTCGGCCTCGCTCGGGGCCTCCTTGAGCGTGGCAAGATAGAAACCTGAAGTGCGCATGTCGTGGGTAGGGTCCGTTTTGGTCCGTTTTGGTCCGTATTGATCCGGATGGTCCGGATGGTCGGTGGTCGAAAAACCGCCTGATTTTACGGGTGTTTCAGCGATCCTTTGAAGAACCGGGCCGATCCTTTCGACGAACGTTGCCTGTGCGGGGGATGTGTGGACTGGTTGCGCGACTGGCTGGGGGGCAATGACGAAGGGGCGGACGAGGTTCGCTATCGCGACGAGGCGGGCGTTCGCCGGCTGTACCTGGGTCGCAGCGAAACCATCCAGAGCGCGATGCGCCTGTCCGACCCGGTGCGCCTCGAACTGGCCTATACCCGGGCGATGCTGTGCAGCCTGCTGTTCCGTTCCGAGCCGAAGCGGGCCCTGCTGCTCGGGCTCGGTGGCGGATCGCTCGCCAAGTACATCCATCATCGGCTGCCGGCCTGCAGACTGGAGGCCGTCGATGCCAATCCCGACGTGATTGCCATCGCGCGTGCGCATTTCGCGCTGCCGGCGGACGACGCACGGCTGACCGTCACCCTGGGCGACGCGGCGGCACACGTGGTGTCGCAGGCCGCCAATCCGGTCGACCTGCTGCTGGTCGACGTCTACGACGAGCGCCGACAGGTCCCGGCCTGCGCCACCGGCGTGTTCTTCGGCGCTGCGGCTGCCGCGCTGACCCCTGAAGGCGTCTGTGCGGTGAATTTCTGGAGCAACGCGCCCGAGTACCCGGTGTACCGCGACCGCTTCCTCGATGCCTTTTCCGGCCGCGTGCTGCTGCTGCCGGTCGCCCGTCCGGGGAACATGATCGCCTTCGGCTTCGCCACCGCCGATGGCGACTGGCGATGGCAGCACCTGCGCGAACGGGCGCGGGCGCTCGAACCGGTGCACGGCATCGAGTTCGGCGCCTTCGTCGAAGGGTTGCGCCAGGCCAACCCCTACAGCGAGAACCGGCTGCTGATCTGAGGCATCGCCCCGGCCGGCGTCAGCCGCGGCCGATGAACGGCATCGTCGTCGGCAGGATGGTCAACGACTGGATGCTGGCCTCGTTGGGCAGGCGCGCCATGGTCACCACCGCCGCGGCGACATGCTGCAGGTCCATCCGCACTTCCGGGCGCATCGTTCCGTCGGCCTGCAGCGCGCCCTGCTCGACATGGGCGGTCATCGCGGTCGCCGCATTGCCGATGTCGATCTGCCCCACGGCGATGCCGCAGGCGCGGCCATCGAGCGAGGCCGCGCGGGTGAGTCCGAGCACGCCGTGCTTGGTCGCCGTGTAGGCCACCGACGCCGGGCGCGGTGCGAAGGCCGCCAGCGAGCCGTTGTTGATGATCCGGCCACCCTGCGGGCGCTGTGCCTTCATCGTCCGGAACGCCTGCTGCATCACGAAGAACATGCCGCTCAGGTTGGTGCGCACCGCCGCATCCCAGTCCTCGGGCGTCACTTCGTCGATCGGCTTCGAGGGCGGGAACACGCCGGCATTGTTGAACAGCAGGTCGAGCCGGCCGAAACGCTCGACGATGGCCGCGAACAGCGCGTCGATCGACTTGCGGTCGCAGACATCGACGGTCATCGCGACTGCCGTTCCACGGCGGTTGCCGCTGTCTGCGCTGGCTGCGCGGGCGATCGCCTGCTCCAGCGCCTGCCGGTCCCGGGCAGCGAACACCACGTGCCAGCCGTCGGCGAGCAGGGCGGTGGCGCAGGCCTCGCCGATCCCGCGCGATGCGCCGGTGACCAGCGCGATTCGATCATGCGAAGCCATCTGTGTGTCTTCCTTCAAGGGGTGGCGAGCGTGAAGTCCGCATGCGACATGCGCCAGCAGAGCAGCCGCCGTGCCTGGTCCAGCGCCGTGTCCCTGTGCGCGGGCGCCTGCGCGAGATCGACCAGCCAGTGCGGATCGCGTTGCAGGTCGAACAGCAGCGGCGGCAGGGCGGCGAAATGCACATAGGCGTAGTCGTCCGAGCACTGCACGACCAGGTTGCACTCGCGGCGGGCGATGCCGAGGCGGCTGGCCGCCGTGCCGCCGGCGACATCGGCGAAATCGTATTCCCAGTGCGTCTCGCGTCGCCACTGGCGGGGCGGATCGCCATGCAGGAAGGGCAGCAGCGAATGGCCGTTGCACTGGCGCGGCGCGGGTTGTCCCAGCCAGTCGAGCAGGGTCGGCAGCAGGTCGATGTTCTCGGTGAACGCGCGCACTTCCTGGCCGCGGGTCGCGTCCGCCGCGGGCCGCGGGTCGACGACGATGCACGGCACATGGTAGCTCTGCGGGAAATAGCCGCGCTTGGACAGCAGGTGGTGGTCGCCGAGCTGCTCGCCATGGTCGGACGTGAGCACGATCAATGTCCGGTCGAGCTGTCCGGTCTCTTCCAGCAGCGTGAACACCCGGCCCAGCTGCGTGTCGACTTCGCCGATCAGCCCGAGGTAGGCAGCGCGCATGGCTGCCAGGTCGGGGTCGGCGATGTCGCGCGCGAGGCCCGGCAGGCCGGGCAGGCCGCTGGTTGCCTTCATCGTGTCGAGCAGCAGCCGCACCAGCGGATGCACCGCAGCCTCCGCCTCCGGATTCGCGGCGCGTACCGGCCGCGGGATGGCTGTCGGGTCGACCTGCCGATGGTAGGGCGCGGTGGCGACGAACGGCGGATGCGGCCGGAAGATGCCCAGGTGCAGGAACCAGGGTCGATCACGCCGGATGCGCAGGTAGTCCAGTGCACCGTCCACGCACCAGACGGTGTCCGAATGCTCGGCCGCGATCGGCGAGGGAGAGAAGGGCGTGCGGCCGGTCGCGCCCGGTACCGCGAACAGCGCATCGTACGAATGTCCTGCCGGGTAGCCCCGTCCCGAGAGCCAGGCCAGGTAGTGCAGGCGCTCGCCCTCGAAGTCGCGCACGATGTCCCAGTCGCCGGGGATCGCACCGCCGGACCGCCGCGGGTCCGCCGGATGCAGGGTGCGCGGGTCGGGCACCGTCGTCGTGTAGCCTACCAGCGCCGGGTCGTAGCCTAGCTCGCGCATGAAGCGGGGCAGGGTCTTCAGCGTCGCCGCGGTCGGTGTCTCGTTGTCGATCACCCGGTGGTTCATCACGTACTGCCCGGTCGAGAGCGAGGCGCGTCCCGGTCCGCAGGGTGCGCCCTGTGCGAAGTGTCGGGTGAAGCGCACACCGCGCGCGGCCAGCCGGTCCAGGTTGGGCGTCACCGCGCCCAGTCCACGGGCGAAGCCGGGGGCGTCGGCGCGCAGCTGGTCGACGACGATCAGCAGCAGGTTGGGCTTGCCGGTGTCCGCCACGGTCCTGCGCCGCTACCAGGGCAGAGAGTAGGTCTTCAGGTTGGTGAAGCTGCGGCAGGATTCCTGCACGCCTTCCTTCGCCCCGGTGCCTGAATCCTTGATGCCGCCGAACGGCGTCACTTCGAGCCGGTAGCCCGGGACTTCCCACACGTTCACCGAGCCGACATGCAGCTCGCGCACGAAGCGCATGATGTCGTCCAGCCGGTTGGTGCAGATGCCCGAAGACAGTCCGAACGCTGTCGAGTTCACCTGGGCGATCGCGTCATCGATGTCGGTGAAGGTCATCACCGGCGACACCGGACCGAACGTTTCCTCCCGTACCAGTTCCATGTCGCCGCGCACGCCGTCGAGCAGCGTGGGCGAATAGAGCGCACCTTCGCGCCGGTGTCCGTGCAGGAGCCGTGCGCCCTGCGCGAGGGCATCGTCCACCCGGCGCTCGAACAGCCGGGCCGCCGCCTCGTCGATGACCGTGCCCATGTCGGTGGCCGGATCCATCGGATCGCCGTGGCGCCAGCCGCGGGTCAGTTCGAGCAGCGCCTCGGTGAACGGCTGGGCGATCCGCTGGTGCACGAAGATCCGCTTCACCGCCGTGCAGCGCTGGCCGGAGTTCTTGTAGGAACCGGCGGCGGCGAGGGCTGCGGCGCGCCCGATGTCGGCATCGTCCATCACCACCAGCGGATCGTTGCCGCCCAGCTCGAGCACCTGGCGCCTGTACCCGGCGCGCGAGGCGATATGCTTGCCCACCGCCACGCCGCCGGTGAAGGTGATCATGTCGGCGTCCGGGTTGACCAGCATCTCGTCGCCGATCTCGGCCGGGTCTCCGGTGACCACGCTCAGCATCGGCGGTGGCAGTCCCGCCTCGTACAGGATGTCGGCGAGCAACAGCGCGGACAACGGCGTCTTCTCGGTCGGCTTCAGCACCATCCGGTTGTTGGTCGCGATCGATGGCGCGACCTTGTGGATCACCTGGTTCAGCGGATGGTTGAACGGCGTGATCGCCGAGATCACGCCGAGCAGCGGTTCGCGCATCGTGTGCACCCGGCGCGACCGGCCGTGGTGCGTGACATCGCAGGAGAACGACTGCCCATCGTCGAGCAGCGACTGCTGGGCCGCGAACAGCAGCACGTCGCTGGCCCGGCCCACTTCATACTGGGTGTCCTTCAGGCACAGTCCGGACTCGAGCGTGATGGTGTGCGCGATGCCTTCCCGGCGTGCTGCGATCAGGTCCGCCGCCCGGGACAGGATCGCGTGGCGTTCATGGCGGGTGAGCGTCGGCCGGTAGGCGCGCGCGATCGAGAATGCGCGGCGCACCTGTTCGACGGTGGCACGCGGCACGGTCGCGATCGTCTCTCCGGTGAACGGATAGCGGACTTCGATCGTGCGCTCGGCATGGACGGTCTCGCCTGCGATGCGCATGCCTTCGCGCGCGACATGCGCGCCATGCGTGCCATGCCCGGCATACGCAGTCATCGCGCCACCGCGCAGGACCGGACACGCGTCATGAAGTGCGACAGCGGGGCCGTCGCCAGCCCGCGCTGCTTGGCCGCATCGTCCCACCGGCGCAGCCGCACCGCGTCTTCGAAGTGGGCGAGCGCCTCGAAGCCGGCGCACGCCCGGGCGTCCATCGGACCGCCCTGCAGCGCGAGGGTCCGCGTCGACACCGGCGACAACCGTTCGAGGTATCCGGGCTCGCGCGCGCACAGATAGCGTTTCGCTGCCACGTGCAGCGAGACCGGCGTGGCAACCGCCGGCCCGAACCAGCGCTCCAGTGTTTCCGCGCCGAGCATTTCATGCTGGTCGTCTTCTCCCGACCGCAGGGCGCTGGCGGCATCACGATGCAGCATGTGCCCGAGGTCGTGCAGCAGGGCCGCGACGACCAGGGTGTCGGCGGCGCCTTCCGCTTCGGCCAGCGCCGCGCATTGCAGCGCGTGCTGGACCTGGTTCACGCTCTCGCCATAGGCGAGCGTTCCATGGGCATCGAACAGGTGCTGGACGGCGTCCGGCGGTGGCAGGAGGGAAAGCTTGTCGTTGATGGCGTGCGCTCCGACTGATTCACATTGGCCGGCGGAGTCTAGTGTCGGGTGAAGGGCGCTCGGTGACGGTTCGGTGAAGGTTTTGTGACCGTCTTCGCATCGGCCGGATTCGCGCTTGACCGAACGGCGTGCATCGACGACGCTGCAACGATGAACTCCGGAACAACGTCGGACCCGTCGTCCTCGCCGCGCAATACTTCCCTCGTGGTCATGCTGGGTACTTCGCAGACGCTCGCCTGGGCTTCTTCCTATTACCTGCCCGCCGTGCTGGCCACATCGATGGCCCGCGACCTGGGCACCACGACGGTCACGGTGTTCGCCGCATTCTCCCTGGCGCTCCTGGTCTCGGCAGCGGTCGGGCCGCTTGCGGGCCGACTGATCGACAACTGGGGCGGCCGGCCGGTGCTGATGTGTTCCAGCCTGGTGTTCGCAGCCGGCCTGTCGATCGTCGGCCTGGCGGGGGAGCCGGTCATGCTGTTCGTCGGTTGGGCGGTGATCGGACTCGCCATGGGCAGTGGCTTGTACGAGGCCGCATTCTCGACCCTGGTCCGGCTGCGCGGGACCGGCGCGCGCACGGCGATCACCGGCATCACGCTGATCGCCGGCTTCGCCAGCACGGTCGGCTGGCCGTTGTCGGCCCTGCTCGAGGCGCAGATCGGCTGGCGCGGGGCGTGCCTGACCTGGGCAGCGCTCCATCTCTTGCTGGGGTTGCCGCTGAACGCTGCGCTGCCCCGCGTGGTGTCGGGCACGTCCTCGCGCAAGCCTCCGCCGACGTCCGGTGCGCATCCGGCGCAACAATCGGGCGTGGGTACCGGGCTGCCCGAAACTGCAGACCGGACGCTTGCGGTGGAGCCGGCCGAGCCTTGCCTGACCGGCCTTGATGCCCGGGTCGCCGGCCTGCTGCTGGCCTTCGTGTTCGCGGTGACCTGGTTCATCAGCACCGCGATGGCGGCACACCTGCCGATGCTGCTGCAGGGGGCGGGCGTATCGATCGCACTGGCCGTCGGGCTGGGCGCGCTGGTCGGGCCGGCGCAGGTGGCCGCCCGCCTGCTCGAGTTCGGGCTGCTGCGCCGCACGCATCCCCTGCTGTCCGCACGGCTGGCCGCGGTCGCCCACCCGGTGGGCGCGGTCCTGCTGCTCGCCTGGGGCCCGGCGCTCGCGCCGCTGTTCGTCCTGTTGCACGGCGCCGGCAACGGCATCCTGACCATCGCCAAGGGCACGCTGCCGCTGGTGCTGTTCGGCCCTCAGGGCTATGGGTTGCGCCAGGGATGGCTGACGATGCCGGCGCGTTTCGCCCAGGCGATCGCACCGCTCACCTTCGGCCTGGCGCTCGAACGGTGGGGCGCTGGTGCCCTGTGGCTGTCCGGCGTGCTTGGCCTGCTGGCCTTTGCCGCACTGATGGCGGTGCCGAAGGTCGTGGCCGCGGGCAACCGCCGCGCCGGAGCGCCGGCATCCGCTTCATGACGTTCCCGTGGACTGAAACATAACTGTCTCCGTGGTGTAACGGGACGGCACTAGTCTGCGACCTCTGTCATGGAGGTCAAGCGTGCTCGAGATCAAGGCGGTAAGGAAGACATTCGGCAAGGTCGATGCACTCAAGTCGATCTCCCTGGAGATCCCCGAGGGACAGATGGTCGGGGTGATCGGGCGTTCCGGCGCCGGCAAATCGACGTTGCTGCGGATGATCAACCGGCTGGCGGAGCCGACCTCCGGTCAGATCTCCTGGCACGGGGAGCCGGTGTCGCAGTTGCGCGGACGCGACCTGCTGCGCTGGCGTGCGCGCTGCGCGATGATCTTCCAGCAGTTCAATCTGGTGCCGCGACTGGACGTGATCACCAACGTGCTGCTCGGCCGGGTCTCGCGCCACGGCACGCTGCCCTCGCTGATCAAGCGATTCACCGAAGCCGAGCGCGCGATGGCGGTGCTCGCGCTGGAGCGGCTCGACTGCGCACAGCTGGCGATGCAGCGCGCGGAGACCCTGTCCGGCGGCCAGCAGCAGCGGGTGGCGATCGCACGCGCCCTGATGCAGGAGCCGGACGTGGTTCTGGCCGATGAGCCGATCG
>JBIITW010000216.1:0-7906 GCA_044340265.1 Burkholderiales bacterium | reverse complement strand
CAGCAGGCGGCCGGCGTTGTGGTGCGACAGCGCGATCGCGATGCCCGGGAAGCCGATCTTCACCTGTCCGCCGAGGACGTCCGCGATCGCCGCACCACTGCCCTTGTACGAGACATGGGTGACCTTGATGCCGGCCATCGACATGAACAGTTCGCCGAACAGGTGCTGGCCGCCGCCGACGCCCGAAGAGGCCCAGTCGATCTTGCCGGGCTGCGGCCGGGCCAGCGCGATCAGTTCCTTCACCGACTTCACCGCCAGCGTCGGATGCACCACCAGCACGTTCGGCGACGAGGCGAACATCGCTACCTGGGCGAAGTCCTTCAGCGTGTCGTAGCCCAGCTTCGGATAGACGTGCGGGCTCACCACGAACGGCGTGGCGGTGACCAGCACGGTGTAGCCGTCCGGCTCGGCCCTGGCCACGGTGGCGGTGCCGATCGCCCCACCGGCGCCCGGGCGGTTGTCGATGATGAACGGGCTGCCCATGCGTTCGGCGAGCCGGGTCGCGAGGATACGGGTCGGCACGTCGGTCGCACCGCCGGCCGCGAACGGCACCAGCAGGCGCACCGGCTTTGCCGGATACGCAGGGGCCTGTGCCTGCGCGAACGCACTCGAGGCCGTCGCGGCCATGCAGCCCGCAGCGATCCACCGCGCGCGGTGTTTCAACGATCGTTCCATGTCTTCCTCCCGGTGGGCGACGCTCTGCGGCGTAGTGGTCTCATTCTATCCGAGCCTTCATCGGCGCAATGCAAGCACGGCGACACCCGGAAGCCGGCGCCACTGGTGCGCACTCTCGGGTAGAGTTCGAACGAAATGACCGCATGCATGCAGGGGCCTGCCGTGAAGGATGCAGGGCGCCGATGAATGCGGGACGAGCCCGAGGCACACCAGTGCGGGCGTCGATCCCGCAGGCCGGCTGCGGTGTTCGTCGACCTGGAGGAGGAAATCAATGAACAAGACACTGACCTGCGCAGCCGTGGCCCTGACCACCTGCGCCGTACTGCCCTCGGCCGCCGTGGCACAGGCCTGGCCGATAAAGCCGGTGCGCGTCGTCATCCCCTGGCCCGCCGGAGGATCGAACGACATCGTCGGCCGCATCGTGATGCAGGAAGTCTCCCGCTCGCTCGGCCAGCAGTTCGTCATCGACAACCGGGCGGGCGCGGCCGGATCGATCGGCGCCGACGTGGTGGCGAAGTCTCCCGCCGACGGCTACACGATCATGGTGCATTCCACCACCCATGTCGGCAACGCACACCTCTACGGCAAGAAGCTGACCTACGACACGATGAAGGACTTCACCGGCGTCGGCATGCTGTCGTCACAGCCGGGCGTGCTCGTGGTGCACCCGTCACTGCCGGTGAAGACACTGAAGGATTTCATCGCGCTCGCGAAGTCGCGTCCGGGGCAGATCAACTATTCGTCTTCGGGCAACGGCAGCGCGCCGCACCTGCAGATGGCGCTGCTGATCTCGATGGCCGGCATCGACATCTCGCACATCCCCTACAAGGGCGGTGCACCGCAGGTGGCGGCACTGCTCGGCGGCGAGACCCAGGCCTCGTTCGCGACGGTGGGCACGGTGATCACGCAGATCCAGGCGGGTCGCCTGCGCGCGATCGGCCTCGGATCGACCACGCCCAGCAAGACCCTGCCCGGCGTGCCGACCATCTCGGATGCCGGCCTGGCGGGCTACGACATGAACCCGTGGATCGGCGTGTTCGCGCCCGCGGGTACGCCGCGTCCGATCATCGACCGGCTGAACAGCGAGATGAACACCGCACTTGCGCTGCCCGACGTGGTTTCCACGCTGGTCAAGCAGGCGCTCGACCCGGCACCGACCACGGTCGACGAGTTCAATCGCATACTGCGGGTCGATTTCGAAAAGTACGGCAAGCTGATCGCACTGACCCGCGCCCGCGTCGAATGAGCCAGGCGACGGAGGGCATCGCAGGTGCCGAGGGCGCCACGGTCGCGCAGGCAGCTTTCGCCTCGCGACTATCGTTCGACCACCTGCCACCTGAAGTGGTCGAGCGCACCAAGACCTGCGTGCTCGACACGCTGGGCTGCTGTCTGTTCGGTGCCACCCAGCCATCGGTGCGCCTGCTCGCGCAGATGGCGGCCAGCGAAGACGGCGGCGGCGAGGCGATCGTGATCGGCACCACGCAACGGGCGAGCGCATCCATGGCCTCGCTGGTCAATGCCACCGCCGCGCACAGCTTCCAGCTCGACGAGATCCATATCCAGGCGACCCTGCATCCAGGCTCGGCGGCGCTGCCCGCGGTGCTCGCGCTTGCCCAGGCAGGCTTCGGCGCTGCTGCGGTGAGCGGCCGCGACCTGATCACCGCGCTGGTCGCCGGTTACGAGACGGCGCTTCGCACCGGCATGGCGGCGCGGGGTTCGATCTTCACCCGCGGTTATCACAACCAGGGCGCCACCGGCGCGCTGGTCGCAGCCGCGAGTGCCGGGCGCCTGCTCGGGCTGGACCCGCTGCAGATGCAGCATGCGCTGGGCATCGCCGGCTCCCAGGCCGCCGGCCTGATGGCAGTGCAGGAAGGCGCGATGGCGAAGAGCTTCCATTGCGGCCGCGCATCGCAGTCCGGCGTCTATGCGGCGAAGCTCGCCGCGCTGGGCTACACCGGCATCCCGCAGGTGCTCGAGGAACCTTATGGCGGCTTCCTGAGCACGGTGGCGATCCCGGCGCAGTGCGATGGCACGATGCTCACCGCAGGACTGGGCGAGCGCTGGGAGATCCTGAACGTCGGCTACAAGCCCGCGCCGGCATCCAATGGCAGCGTGAGCGCGATGACCGCCCTCGACACGATCATGCGCAGCCATGGCATCGAGCACGGCCAGATCGAGCGGATGACCGCGTACGTCAGCAGCAACACCCTGGGCCACTGCGGCTGGGAATACACCCGTGACAAGGTCCAGGGAGTCCTCGCGGCGCAGATGAACCTTCGCTATGGCCTCGCGGTGATGGCGCTGGAGCGGGAAGCGACGGCTGCCCAGTTCGCCCCGGACCGGCTGTTCGCGCCGGAGACGGTCGCCTTCCTGCCGCGCATCCATGTCGAGCACGAGCCGAAGTACGACGGCCACGGCGGCATCTACCGGGTCGCCTGCCGGCTGCAGGTGCAGACCCGCGACGGCGCGCGGCACGAGACCGAGGTGCTGTTCCGCAAGGGCAGCAACGAGGACCCGATGACGGCCGACGAACTGCGGCGCAAGTTCCTCGGGCTGGCGGCGCCGGTGCTTGGCGATGCGCGGGCGGTGGCGCTGGCCGCGGCCGTGGACCGGCTGGAGACGCTCGAAGACCTCGGCCCGCTGTCGGCGTTGCTGGCTTCGCACTGATGTGAGCGTGCGCTCACATCCGGACAACGCGATACCATCGAAGCATTCCGGGATGCGCATCACCGGGCTCGCGGTCAGCGCACGCGGCCGGGCCGCAACCCCTATCGCGATCCGAGGAGAAGCCGCGTGGCCAACGACAAGCTGAACGCCTACAACATCTTCGACCTGCGCGAGCAGGCGCTGCGCCGCGTGCCCAAGGGCCTGTTCGAGTTCACCGACCGCGGCACCGAGGATGAAGTCTCGCTGAAGAACAACCGGTCGATCTTCGACGGCATCCGCTTCAAGCCGCGCACCCTGGTCGACGTGTCCAAGCGCACCCAGGCGACCACCATATTCGGCGTGAACCACAAGATGCCGCTGGCCATCGCACCGACCGGCGTCGCCGGCCTGATGTGGTACGAGGGCGAAGTGGCACTGGCGAAGGCGGCCCGCGCGGCCGGCATCCCGTTCACGCTGGCCACCGGTTCGGTGACGCCGATGGAGAAGGTCGCGAAGGAAGCCGGTGGCGACCTCTGGTTCCAGCTCTACATGTGGCCCGACCGCTCGCTGTCGCATGAACTGGTGATGCGCGCACGCGACGCCGGCTACAAGGCGCTGATCGTCACCGTCGATGGCGTCTCCTCGGGCAACCGCGAATACAACATCCGCAACGGCTTCACCATCCCGTTCACCTTCTCGACCCGCAACATGGTCGACATGATGAAGCACCCGAAGTGGCTGTTCGGCACGATGGCGCGCTACCTCGCCACCAGCGGCATGCCGACCTATGCCAACTATCCGGCCGCCGCGCGCGCGAAGCTCACCGCCGGGCCGGTCGGCCGCTCCAGCCTGCGCTCGGACTCGATCAACTGGGACGACCTCGATGCGCTGCGCAAGATCTGGCCGCACAAGCTGATCGTCAAGGGCATGCTGGACCCGGCCGATGCCGTGCGCGCAGTCGAACACGGTGCCGACGGCATCGGCGTGTCGAACCACGGCGGACGCAACCTCGACGGCATCATCTCGCCGATCGAAGCCCTGCCCGAGATCGTCGATGCAGTCGCCGGTCGCGCGACCATCTTCATGGACAGCGGCGTGCGCCGCGGCAGCGACGTGGTGAAGGCGCTGGCGCTCGGTGCCGACGCAGTGATGGTCGGCCGCGCCACGCTGTATGGCGTCGCAGCCGGTGGCGAGGCCGGCGCCGCGCGTGCACTGGAGATCTTCCGCGACGAGATCCATCGCGTGCAGGCGCTGCTCGGGGTGCACCACCTCGGCCAGCTCGGCCCGCAGTACCTGAAGCTGATCGATCCGACGCTGCGTGCGCCGAAGTATGTGCGCCGGCCATTGCAGGCGGTGCCGGCCGAGCCGGCCCTTGCCGCAGGCACGCAGGATCGGACAAGCTGACCGTGCTCGGACCCGGGTCAGTCCCGGGTCCGGTTTTCCCGACCTGTGCGCATCAGGCGGGCGAGGGCCGGATCGAGCCCGGTGGTGCCTGCACCGGCTTCTTCAACCCGGGCAGCATCCGGCGGCAGCCCGGCATCGCACGGCGCCTGCTGCATCTTTTCCAGCGCCGCCCTGGCACCGACTTCGACGCTGTCGAGCACCGGCGCCTTGCAGTGCGGCTGGATGCGTGCCGCCAGGCCGGCAAGCCCGGCACCGCCCAGGATGACCTCCTGCGCGCCGTCTTCCTCGATGGCAGCACGACAGCAGGCAACCAGCCGGTCAAGCGCCGCCTCGGGATCGGCCGCGATCTGGCCTCCCGTGACATCCACGGTCCGCACGCTGGCGAGCGCCTGGGCCACACCGAGTGAACCGGCAAGCCGTTCCAGCATCGGCTTCCACGCAGCACCCCCGGTGACGATCGAGAATCGATCCACGCGCGATGCCGATTCGAGCATGCAGCATTCCGCGAGGCCGGTCACCGGAACCGGGCTGATCTCGCGCAGCGCCAGCAACCCTGGATCGCCGAAGCAGGCCAGCAGCACCGCGTCGCAGCCAGCACCCTGCTGCGCGTAGCAGTCGAGCGCCGCATGGGCAGCCACCGCGAAGCAGCGCTCCGAACTGATGTACGTGCAGCCGAAACGCCCGGTGGCCTCGACGAGGCGCACGCTGCTGCCGGTGATCCGCGACACATGCCCTGCCACCAGCCCGGTGACGGCCACGGAGGTATTGGGATTGATCAGCAGCAGTGAAGGCATGGGCGCGGCACCACCAACGTTCGATGACCGTTTTGTACACCATCCGGCTGCACGAGCAAGCCCGCGCGCTCGTCGTCGCGGCTCGACGGAGAACGCGGTAACCTCGCTCCGACCACGAACGACGAACACCATCGAGTCCCTTCAGCCGCACGCAACGAGGAAGTCAACGCATGCTCGCCGCATCCCCCGCCGTACTCGCCGACCTGGCACCGACCGGCAAGCTTCGCGCCGGCATCAACTTCTCCAACTTCCTGCTCACTGCGCGCGAGCCCGACGGCACGCCGAAGGGCGTGGCACTCGACCTCGCCCATGAACTCGGCCGGCGACTGGGCGTGCCGACCGAGATCGTCGAGTTCCCCAATCCGGGCAAGCTCGCCGAGTCCGCCGACAAGGGCATCTGGGACGTGGGCTTCCTCGGCGCCGAGCCGGCGCGCGCGGTGCTGATCGATTTCTCCGCTGCCTACGTCGAGATCGAAGCCACCTACCTGGTGCGCGACGGCTCGCCGCTGAAGACGATCGCAGATGTCGATCAAGACGGCGTGTCGGTGGTGGTACCGGCAAAGGCTGCCTATGGCCTGTGGCTTACGGCCAACCTGAAGCGGGCGAAGCTCACCGGCGTCGACACCGCCGACACCGCTGCGCAGCGATTCGTCGACGAGAAGTTCGATGCGCTTGCAGGCCTGAAGGACCGGCTCGCCCAGGACGTGAAGAAGATCCCCGGCACCCGCCTGCTGCCCGGGCAGTTCGCCGCTGTCCAGCAGGCTGCCGGCACGCCGAAGGGCCGCGCCGCCGGCAATGCCTACCTGTGCGACTTCATCGAGGACGTGAAGGCGTCAGGCCTGGTTGCGAAGCTGATCGAGGAGCACGACGTCGGCCACGGGCTGGCAGTGGCGCCGCCGCGCTGAAGCGCCCTTACTCGGCCTCGAGGTAGGCAGCGAAGCGGGCCCTGGCCACCTGCGACTGGATGGTGTCGACGATCGGCCTCGCCGCGCCACCGGGCGACTGGCCGATGAGCGGGCGGATCGGGCGTTGCGGGTATTGTGTCCGGGCAAACGCCTCGCCGATGACGACCCTGCCTGCACACGCACTCCCGGTTCATCCAGACAGCGCCAACACGTCGCGGTGCCCGACCTGCAACGTCAATGTTCCAGCGGCCGCCTGCTGCCTGCGCAGCATTGCCCACCGGTCCACCTGGTTCACCTCGTCCACCTGTCCCCCGCTGGCGGAAAGCATCGAGCCTGCAACGGCGGCGCACTCGTCGACCATCCGCAGCAGCATCGCGGCGTGTCCGGCATCGATATGCCAGTCGCTGCGGGCGCTGTCCGCACGATAGCCGCGCACCTGCAGTTTCGCCAGCATTGCATCGACCGCGGCCGGACCGAGCGCGGCGCCGAACCCCTTGTCGCCCTGCTGGTGCTGCTCGAACGCCGAGGCGATCACGGCATCGCCCTCCGACGGGGGCTGCCACTCGCGCCGGCCATCGACCGTGAGCGTGGCCAGCAGCGGCATGGCCGCTGCAACGACGCGATCCGCGAGCCGGTCGACCCAGGGCTCCGACACCAGGTCGAGGAAGGCGGTGGTAGTCACGCCATCGAAGGATCCCAGGTGCAACTGATCGAAAGATGCCTGCAGGTCCAGCCGGCGCGCGCGCACGCGCCAGTGCGCGCGACCAGTATCGATCAACAGGCCGCCCTCGGCCACGCTGGGCCGCCAGCCCCGTGCCGTTGCCCAGCGGCTCAGTGCGCCCGCCTGCACCGAGATCAGATCCGGATCGTGGTCGACCAGCAGCCAGTCCTGGTCGCCAGGCATCTGCGGTGCCAGCACGCGCAGGTTGGCACCGGTGCCCGCAGCGAGATCGACGATGCGGGTCGCCCCGGGTCGCCAGGAGGACGGCCTCGCCGAATCCGTCGCGCCAGCCGTCGCCCTGCTTCCCGCCATGCGCTGCGCCGCGCGCGACACCACGGCCTCGATGAACCGCCCCGCCAGTGCGCCGTCGCGCGCGGCGGCATCGAACGGCTCGCGCAGCGCGAGCCAGCCGGCATCGAAGCCGCTCATGCCGCAAGCCTGTCGGCTGCGTCGGCCCAGCGCCGCACGGCCGTCGGCCAGTCGGGCAACGCAGCCGCGGCGCACAACGCGCCGGCGGACAGCTTGCGTCGCAGCGATCCGTCGACCAGCAGTCGTTCGATCGCCGCGCGCAGTGCATCGATGTCGTCCGCTTCGACCAGCAGGCCTGCGCTGGCAGGCACGGTGTCCGGGATCGCCCCCGCCGTGGTACCGATCACCGGCAGACCGTGTGCCATCGCTTCCGCATAGGCCATGCCATAACCCTCGTGGCGTGAAGGCAGCACGAACACATCCGCATCGCGCCAGGCAGCCTGCAGTCCGCG
>JBIITW010000038.1:0-27736 GCA_044340265.1 Burkholderiales bacterium | reverse complement strand
GCAGCGCGAGATCGCCAGACAGCATCGGCCGGCCGCGCCGCTCGACCCAGGCGAAGCCGCACATCGCCACCAGGAGCGCGCTGCCCATCACCACGCCGAGGCTCGGATCCCAGCGCCCGGCGACATCGAGGAAACCGATCACCTTGCCCGGATTGGTCATCTGCGACACGATCAGGCCGACACCCAGCATCAGCCCGCAGAGGAAAGCCGCGATCCCCCTCATGCGGGCACGCGGAGCAGATGTTCGAGCACGTACACGGTCCCGATCCCGAAGGCCATGAACGTGAGCGTCGCGAAGAGTCCACGCAGCGACCCGCGCGCGATACCGCATACGCCGTGGCCGCTGGTGCATCCACTGCCGATGCGCGTGCCCACGCCTACCAGCAGGCCGGCAGCAATCAGCCATGGCCAGTCGACCAGGCTCTCTACCGGCGGCATCGGCACTGCCGACACCGCAGCGAGCCACGGCGCAGCGGCCAGCCCGAGCAGGAAGGCAATGCGCCATCCGCGCTCCCCACCCGAGCCGGCCCGGCCGGCGATGGCCCCGGGAAGGACGTTGCCGAGGATGCCGCTGATGCCGGCGATGCGTCCGATGGTAAGTACGAGGAAGGCCGCTGCGAAGCCGATCATCAGCCCGCCGATCAGTGCGGATCCGGGCGTGAATGCCGGCCAGTCGATCGTCATGAGAGAGTCGCATCTATCCGTTATATGTCGGCCGATGATACCTTTGCCGACGTGTTGCGCCGCATCCCGCGAGCGCACGCTGCGGCCCCTCGACGGAGTCCCATGATGCGTATCCGACCCTGCGTCAGCCTGCCATCCAGCGCCGACATCGAATCGCTCGCGCGCAGGCGCTGCCTGGTCGGGTTGTCGGCGATCCTCGCCACCACGGTCACCGCGGCACGAGCGGCCGAATGGAAGGCCCAGGACGATCCCTTCACGCTCGGCGTCGCCTCCGGCGATCCGTCGCCGGATGGGTTCGTCATCTGGACACGCCTCGCGCCACGACCCACCGAGGGCGGTGGCATGCCCGACCTGCCGGTGGCAGTGGAATGGACTGTCGCCACCGACGAAGCCCATGGCAACGTGGTTCGGCGCGGACGGGCGACCGCGGATCCAAGGCTCGGCCATTCGGTACATGTCGAACTCTCGGGGCTGGAGCCGGGCCGCTGGTACTGGTACCGGTTCATCGCCGGCGGTGCCGCCAGCCCTTCCGGGCGCACGCGCACCGCGCCCGCGGCGGGGTCTGCAACGGCGCGGCTGCGCTTCGCCTTCGCGTCCTGCCAGCACTACGAGCACGGCCTGTACGGCGCGTATCGACAGATGGCCGAGGAAGAACTCGACCTGGTGTTCCACCTCGGCGACTACATCTATGAAGGTGCCACCGGTGCCAAGGCACTGCGCCGGCACGAGGCGACCGAAGAGGCGGTCACCCTCGCCCAGTACCGCAACCGCTACGCCCGCTACAAGTCCGATCCGCACCTGCGCACCGCGCACCAGCGCTTTCCATGGGTGGTCACCTGGGACGACCATGAAGTGGAGAACGACTACGCGGCGGACCAGTCCGAGAACCGCGATGATCCCAGGTGGTTCCTGGAACGCCGCGCCGCGGCCTACCAGGCCTATTATGAGCACCTGCCGCTGCGCAGGACGAGCCTGCCGAGCGGACCGGACCTGCAGCTCTATCGCAGGGTGTCCTTCGGCGACCTGGCCACCTTCCATGTGCTCGACAACCGTCAGTACCGGTCCGACCAGCCCTGTGGCGAAGGACGACGCGGCGGCGGCAACATGGTGCCCAACTGTGCCGCGCGCTTCGATCCTGCCGCGACGATGTGGGGTGCTGCGCAGGAACGCTGGCTGGACGAAGGCCTTGTCTCGAGCCGCACTCGCTGGAACGTGCTGGCCCAGTCGCTGATGATGGCGCAGCTCACCAACCGCGATGCCAGCGGACAACCAGTCAACTGGACCGATGGCTGGGACGGCTATGCAGGACCCCGGGCGCGCTTCCTCGCCCGCCTTGCCTCGGCCAAGGTCGTGAACCCGGTGACCATCGGCGGCGACATACATTCCTTCTGGGCCAGCGAACTTCGACCTGATTTCGACGACGAGCGCTCACCGGTGGTGATGCCCGAGTTCGTCGGCACGTCGATCAGTTCGCGTGGCATTCCGTATGCATCCACGCTCAAGGCACTGCCGGCGAATCCGCACATACGCTACTTCGACAGCCGGCAGCGCGGCTATGCGCGCTGCGACGTGACGCCGGCGCGCTGCCAGGTTGCATTCCGTGCCATCGCCGACGCAACCGATGCGATGTCGCCGATCCACACCCAGGCGTCCTTCGTCGTGGAGTCCGGCCGGCCGAACCTCCAGAAGGACTGATCGGGAGACCTGGTCGACGGCGGTCGTACGGGCGCGCATGGCATAATCAGTGCCCTTTCAGTGACGGAGTCTCTTCGTTGGATCTTGCGCGACTCGAGCGGATCTACGACGCGTACGCGAAGATCTACGACCGCCTGTTCGGCCGCGTGTTCGATGCACCACGCAAGACGGCGGTGCAGTGGCTGGATGCGCAGCCCGGCGAACGGATCCTCGAGGTCGGGGTCGGTACCGGCATCGCACTGCCGATGTACGGCGCGCATTCATTCGTCGTCGGCATCGATTTTTCCCTGGGCATGCTGCGCGAGGCCAAGGCGTGCATCGAGGCGCACGACATCCGCAATGCCAGCATCCTGCGCATGGATGCGATGAACATGGGCTTCCCCGATTCCTGCTTCGACGGATTGATGGCCGCGTATGTCGTGACCGCCGTGCCCGACCATCGGCGGGTCATGGCGGAAATGGTCCGTGTATGCAGGCCCGGGGGACGCATCATCTTCGTCAACCACCTCCAGCATCGCAACCGGCTGGTCGCATGGGGTCAGCGCATGCTCTGTCCGATCACCCAACGGCTCGGCTGGCGCACCGATCTCTCCATCGAGGACGTGCTGGCCGGCACGCCGCTCGAAGTGACCCGCGTCACCACGGCGCCGCCGCTGGGGCTCTGGTACATCGTCGAATGCCGTAACGCGAAGACGGCGTGAACCGGCAGGCGGGCCTGCTCGCGCTGTTCGCAGGTGCGTTCTGCATTGCCTCTTCAGCGATCTGGGTCCGGCTTTCCGAACTGGGGCCGGTGGCCACCGCCTTCTGGCGCGTGGCCCTTGCACTCCCCCTGCTCTGGGCCTGGGCTTGTGCCGTCTCGCTCCCGGCCCACGCCGAGGCAGGACGCCGCTTCCGCTGGCCACTCGCAGCGGCCGGGGCCTGCTTCGCCGGCGATCTTGCGCTGTGGCATGGTTCGATCGTGCTCACCTCGGTGGCCAACGCCACCTTGCTCGCGAACTTCGCGCCGCTGTTCGTCACCCTGGCGGTCTGGTTGCTCCTCGGACAGCGCCCGAGCGGACGCTTCGTCGTCGCGCTGTCTGTCGCGTTGGCGGGTACCGTGGTGCTGGTCGGATCGTCGATAGGCGCGGCCACCGGCACGCCCACGGCCGGGCTTGCGCCAGCCGCTGACGGCTCCCTGCGACTGCTCGGCGATGCGCTTGGCATCGGGACCGCGATGTTCTACGCCGCGTATCAGCTGTTCGTGGCGCGGGTACGCAGCAAGGTCTCCACGGCAAGCGTGATGGCGTGGAGCAGCCTTGCCTGCGCCGCGATCCTGCTGCCGATCACCGTGGCCAGCGGCGAATCCCTGTTTCCGTCGACGCTTTACGGCTGGGCCGTCCTGGCCGCCCTCGCCCTGACCTCGCACGTCGCAGGGCAGAGCCTCATCGCTTACGCCATTGCCCACCTGACGCCGACGCTGGCATCGGTCGGGCTGCTCCTGCAGCCGGTGGTCGCTGCCGCCTTCGCGTGGTACATCCTGGGCGAAAGCATCGGTTCAATGCAGGTTGCAGGCGGTATCATCGTGCTGGCGGGGATCTGGCTGGCCACGCGCGCGGACCGTCCGGATCGTGCCTGAGTCCAGCTGCCCGGTGGAGAACCTGTGCGATTCGATCGGCTGCATCCCGAACGCCACCGCGCCGGCAGCGCCGGATGGCTGCGCGCAGCGGTGCTCGGTGCCAACGACGGCATCGTGTCGACCGCCTGCCTGCTGCTCGGCGTTGCCGCTGCATCGGCGACGCCCGAAGCCCTGCTGACGACCGGCGTCGCAGGCCTCGTCGCCGGTGCCATGTCGATGGCCGCCGGCGAGTATGTGTCGGTCAGCTCACAGGCCGATTCCGAGCAGGCAGACCTGGCTCGCGAGCGCGCGGAACTGGCCGCCGATCCTGCACTCGAGCATGAGGAACTGGCCGGCATCTACATCGGGCGCGGGCTGGAACCCGCGTTGGCCCGCACCGTCGCTGGACAACTGATGGCCAAGGATGCATTGGGCACGCATGCGCTGGAGGAACTCGGCATCTCGGACCTGACCGCAGCCCGTCCCTTGCAGGCAGCGCTGGCCTCGGCAGCCACCTTCACCGCAGGTGCAGCCCTGCCCCTGCTGGTGGCGATGGCCGTACCGGCAGCGTCGGTGATGTCCGCGATCGCCATCGGTTCCCTGGCCGCCCTTGCGCTGCTCGGCGCGATCGCAGCCAGGATCGGCGGGGCCCCGGTCGGTCGGGCGATGGCGCGGGTGGCGTTCTGGGGCTCGCTGGCCATGGCGGTCACCTCGGCGGTCGGCGCGATCGTGGGCACGGCACTCTGAATGCAGGAAAGGATCCGCGCGTGCGAGCGACGACGGATCGACCACCCGCGCAGGCTGGTCCAGACCCGGTCGACGCTTTCGGAATGTCAGCCAGCGCTGTGCGGCAGATGTCGATTTCAGTTTCCCATTGGTCGCCCAGTCGGTATCATCCGGCGCTTTCCTCTCGTCACCGCTGTCGGGGACGCGATACCCCCGGCGCGCAGCGCCAGGTTCAACGACAGGTACTGGAACCCCCGAATCTGATGCATGCGCTCGGACGCGTTGTTGAAACGATCATGCTTTCGATCATGTGGGCAGGCCTGCCACTTTCACCGATTGTTGTCAGCCTCCTTGCCTGGGACGCGTACTACGTCCGAAACTATCGGCAGTCGATGCGCAAGTTGATCAAGCAGCGGCAGGCCATGGCGAAGGCTCAGGTGATCTCCCGGCTCTTCTACAACGAAAAGCGGGCTGCCGAGCAGAGCGTGTCATGGAAGATCAAGGGCGAGTGCAGCCACTGCGGCGAATGCTGCCTGTTCCAGACCTGCGTGTATCTCGACCATGACGACCAGGGTCGGTCGAAGTGCCGCATCTACGGCTCCTGGTTTTTCGGCAAGCTGACCTGCGGCGACTATCCGATCACCAAGGACGACATCGAACTGTACGCCTGCCCCTCGTTCCGGGCCGAGCCTGTGCATCAGGTCGCACAGGTGCGCCTCGGGCGCCATGTGATCCCCGTGGTGACGCGTAACGCGGTGCCCGACAGCACGACGGTCGAGAGCGGCGCATCTACCCGGTCCTGAGCCACTGAGTACTCCGGTGCCGGTGCGTCCCGACTACGGCGGATGCAGCCTGGTGAACCTGATGGCGTCGATCGAGGCCGGCCTCGGCACGCGTGCAGGTCATCGTGCGCCGGGACATCCACTGCTGGCGCTGCTGCCGCCGGAACAGGTCGCAGCGGCACGACGCGTGCTGCTGATGGTCGTCGATGGGCTTGGGGACGACTATCTTTGCGCACATGGACGCGATACCGCTTTCGCAGCGCATCGGGTGGGACGCATCAATTCGGTGTTTCCTTCGACCACCGCGACCGCGATCACCACCTTTCTCACCGGCTGCGCGCCGCGTGAGCACGGCCTGACCGGGTGGAACATCTGGCTCGACGAGATCTCTGCAGTGGCGACCATCCTGCCGTTCAGGACGCGCGGCGAGCGACGCTTCCTGCGCGAGATCGGCGTCAATCCACTGCACTTCTTCGAACAGCCGGTGCCGTTCGCATCCCGGCTGGCCTCGGCCAGCGCCACCGTATCGCCGCGCTGGATCATCGACTCCGACTACAACCTTGCGCACAACGGGCCCGCGACGCGGTTCCCCTACCAGACACGCGACCAGTTCTTCGACCAGATCGTGCGTGCGGTGAACATCGGAGACGATCGCCAGTTCATCTATGCCTACTACCCGGAGATAGATTCCAGCAGCCACGATCATGGCACGCACAGCCTCGAGGTCGCCGCCGAACTGTGGCGCTTCGACCAGGGCTTCCGCGGCCTGCTCGATCGACTGTCCGGTACCGGAACGCTCGTGGTGGTCACCGCAGACCATGGCTTCATCGACTCGCCCGCCGAACAGGGTATCGAGATCGAGCGCCATCCGGACATCGTCTCGATGCTCGCGCATCCACTGTGCGGGGAGCGACGGCTTTCCTATGCCTATGTGAAGCCGGGCATGGCCGCCGCGTTCGAGCAGGCTGTCATCGGCCAGCTCGGGCATGCGCTCGAGTTGCTGCCATCCGGCCAGGCGGTGGCTGACGGCTGGTTCGGCGAACCGGCCGGGCATGATCATCCGGCCTTCCTGCGCAGGATCGGCGACTACCTGCTGATGATGCGCCCGGGGTGGACCATCAAGGACTGGGTGCCCGGCGAGACCCGGCACCGGCTGGTCGGTGTCCACGGCGGCACCACCCCTGCCGAGATGTGGGTGCCTCTGGTCGTGCGCGAGTGTTGAGGCGGGCGATCAGGCGTCTCGCCGTCTAGCGGCGTCCGGTCGTCGTCTGCGCCAGTCGATGCGCGTGGCAGTAGTCGAGCAGCAGCAGGTCGTCGATCAGGTCGACCGGAAAACCCTGCCGAGTCTCGCCACGATCCATCATCACCAGGGACTGGATGTACTCGGTGCACATGGGCGTGCCCCAGAGGCCGGTGATGCGATCCACCACATGGGGGAACCGACGCTCGAGAGGGTGTCGCGGATCCGGATCGAACGGCACCGGCTTTGCCACCGGCAGGTCGATCGTCGGATCGTGCGGGATCGCGCGCTCGATCTCGTCGAGGCCGAACAGTTGCGGGAAAGGCGATTCACTCATTGCAGCGAGTGTGGTTTCCATCGTTGGTGACATCCGGAACATCGCGGCGGGTTCCAGCCTGCAGCCCGCACGCCTTTCCGGAATTTGCCACGGGCACGTGACGGCAGACAGGCAATTCAACGTATCGCGAGCGTGACAAGCGCACGTCCGCCATCTTTCATCTGACCAGCGGTTATGGACAGCGCATGAACGGTCGCATCCTGCCACCCGGCGCAACCGGCAGACCGGCGCGCGCCCGCGTTGCAGCCGTCAGCGGCGCGGGCGTCTTCCGACCGGGACCCCGTATCCGCCGCCGCCGGCAGTCTCCATCAGCACATGGTCACCCGGCTTCAGCACCCAATGGTCAGCGGGGTCGATCGATTTCCCGTTGAGTTGCAGCCTGCCCAGCGCGCCGGCGGCACCACCGGCGAGCCCAGGCGGTGCGGATTTCAGCCGGGTCATGATGAATGAGGTCACCACCGGTGCGTCCGAGGTGACCACGAACTCGAATCGCAGGCCGTCGCCGCCGCGGTGCCTCCCGGCGCCACCGGTGCCGCGTCGTATCGACCGGCTGAGCACGCGGATCGGCGCCAGCGACTCGATCACTTCGACCGGCGTGTTGCCGAGGTTGGACGGAAACGACAGCACCGAGAAGCCATCACGGCTGCAGGTGGCACCCTGACCGGCGTTCAGGAAGTTGATCACCGCGAAACGGCGGCCGCGGTGCTCGCCAGACATCGTCACCGATGAATTGGCCGAACCGGATGCCCACACCCGCGAGGGCAGCACGTCCGCCAGGGCGGTGAAGATTGCCGGCGGCAGCAGGTGGCCGATCATGCCGCGGCCACCGCTGGCAGCGGGATAGTCCGGGTTGAGGATCGTCCCGGCGGGTGCCCGGGTGGACACCGGTGCGAAGCTGCCTTCGTTGTTCGGAATGTCGGGACAGAGCAGCGCCTTCACCGGGTAGGCCGAGTATGCGAACGTGTAGATCGGAACCACGTTCACTGCACGGGGAAGCTGCGCGCTTGAACCGGCATAGTCGATCGACAGGCGCTCGCCCTTCACGATGACCCTGCACGCGATGACGATGCGCTGCTCGAAGCCGTCGTGCTCCACGCGCGAGGTGTATTCGCCGTCGGGCAGGCTGCGGATGGCCTTGCGCATCGCTGCCTCGGAGCGCCGGCGGATCTCCGCGCCGAGGTCGTCGAGCACCAGGTTCGCCAGCAGGGGCTGCAGGCGCTCATCCAGCATGCGACAGGCGGCGACCTGTGCCCAGATGTCGCCCATTCCCTGTTCCGGCACGCGGATGTTCTGGCTGATGAAGGCGACAACGGCCGGATCGGCCCGGCCGGCATGCATCAGCTTCAGCCGCGGGATCTGCAGGCCCTCTTCGTAGATCTCGCGGATGCCCGAGTTGCGCAGGCGCCCGCCGATATCGGGCATGTGCGAGACCACTGCGGCGAAGGCGACCAGCCTGCCCTTGTGGAACAGCGGCATTGCCGTGTTCACGTCATGGATATGGCCGGTACCCATCCACGGGTCGTTGGTGATCATCACGTCGCCGGGCTTCAGCGTGTGCGCCGGGAACCTGTCTAGAAAATGGCGTACCGTCGCCGGCAGGCTGCCGATGAACGACGGGATGCTCATCGTCGACTGGGCCAGCGAACGCCCCTGCGCATCGGTCAGGACGACGGCGAAGTCGTTGGCGTCGCGAACCAGCGTCGAGAACGAGGTGCGCACGAAGGTGGCAGAGGCCTCGTCGACGATGCTGATCAGGCGCTTCCAGAGGATCTCGAGTTCGATGGGGTCGAACACCCGTGCCGGCTTCTTCCGCGCGGTCGGCGCCATCATTCGAACTCCCGGATCATGACCGAGACCGTGTGGTCGGGCAGGATGGTCACCGTGGCGGCCATCGGCACCACCAGCGTGGACTCCCGCTCCTCCAGCACCAGCGGCCCCGCGAGCGTGGACCCCGGGGCCAGGGCGTAACGCTCGAACACCGGCACCTCGGCGAACTTTCCGCGCACCGGCAGGAACATCCGGCGCCGGCCACGCGCCGCGCCACCCGTGCTCGCGCGGGCATCACCCCACTGGAAACGGTGGCGCTTCATCGCCGCGCGCCCGGTCAGCCGCCAGGTGATCACCTGCGGCAACGCGCCGGGCACCAGCGCACCGTAGAGCCTGCGGTAACACGCTTCGAATGCACGCAACACCCGCGGCGCCGCGGCAGCATCGAGCCTGCAATACGGGATGCTGACCGGCACGCTGTGGCCCTGCCCCAGGTATCTCATCTGCACGCCGATCGACCACGTGATGCTGCCTGCGGCCACGCCAGCCGAATCGAGTTCGAGCTGGGCATCCGCGCGCAACGCCTGCATCACGCGCGCCGCGGCCGCCCAGTCGGTCTCCGAGAGCAGCGCCGGACTGGACCATGCACGGTCGACCCTCGCCGGCGCGGCCAGCAGGCCGAGGCAGGAACCGGCGCCCGCCGCGATGGTCGCCAGCACGCGCGGAATGCGCAGCAGGCGCGCGACCTCGACCGCATGCAGCGGACCGGCACCCCCGGTGGCCACCAGCGTGAACGTGCGCGGATCGTGGCCCTTCTCTGCGATGTGGATGCGCGCCGCCGACGCCATGTTCTCGTTGACGATGTCGACGATGCCGCGCGCCACCTGGTCGGTGCTGAGCCGCAGCGGCCGCGCCAGGCGGCCCAGCGCGGTCGTGGCGTCGGACACGGACAGCTTCATTTCGCCGCCAAGGAAGTTGTCCGGGTTCAGGTAGCCCAGGACGAGGTCGGCATCGGTCACGGTCGCGTCGCGCCCGCCACCCGGGTAGCAGGCAGGTCCCGGCACTGCGCCGGCACTCTCCGGACCGACGTTCAGCAGGCCCAGTGCATTCACATGCGCGATCGAGCCGCCGCCGGCACCGATCTCGATCAGGTCGATGCTCGGGATCAGGATCGGCAGCCCCGACCCGCGCTTGAACCGATGCACCCGCGCACATTCGAAGCTGTGCGCGATCAGCGGCTCGCCGCCCACCGCGACACAGGCCTTGGCGGTCGTACCTCCCATGTCGAATGCGAGGATCGTGTCCAGCCCGTTCGCGCGTGCGGTATTGAGCGCCGACAGCACGCCGGCCGCCGGACCCGACTCGAGCAGCGTGATCGGCGTCTCGGCCGCGGCCTCGCCGGAGGTGAAGCCTCCGCTGGACACCATGATCTTCAATGAAGCCGCGGGGGCGAGCTCGCCGATGCGCCCCTGCAGCTGTTCCAGGTAGCGCGCCACCAGCGGCTGCACATAGGCATTGGCGACGGTCGTCGACATGCGTTCATACTCGCCGATCTCGCGCGCGACCGCCGACGATATCGAGACCGGCAGCCCGGGCAGGCGTGCCTGCACGGCCGCACGCACGCGGCGTTCATGCGCATCGTCGAGATAGCCGTGCAGCAGGCAGACCGCAACGGCCTCGACATCGAGGCGGGCAAGCGCGCGCAGGCAGCGGGAAAGCGCCGCATCGCTGATCGGCTGCACCTCGGCACCGGTGGCATCCAGGCGGCCTGCGACTTCGATCCGCCTGTCGGGCGGCACCAGCGGCACGGGGATCTGCAGGTCGAGGTCGTACAGGTCGTAACGCCACTCGCGCCCGATGTCGAGCGCATCGCCAATGCCGGTCGTGGTCAGCAATGCAGTGCGCGCACCCTTGCGCTCGATCAGCGTGTTGGTGACCAGCGTCGTCCCGTGCACGACTTCGCCCACCGGCGGCATCGCATCGCCCCCCCGCGCGACCTGGCGCAGCAGGTCGGCGATCACCGTGCTGACCGCCTCGCCGGGATCGTCGGGCGTGGTCAGGCACTTGCCCACCCAGATGCGACCACCCGGGGACAGCACGGCGAGCCCGTCGGTGAAGGTGCCACCGATGTCGACAGCGATGCGCAGGCTGCGCCGGGCCGGGCGCGGCGTCTTCGTTGCTGGCAAGGTCATTCCGATCGGGAGAGGTCGCGCACCTGCTCACGCCGCTTCAGCCACCACGCATAGTCGGCAGGCAGGGTGTCGAGGTAGTCGGGTTCGCCCAGCGCACGCGCCGCATGCACCGGCCAGTTCGGGTTGTAGAGCAGTTCACGCGCCAGCGCGATCAGGTCGGCATCTCCCGCCTGCAACACGGCTTCGGCATGCGCGGGCTCGGTGATCAGGCCGACCGCGCAGCTCATCACCGACGCTTCGCGCCGGACCCTGGCCGCATAGGGCACCTGGTAGCCGGGCGTGCGCGGCACGATGGCCATGTTGAGCGGACCGTTGATGCCGCCCGAGGAACAGGTGACGACGTCCACGCCATGTTCACGCAGCGCCCGCGCCAGCGCCACCGTATCGTCCAGGCTCCAGACGCCGCCATCGCCATCGACCGCGGACACCCGGAAGAACAGCGGCCGGTCGGCGGGCCATGCAGCCCGCACGACATCGACGATCTCGAGTGGAAAGCGCATCCGGTTTTCCAGCGACCCTCCGTACGCATCCTGGCGATGGTTGGCCAGCGGCGACAGGAACTGATGGATGAGGTATCCGTGCGCGCCGTGCACCTCGATGATCTCGAAGCCGCAGTCGAGCGCGCGCAGCGTCGCATCACGCCACGCCGCGAGCACGGCGTCCATGCCGGCGCGGTCGAGCGCCAGCGGCACCTGCGCATCGGCGCGGTGCGCGATCGGGCTCGGCGCGACCGGCTGCCAGGGCGAAAGCCCGCGCGCGGCATCTGCATCGACCAGCGGCTGGAACATCGTCCATGGCGGGCCGCTCGCCGCCTTGCGTCCGGAATGGCCGAGCTGGATCGCCGGCACGGAGCCGTGCCGGCGCAGGAAATCGGTGATCCGCCGGTAGACCGGATGGTGCGCGTCGGCATAGATGCCCGCGCAGCCATGCGTCTTGCGCGCGCGCGCCTCCACCGCCGTCTCTTCGGTGAACACGATGCCCGCCCCGCCCAACGCGAACTTGCCCAGGTGCACCAGGTGCCAGTCGTCCGGACCGCCGGCCTGTGAAGCGTACTGGCACATCGGCGACACCACGGTGCGGTTGCGCGCGACGACGCCGCGCAGGGCCAGTGGCGTGAACAGCAGGCTGCGTGGTGCGGCCAGCCGTCCCGGCGACGAGCACGCCGGTACCGCGGGCGGGCTCACCTCGGGCGATTCCGGTCGGGACGCCGCACGCGGGCCGCCGCCCGCCGCTACAGCGCGCCGGACGTGCCGCCGTCCAGGTTCACGCTGGTGCCGGTGACATAGCTCGCCGCCTCCGATGCCAGGAAGGCGATCACGTTCGCTGCCTCCGCGGCCTCGCCGAATCGCCCGAGCGGAATGCCCGCGGCCTTCGCCTTGTCGGCGTAGTAGACCTCGCGCGGGGTGCCGGCCTTGTCGGCGCGCTTCTCGTGCTGGCCACTCTTGATCAGGCCGATGCACACCGTGTTGACCAGGATGTTGTCCTTCGCGTAGTCCTTCGACAGCGCCTTGGTCAGTGCCAGTCCGGCCGCGCGCGTGACCGAGGTCGGCGTCGAACTGGGCCGCGGCTGCTTGCCGCCGATGGTGGTGATGTTGACGATGCGCCCGCCGCCCTGCTTCTGCATGTACGGGATCGCCGCGCGGCAACCGCGGATCGCGCCCATCAGCTTCAGTTCGAGGTCGAGGTGCCAGGTGGCATCGTCGATCTCGCCGAAATGCTTCGAGATCGACGTGCCTGCATTGTTGACCAGGATGTCGATCCGGCCGTACTTCGCGGCGACGCCGTCGATGAACGCCTTCAGCGCCTCGGCCGACATCACGTCGACGCTGACCGCGGTCACCTCGCCGCCGGCCGCGCGGATCGTCGCTGCGACTTCATCCAGCGGTCCCTGCCTGCGCGCGCAGATGGCGACCTTCGCCCCTTCGGCGGCCAGCCGGATTGCGCTCGCGCGACCGATGCCTTCACTGCCGCCGGTGACGATGGCGACCTTGCCGTTGAGTCCGAGATCCATTGCCGTTCTCCTCTGGTGTCTGTTGTTGGTGCGTGTCTTTCGGAATCCGTTCTGGATCCGTTCAGAATGTACCCAGGCCCGCGAGCCCGGTGGCGAGGTCCATGTCGTCGACCAGCTTGCGCGCGACCAGGTTGCGCAGTGTCTCCGTCGTGCCACCGCCCAGGCTGCCATAGCGCACGCCCCGGAAGAAACGCGATACCGCGAACTCGTCGGTGAAGCCGTATCCGCCGTGCACCTGTATCGCCTCGCTGGTGACCCGGATACCCATTTCGTTGCAGTAGATCTTCGCCGCCGCGGCAAGCGTCGGATCGGGGAACTGGTCGCCGGAATGCGCCGCTCGCCAGAGCAGGCTGCGCGCCGCCTCGATGTCGACGTACATGTCTGCAGCCTTCCAGCGCATGCCCTGGAACTCGCCGATCGGCTTGCCGAATGCGGAGCGGTCGCGCAGGTAACGGACCGATGCTTCCAGTGCGCCTTCCGCCAGGCCGAGGCAGATGGCCGGGTTCAGGATGCGCTGGGTGTTGAAGGCGCTCATCAGCCGCTTGATGCCGTTGTCCGTGATCACCAGGTGCTCGCGCGGCTGCACGCAGTTGTCGAACACCACCTCGCACAGGTACTCGCCACCCATCGTGTGGTACTTCGCGGTCGCAGTCATGCCGGGGGCGCCCTTCTCGACCAGCACGCAGCCGATGCCGGCACCGCCGGGCACGCCGTCGACACGGGTGAACACCACCATCATGTCGGCGATGTCGGCGCGGCTGATCAGGGTCTTCACCCCGTTGATCACCACCTTCTCGCCTTCTACACGGGTGTTGGTGCGATAGCTGGCGACGTCGGTTCCGGCATCCGGTTCGGTCATGCAGATCGACAGGATCCCCTCGCCGCTGGCGATCTTCGGCAGGATTGCACGCTTCACGTGCTCGGGCGCATAGGTCGAGATGATCCGGGTCTGGGTGCCGACTTCGCCGAGTACCGCCATCGCCGTCACATAGCAGGCCTTGCCGATCTCTTCCAGCGCCAGCGCCGTCTCGAAGATGCCCATGCCGGAGCCGCCGTACTCCTCGGGCACCGCCATGCCCATCACGCCGATCTCGGCCAGCGCCTTCAGGTTCTCGGCCGGCCAGGTGCCGTCGAGCCACTTCATCGCGTTCGGTTCGAGCACGTCGCGGCGCACCTGTGCCACCGCATCCACCAGCGCCCGCTGTTCAGCGGTCAATCGAAAATCCAAGATCCTCTCCCCTTCGAAGTGGTGCTGCCGACCGTCGCGCCGAGGCTGCGGCCGGGCATCCCTCCCGGAACTATCCGGGCGTCTTTCCCAATGCCCTGGCCAGTGCCTGCACGGCCTCGTCGATGGTCGCGCAGACCTGCACACCCGCCGCCGACAGTGCCGCACGCTTTGCCTCCCAGGTGCCGAAGCTGCCCCAGGTCAATGCACCTGCATGGCCCATGCTGACCCCGCCCGGTGCGGTACGGCCGGCGATCAGTGCAACCACCGGCTTGTCGAGCCGGCTGGCGGCGATCGCCGCGGCGAATTCCTCTTCCTCGTTGCCGCCGATCTCGCCCACCAGCAGCACGGCCTCGGTACGACCATGGCGCGCAAGCCAGGGCGCGAGGTCGGCGAAGCGGGTGCCCTTGACCGGGTCGCCGCCGACGCCGATCCAGGCCGACTGGCCGAGCCCGGCCTGTACCAGCCGGAAGCCCGCCTCATAGGACAGGGTGCCGCTCTTGGATGCCATCGCGACCGGGCCGGGCGCCAGCGACACGTCGGGCAGGAAGCCGAGCTTGGCCTCGCCGGGGATGGCCATGCCCGGGGTCGATGCACCGATCCAGACCGCACCGGCGGCATCGACCCGCCGGCGGATCTCGACCGCATCATGCACCGGCACGCCCTCGGTGGGCGTCACCAGCAGCCGGATGCCGGCGGCCAGCGCCTCGGTCACCGCAGGCAGCACCTGGGCTGCGCCGACCAGCAGCACGCTGGCCACTGCGCCGGTGGCGGCCACTGCATCGGCACAGTCGCCGAACACCGGGATGCCATCGATCGGCCCGATGTCTGCACGGGCACTGACGCCGCCGACGATCGCCGTGCCGGCGTCGCGCATCATCCGTGCATGACGCTGGCCGGCACGACCGGTGATGCCCTGCACCAGCACCGGCGTATGCCGGTCGACCGACAGCGAAAACACCGGCCTCGGCATCATGCCCTGCCCCCGGCCGCCGCCACGTCGCGGCCCAGCGCGACGCGCACCGAATCGATGGCGCGCGTGAGGTCGGCCTCGACCTTCACGCCGCGCGCACCGAGCACCTCGACAGCCTCATCGAACCCCGGCCCCGCCAGGCGCGCCACCACCGGCACCCGGAACTCCGGCACCGCATCGAGTGCCTGCACCAGCAGGCGCGAGAACTCGCCCAGGTGGGTGATGCCGGCGAAGATGTTGACCAGCAGCACGCGCACCTGCGCGCCCTCGCTCATCCATCCGAGCACGTCGATCAGCCGCTGCGGATCCCCGCGCAGGCCGCCGGTGCGCACGTCGAGAAAGTTGTAGGGGCGCAGGTCCTGTGCGCGCAATTCGTCGATCAGCATCATGCTCAGCCCGGCGCCGGTGGTCAGCAATGCGATCTCACCGGCCGTATCGACCACCACATAATCGCAGCCATGGCGCCACTTGCGCGCCGCTTCAGGGTAGCGTCCCGCTGCCCGCTCGACGAGCGCGGCCAGCGCCGGCTGCCGGTAGAGCGCATTGTCGTCGGTGATCAGCTTGGCATCGGCGGCGACCCAGCGCGGTGCGTCGCCCCCCTCGACGCGCTGCGCCCGAGGCTGCGGCGGCATCACGAACAGCGGGTTGATCTCGATCATCTGCGCATCGAGGGCGACGAAGGCGGCGGCCAGGCGCTCGCCCGCCTCCACCACGGCGTCCCGGTTGCCCGGCGACAGCCGCTGCGCGGCGCGTCGGGTCGCGGCCGCGATCGACGGTGCATCCAGCGCAGCGGTCTCGCGCACCAGCGACGCCGGGTCGGCCGATTCGATATCGACGCCGCCCGCATCCGACGCGAGTACCTGCACTTGCGCGTTCGCCGCATCGAGCGTGAGCGACAGATAGACCTCGCGTGCGCCGTCGAGCGCCTGCTCGACGCGGCAACCCGCCACGGCCAGTCCGCCCAGCGGCCCGGCCTGCAGCAGGGCGGCGATGTCCAGGGCTTGCGCAGCATCGGCTGCGCGGCAGATGCCACCGGCCTTGCCGCGCCCGCCACCGGCCACCTGCGCCTTGACGATCAGCAGACCGGACGGCAGCTTGCCTTCGACATGGCCGGCCGCATCCACCCAGCAACCTTCGGGCGTCGACACGCCGAACGTCCCGAGCAGCGCCTTGGCATCGTGTTCGAACAGGAACATGCGTGCGCGCCGCGTCCTAGTAGCCGCCGCCGGACGGTCCGCCGACCGGCTTCATCGGCGACCAGCCGGTCAGCCGCGCCGCCTCGGCCTTGACATAGTTCGACATCGCTCCGCGATCGGGCACCAGCATGACCATGCCGAAACCCTGGTCGATGTAGCGCTGCGTGAACTTCGAACTGTTGGTATGGATGCCGGCCACCACGCCATGCCGCTTGCAGGATGCGAGGATCGCGTTCACCGTCTCGATGTGCCTGGGTTCGTCGTTGTCCATCACCGGCGGCAGGCCGAGCGCCAGGGCGAGGTCGGTGGGTCCGATGTAGGCCGCGTCGACCCCTGGCGTGGAGATGATCTCGTCCATCTTCTCGATGCCCTCGGGCGTCTCGATCATCACCACGCAGATCACTTCCTCGTCGGCATGCTTCTGGTAGTCGGCGCCGGCGTAGTACAGCACGCGGTTGGGTCCGTTGCTGCGCATGCCGCGGGGCGGATAGCGGCACGCGGCGACCGCGCGCTCGGCTTCGGCGCGATTGCTGACCATCGGCACGATCACGCCGTAGGCACCGGCATCGAGCACCTTCATGATCATCGACGGCTCGTTCCAGGGCACGCGCACCAGCGGCGTGACGTCGGTGGTGGAGATCGCGGTGAGCATCGGCACCGCGTCGGAGTAATCGATGCAGCCATGCTGCATGTCGACGCACAGCCAGTCGAGGCCGGTATGCGCCATCACCTCCGCCGCGAAGCAGTGCGGGATCGACAGCCATCCCCCGATCGCCGGCTTGCCTTCGCGCCACAACTGCTTGATCCGGTTCCTGCGCATCGCCTCTCCCCCCGTTGCTGTCCATCGACGTCGCGGTCGACCCGCGCCCGGGCCTGAGTATACGTCCGCACCGGCAGGGCTCAGGGTGCGCACCGCGGCCCGGACAGGGAAGCCATGCCCTGCTCATGCCAGCGACCGCCTGCCCCTTGCCACCTGGACTTGCCGGAGACGATGCAATACAGGCGCACGTCGATGCGCGTGTTGGACTAAAATGCGGCGCTGTTACGGCAACCCGATACCAGGAGGTCCCATGGCCCAGGCACAACGCATCCGCTTCTTCACCAAGCCCGGCTGAACGAGCTGCCTCCGGACGAAAGAGTTTCTTTCGCGACTCGATATCGAATTCGACATCATCGATATCTTCAACGACCCCGACGGGCTTGCCGAACTGACCGCGCTCGGCGCCAAGACGACCCCCGTGGTCGCCCGTGGCGACCAGTGGGTGCTCGGCCAGGTCATCCCCGAAGTGGCGAAGTTCCTCGGCCTCCAGTTCGACGGCGGCCCGGCGCTCACCCCGGCACAGCTGGTGCAACGTGCCGAAGTGGTCCTGGCCGGTGCGCAGCGCTTCGTGCCGCAGCTGCCTGGCGACAAGTTCAACGAACTGCTGCCGATGTCCGGCCGCAAGCGCACCTATCGTGAACTCGCGCACCACCTGGTCCGCATCCAGGAGGCGATGCTCGAGGCGGTACAGGGCATCGAGTTCACCATCGAGCAGCCGGTCAAGCCACCCGAGGATTCGATCACGCGACCGCAGCAGGTCGCCGATTACGCAGGCGAGGTGAAGCAGCGGCTGCACGACTGGTGGGCGCAGCACGAGAAGACCGATCCGCACGCGAAACAGGTCGTCAAGACCTATTTCGGCGACCAGCCGCTGTCGGTCCTGCTCGAGCGCTGTGCCTGGCATTCAGCGCAGCACACCCGTCAGCTCCAGCTCCTGCTGTCGCGGATGGGGATCGAGCCCGACCGGCCCCTCACGGCGGACGACCTGAAGGGGTTGCCCCTGCCCGAGAAGGTCTGGGAAGACTGACGCCATGCCGTGAACGATCCTTCCGCTGCAGTCCAGCACCCGCCCTCGGTCGACCGCCTGCTGCGATCGCCCGAGGGACAGCGGTTGATCGAACGGCACGGCCGCTCGCTGACGCTCGAGGCCATGCGCGCAGGCCTCGAGGGCCTGCGAGCGGCCTCCGTGGCTTTCGAGCCGGATCCATTCTTCGCCGAGTGCACTCGTGCACTCGACCAGGCTGGCCGGCCCGGGCTGCAGCCGGTGCTCAACCTGACCGGCACCGTGCTGCACACCAACCTCGGCCGTGCCTGGGCGGCACCCGAGGCGATCGAGGCGGTGATGGCCGTGATGGGCCAGCCGTCGAACCTGGAGTTCGATCTCGCCACCGGCCGGCGCGGCGAACGCGACAGCCATGTCGAGAAGCTGCTGTGCCGGATCACCGGTGCGGAAGCCGCCACGCTGGTCAACAACAATGCGGCAGCGGTACTGTTGACGTTGACCGCGCTTGCGGCGCGCCGCGAGGTCATCGTGTCGCGCGGCGAACTGATCGAGATCGGCGGTGCGTTCCGCATGCCGGACATCATGAGCCGGGCCGGCTGCAAGCTGCGCGAGGTCGGCACCACCAACCGGACCCATGGCCGCGACTATGAAGAGGCCATCGGACGTTCGACGGCCGCCCTGATGCGCGTACACCCGAGCAATTACCAGGTCGAGGGGTTCACCTCCATCGTCGAGACCCGGGCCCTGGCGGCGATCGCCCATGCCCATGACCTGCCGATGCTGGAAGACCTGGGCAGCGGTTCGCTGATCGACCTGACCCCGTACGGCCTGCCGCACGAACCGACGCCGCAGGAATCGCTGGCCGATGGCGCCGACGTGGTGACCTTCAGCGGCGACAAGCTGCTCGGCGGACCGCAGGCCGGCCTGATCGTCGGGCGCAAGGCGTTGATCGACCGCATCCGCAGATGTCCGCTCAAGCGTGCGCTGCGCCTGGACAAGATGACCATCGCGGCCCTCGAGGCCACGCTGCGCCTCTATCTCGACCCCGACCGGCTGCGTCAGCGCCTGCCCGCGCTGCGCCTGCTGAGCCGCCCGCAGCAGGAGATCCACGCCTGCGCGCGGCGGGTGCTGCCCGCGCTCGCCGCGGCGCTGGGCCCGCGGGCAACGGTAGACATCGTCGACTGTTCTAGCCAGATCGGCAGCGGCTCGTTGCCGGTCGACCGATTGCCGAGCGCCGCGCTGTCGATCCGGCTGGCAGGACGCGGCGGTGGCCTGGACCGGCTCGCGGCCCGCCTGCGTGCCCTGCCCCGCCCGGTCATCGGCCGCATCCACGACAACGCGCTGTTGCTCGACCTGCGCTGCCTCGAAGCAGAAGGCGAGGCCGTACTGCTGGCGCAGCTGCCGTTGCTGGCGGACTGATCCGATGTCGTACCGCTACGGGTCCCCGCGATGATCATCGCCACCGCAGGTCACATCGACCACGGGAAGACGCTGCTGGTGCATCGACTCACCGGCATCGATACCGACCGGCTGCCCGAGGAAAAGCGGCGTGGCATCTCGATCGACATCGGCTTCGCGCACCTTCGGCTGCCCGACGGCAATGCCATCGGCTTCATCGACGTCCCGGGCCATGAACGGTTCGTGCGCAACATGCTGGCTGGCGTTTCCGGGATCGATTTCGTGCTGCTGGTGGTCGCGGCCGATGACGGCGTGATGCCGCAGACGCGGGAGCACCTCGCGATCCTCGACCTGCTTGGCGTCAGCGATGGGCTGCTGGTGATCACCAAGTCCGACCGGGTGCCGCCTGCGCGGGTGGAGGCCGTCACCGCCGAGGTGCGCATGCTGGTCGAAGGCACGGTGCTGCAGGATGCGCCTGCGGTCGCCGTGTCGGCGATGACCGGTGATGGTATCGACGACCTGCGCGCGCGGCTGGTCGCCGCGCTGGCGGCACGGCACCGGCGCGCCGTCGAGGGCCGCTTCTTCCGCCTGGCCATCGATCGCTGCTTCACCGTCGCCGGCAGCGGCACCGTGGTGACCGGCACGATCTTCGCCGGCAGCGTGAAGGTGGGCGACGCGCTCTGCCTGTCGCCCTCGGGTACGGCGGTCCGGGTGCGCGGGCTGCAGGTCCAGGGACGTACCGTCGAACAGGCGCAGGCCGGGGCGCGCTGCGCGGTGAACCTCACCGGTGCCGAACTGCAGAAGGACGCGATCGAACGCGGCGAATGGCTCGTCGATCCGGCGATCCATGCGCCGACCCTGCGCATCGACGTGCACCTGCGAGCCCTTGCCAGCGAACCGCATGCGCTGCGCCACTGGACACCGGTGCACCTTCACCTCGGCACGGTGGACGTGACCGGCCGCATCTCCACCCGGCGCGACCTCTCGATCGCACCGGGCAGCGCCGAGATGGCGCAGATCGTCCTCGACCAGCCGGTGGGCGCGATCGCCGGCGACCGTTTCATCGTGCGCGACTTCTCGGCGCAGCGCACGATCGGCGGCGGCCATGTGATCGATCCATTCCCGCCGCCACGCCGGCGGCGCATCGCAGAGCGGCAACTCGAGCTGGCCGCGCTCGACCAGGGCGCGCCGGCCGAGGTGCTCGCCGCGCTGATGCCGCAGGCAGCGGCCGGCATCGATCTGTCGCTGTTCGAACGCCGATTCAACCTCACGGCAGCCGCGGCGCAGCAGCTCTATCGAAACGCGGGCCTTCAGGTGCTCGGCCGCGAGCTGCGCCGTGGCTTCGTCCCGGCGCGCCTGGCCGCGATGCGCGAGGCCCTGGTGGCTGAGGTGCGCAGCTTCCACGCGAAATCGCCGCAGGCCACCGGCATCGAGCTCGCGCAGCTGCAGAAGAATGCCGGGCTGGCACTGCCCGACGAGATCCTGCAGGCAGTGCTGCGCGATGCCGTGCAGGCGCGCCTGCTCGAACTGGCCGGTGGACTGGCCCGCGTACCGGGCTTCGATGCCGCAGCCAACAGTGCCGACGAGGCACTCTGGAAGCGGGTGCGGCCCCTGCTGTCGAAGACACCCCATGCGCCGCCCCAGGTGCGCGAGATCGCAGCCACGCTGAAGCTCGACGAGAAGACCCTGCAGGCCATGCTCCAGCGCCGGATCAAGCGCGGCGAACTGGTTCGCCTCGATCCGCAACGGATCTACCTGCGCTCGGCGATCGTCGCCCTTGCCCGGGTCGTCGAGCAGACTGCGAAGGCGTCGCCGGGCGGCCAGTTCAGTGCCGCCCAGTATCGCGACCATGCGGGCGTCGGCCGCAGCCTCGCGATCCAGATCCTCGAGCATTTCGACAGTGCCGGATTGACGCTTCGCGTCGGCGATGCGCGCAAGCTCCGGCGCAAGGTTGCCGATGTCTATCCCGAGGCTGCGCACCCCGACGCATGAGATAATCACGCCGCTGCAAGGGAAGGGAAACGTCCCCGGTGGGACGGCCGGACTTCAAACCCGGTGAGGGCTGTGATCCAGTCCTCCGTGCGTTCGACTCGCACTCTCTTCCGCCATCAGCCTCACCATCCGCCCCACCATCTGCCCCGCGCGCATCTTCGCGAGGCAGCAGGGTCGCCACCCCCGTGCGACTTGACATCCGGGCGTATCGTTCCTATCGTTCGGGAACCATGACTGCCTACGGTAGCCGCGCCCGAGGTGAACCGCTGATCCTGGAGGTGGATCCGGCGGGCACTCCACGCCGGTGGCTGCTGGTCGAAGAGGCAATCACCTACCACGCGAAACACCAGGTCGCCTGGTCGATCGGCACCATCGTCCGCACCTTCCACGGCGGCCTCTCGCGCAGCACCGGCGAGCGCTCCGAGCTGTCGACCGCCAGCATCATCGCGATCAAGGGGTCGGGCGTATTCTCGAAGGCCTTCGACCGCGAACCGGCGCTGATCAATCCGGCGCTGTTCGTGCGCGACCGGCAGATCTGTGCCTACTGCGGTGACCGGATGCGCGAGCGCGAACTGTCACGCGACCATATCGTGCCGCTGTCCCGCGGTGGCGAAGATCGCTGGATGAACGTCGTGACCGCCTGCCGTTCCTGCAACAGCCGGAAGGACAACCGCACGCCCGAAGCCGCGCGCATGCCGCTGCTCTACCTGCCCTATGTCCCGAACCGGCATGAGCACATGATCCTGCAGAACCGGCGCATCCTGGCCGACCAGATGGAATACCTGATGGCGCGGGTGCCCAGCCACAGCCGGCTGCATGGCTGAGCGGTTGAACGTTTGAACGGCAGCGGCGCTCGCAGGCGCATCCGGACGGCCGAGGTGCAGCGTGTGTTTCAGGTGCCGTAGCGGACGTTGCTCTTCGCTTCGCGGATCGCACACAGGGCGCTGTAGCAGGCAAGCCAGGCCGTCTTCGGATTGTCCGGATCCGCCACATTGGCGAGCCGGATCGAGATGTCGCTCGCCTTGCCGCGGATCTCGATGAAGTGGGTGTTGCGGGTAAGCGCCGGATCGGCCACGACCTTGAGCCGCGTGCGATCGAAGCCGATGCCGGCCAGCGCGAGGCCGGCCGCGATGTTCACGTTCGCCGGGAAATATGCGGCGCCCTCGCGCACCGGACCGTCGTAGAGCACGGTCGCCTCGCGCAGCCCGGCCAGATCGATGCCCAGCTGCTCGACATAGGCGATGCCCTTCCATGCGATCGGCGGCTTGGTGACGGCGATGGACGCTTCATCCACGCCGGCCAGCGCCATCGTCTTCAGTCCGTCGAGGCCGCAGATGCCACCCGAGGGTACGTACAGCAAGCCACCGGACGTGCGCGCGGTGGTTTCGAGCCGGCCACGCAGGGCGTCGTCGGCCAACGCACCGCAGGACAGCACCACCAGTGCCAGCCCGCGTGCGAGGACCGCCTCTGCATGGCTTCGCACCGCCTCATGTCCGGCAGCCTCGACCACGACATCCGGCGCGGTGGCGAGCAGGGCATCGAGGTCGGCGACGAACGCACACCCGTTCGCCTCCGCCAGCGCCCGGCCACGCGAATTCATGCTCCTCCCCATCAGCGCCACCACCTCTACATCACCCAGCGTGCCGCGCTGCGTGTGTTCGAGCGCGATGCGCGCGATGCTGCCTGCCCCGATGATCGCCACCCGCATGTCCTGCCCCTTTCCGGTCTGGCGATTACCCACGGATGCCTGACCCGAAGGTTCGCCGAATATCGCCAAGTGTGCCATGCTCCGCGCCGCGCGACCTGCCCGTGGCTGCATGCACGACACTCGGTCCGGCGCGCGCCGACAACCCCAGGGAGCAGGCACATGGCAACAGGTAGCGCGGGTAGCGCAGGCATCGCATCCTCGAGCGCAGCGGCATCGGCAATGCTGCGTCCGACGCGCAGGATGGCCGCTGGCGCCTGCTTCGCAGCCATCGTTTCCCTGTGCATGTCGAGCGCAGGCGCGCAGTCGGCTGTGGAGCAGGCCTATCCGGATCGGCCTATCCGGATGGTGGTGCCGTTCCCGCCGGGCGGCATCAACGACCTGGTCGCCCGGATCATCGGACAGAGCCTGTCCGAGCAGATGAAGCAGAACGTGGTGATCGACAATCGTGCCGGCGCCGGCGGCACCCTGGGCCTGGGCATCGCCGCCCGGGCGAACGCGGACGGCTACACGCTCGCGTTCGGTGCGACCAGCACGGTAGCGGTCAGTCCGGCCCTGTACCGCAACCTCCCCTACGACCCGGTCAAGGCATTCGCACCGATCGCGGCGCTGGCAGAGGTGCCGAGCGTTGTCCTGGTCACCCCGTCGTTGCAGGCGACCACCATGAAGGATCTGATCACGCTCGCCCGCAACCGGCCGGGGTCGCTCAACTACGCCTCGGCGGGTGCCGGCACCTCGCAGCACATGGGCACCGAACTGCTGAAGACACTGGCGAAGATCGACATGGTGCACGTGCCCTACAAGGGCGGCGCCGCAGCCATCGCCGACCTCATCGGCGGCCAGGTCCAGCTGCAGATCGAGCCGCTGCCCACGGCGATGCCGCACATCAAGTCGGGCAAGGTACGCGCCCTGGCCGTGACCTCGCGCAACCGCCTGCCGCTGCTGCCGGAACTGCCGACGGTCGCCGAGGCCGCAAGCCTGCCCGGCTACGAGCTGGTGATCTGGTTCGGACTGCTGGCGCCGGCGGACACGCCGCGTCCGATCGTGCAGCGCCTGAACCGCGAAGTGCTCAAGGCGATCGCCTCGGCGGAGGTGCGCGAGCGCTTTGCGCAACAGGGCGCGACGCCTTCGGCTGCGCAGACGCCGGAGCAGTTCGGCGCGTTCATCCGCAAGGAGATCGCCAAGTGGGCCGAGGTCGCGCGCGTCGCCGGCGCGAAGGTGGACTGAGCGTACGCTCCGCGCCGGGCGTCAACGCGCCGGGCGCGATCGCGCCTGCTGCGTGCCGGCGATTGCGTGCCAGCGCGCATGCGCGGACCAGTCCTCGACCGGCAACGGCAGCTTCCGCGACCAGTTCGGATGCTCCACGGTCGTGCCCGGCAGGTTGGTGGCATCGACCAGGTCGAAGACATCCTCGGCGTTGACCATCGTCCACATCGACCCGGCAAGGGCGAGGAAGGCATGTACCGCGTCGACCAGCGGCGCGGGAAGCATCGCATACCGACCGGCATCGGCTGCTTCGCCATCGGGCAGCAGTCCGCACTCGGCCAGGGCCTCCAGCAGCGCCTTTCGGGCCTCGCCGCGATCCCATGCGAAACGTTCATGCTGGCCCGGGTCGAGCAGTCCCAGGCGGAGCCGTTGCGCGAGGTCATCGGCCTGCCACCACCCCTGGAGGGGTGACAGGTCGTGGCTGCCGATGGATGCCAGCGACAGGCCGGGATAGTCGGCCGGCCGGCGGAAATGCCCCGGTGCATCGCGTTCGAACACGAGCAGACGATAGGAGAGCACATCGGCGGCGCGCAGGCCTTCGCGCACCGCCGGCGGCACCGTACCGAGGTCCTCGCCGATCACCATGCAGCCGTGACGCAGGCTCTCGATGCGCAGCGTCGCCAGCATCGCCTCGAACGGATAATCCACATAGGCACCCGCAGCCGCGCCCGGCCCTGGCGGGATCCAGAACAGCCGCATCAGGCTCATCACATGGTCCAGGCGCAATGCGTCGAAGCGCGCCATGTTCGCGGCCAGCGAGGAACGGAACGCAGCGCAGCCAGTGGCCAGCAGACGATCGGGCCGCAAGGGCGGCAGGCCCCAGTCCTGCCCCTGCAGGTTGAAGTCGTCCGGCGGGCAACCGGCGCTGATCGACAGCGCGTACTCAGCCTGCGCGGCCCACACCTCGGAACCCCCGCGATCGGCGCCCAGCGCGATATCGCCGTAGAGCTGGACGCCGGCAGCCGCCGCCCGTGCACGTACCTGCTGCCATTGGCGCGAGGCAATCCATTCGAGGAAGACATGGAAGTCGATGTCCCGCGCATGCGCGCGCGCCCAGTCAGCCACCGCCGGCCCGGCTGGATCGCGCAGCGATTCAGGCCAGCACGGCCAGCCCCATACGGCCGGATCGGCCGCATGCAGGGCGGACTGGATCGACTGCCAGGTCGCGTGCAGGCGCAGGCCGGGCGTACCGGAGGCAAATGCTTCGAAAGCAAGGCTCCAGCTGCTGCGCGCCGCGACGGCAGCGCCCTCGCCACATTCCTCGCGCCGGAACGCATCGTGGATTGCGCGAAGCACGCTCAGCTTCAGCGCTGCAACGCCCGGGTAGTCGACCCGCGCGGCATCGCGCAGCGCACCGCGCGCAGGCTCGGGCGCCAGCCTCCGGCACAGCGCAGGCACGATCGTCGGGTCGGAGAACACATCGATGCGTTCAGGATCGAGGTACAGCGGATGCAGGAACAGGCGGCTCACTGCCGAGTAGGGGCTGGACTGCTCCGGCCGGTCGAGGGCCAGGGCATGCAGCGGATTGAGCCCGAGCACCGCCGCGCCCAGTCCGGCAGCGGTGTCGACCAGGGCGAGCAGGTCGGTGAAATCGCCGATGCCCCAGTTGCGCCGGGAACGCAGCCCGTACAGCTGGACCGCGATGCCCCACTCACGCCCGCCCTCGCGCAGGCGCGCCGGCAGATGGCAGCGTCCGGGGGCGCACAACAGCATCGACTCTGCCATCGGTGCGACGCCGGCGCCCTCGCCTGCCGGCTGGTCTACCGCCGCAGGCACCCGCCGCACCGACAGGCGATGCTGTCCTGCGGGCAGGCCAGGCAGCGCGAGCGCGGTCTCGTCAGACACAGGCCTCGACCCGCCTTCGATCCGCTCACCCGATTCGAGCACGACAGACCAGGCGAGCAGATGACCGGCACCCGGCGCGTGCGCCGACAGTGCATCCATCGAGAGCTGAACGACGGCCGGTGAACCGGCCTCGATCACCACTGTTTCGGGCAGCAGCCGAAGCGACTGCGCGGCGATCCGGTCTGCCACCGCGCGTGCCAGCGCCTCCGGGTCGGGCGCGCCGGCATGGCCGAGCGCCTCCAGCGCGGCGATCAGCGTCGATCGGGGCGCATCGCGCCAGTTGCCCCAGATATCGTGGTACCCCGTGGCGATGCCTGCCGCCCGTGCAGCTTCGATCAGTTGCATGCCGGATCCGGCTGCAGACGCAGGCACGAACTGCGATGCTGGCAAAGGTGAGGCATGGACGGCGGCAGGTGTGTGGGCAGTTCGTCGGAAGGATCGGGGGCCCCGGCTTCGGACGCGATCCTGATGATGCATTTCATTGTAGCCCCGTCCCCGGCGCATCCGCGCGGTTGCATGCGGTGCCGCCGACCGGCTGGACGCAGCCGGTCGCCGCCATATTTCGACCCGTCGACACGCCCCTGTTCTACACTTCGTCGGTGTGTCATCCATGATCTTCTCACCCGACGGCTGATCCCATGTCTTCGAGCATTCCTGCCCTGGCCCTTTCAGAACTCAACCCGCTGCCCCGCCTCCTGATGGGACCGGGGCCGATCAATGCGGACCCGAGGGTGCTGCGGGCAATGTCCGCGCAGCTGCTCGGCCAGTTCGATCCCCAGTTCCGTCAGTACATGCGCGACACCCAGGCGCTGTACCGCGGCGTGTTCGAGACCACCAACACGCAGACGCTGTGCATCGACGGTACGGCACGCTCGGCGATCGAGACCGTGATGGTGTCGCTGGTCGAGCCCGGCGACCGCGTGCTGGTCGCGAGCTTCGGGCGTTTCGGCCAGCTGAAGGCCGAGATCGCGCGTCGGGTGGGCGCCGAAGTGCGCGTGATCGAGGCCGAATGGGGCACGGTGTTCGACCTGGCACTGATCGAATCCGAGATCCGCGCGTTCTCGCCGAAGCTTCTTGCCTGCTGCCAGGGCGATACCTCGACCACCATGCTGCAGCCACTGGCCGAGCTCGGCGCACTGTGCCGCCGGCATGGCGTAATGCTGCAGGTCGATGCGACCGCGTCCCTCTGCGGGACACCGTTGCCGGTCGATGAATGGCAGATCGACTGCGTGACGGGCGCGCTGCAGAAGTGCCTCGCCGGCCCGTCGGGCATCGCACCGATCAC
>JBIITW010000037.1:0-27804 GCA_044340265.1 Burkholderiales bacterium | reverse complement strand
ACCTGCCGACGGTCACCGATGCCGGCGTCAAGGGTTATGAAGTGAGCACCTGGAATGGCGTGATGGTGCCGGCGGGAACGCCGGCGGCAGTGATCGCCCGCCTGAACACCGAGGTCACCGGCCTGCTAAAGGGCGAACTGCGCAAGCAGCTCGAAGACCAGTCACTGACCGTAATCGCCAACACGCCCGAGGAGTTCGGCGCGTTCCTGCGTGCCGAAACGACCAAGTGGGCCGCCGTGGTCAAGGCCTCGGGCGCGCGCATCCAGTGATGGGGGAAGGCCGATGAAGCACCTGACCGAAGCACAGGCCGAGGCCTACCGCACCCAGGGTTTCCTGTCGCCGCTCACCGCGATGGGCGAGGCCGAGGCACGCCGATTCCGCGACCGGCTGGAAGCGTCCGAGCAGGCGTTCGGGCCGCTGAAGATCGGCGGCATGGGTTCGAAGTCGCACCTGCTGTTCAGCTGGGTGGACGAGATCGCCCGCCACCCGAGGGTGCTCGATGCGGTCGAGGACCTGATCGGCGGCGACATCCTGATCTACACGCTGACCCTGTGGCTCAAGGGCGCGAAGGACGGCGCGTTCGTCGACTGGCACCAGGATGCATCCTACTTCGGGCTGGAGCCCAAGGAGCAGGTCACCGCCTGGATCGCACTGTCGGAAAGCTCGACCGAGAGCGGCTGCGTGCGGGTGATCCCGGGCAGCCACCTGGGCGGCGGCTTCCGCCACAGCATCCGCGAAGGCGCCGGCAACCACATGCTGCCGCGCCGGCAGGCGATCGACACGCTCGTCGATGAGTCGAAGGCGGTGCAGATGCCGCTCAAGCCAGGCCAGTTCTCGCTGCACCATACCTTCGCGATACACGGCTCGGAGCCCAACCGCTCGGACGACAGGCGGCTGGGCGTGGGCATCAGCTACATCCCGACCCACTGCCGGTTCACCGGCAAGACCCGCCTCACCGGCATGCTGGTGCGCGGCACCGACCGCTTCAATCATTTCGACCACGAGCGCCGGCCGCAGGGCGACCGTACGCCGGAGTCGGTCGAATACCACGCCGCCGTGATGAAGAACTACTTCGGATCGAAGAAGGAGCTGAGCCTTGCAGATGCGGAATGAGCACGCACGCTTCGCGCGAGCATCGATGAACCGTAGCGCGACTGGATTCCGATGAGCGACCGCACGCCGCCCGCCTGGCTGGTCACGCTCGCCGACTTCGCCACCCATACGCCGCTGTCGGCACTGTCCCCGGCCGCGCTGCACAAGGCACGCTGGATCCTCGCCGACTGCATCCCGGTGATCGCCGCCGGCATGGCGCAACCCGAGATGCAGACCTTCGTCGAGCGCCACCTCGAAGGCCGTGCACCGGGCCGTGCCTGGGTGGTCGGCACCTCGCGCCGCGCCGACCCGCTCGACGCCGCACTGCTCGGCGGGACGGCAGGAACCTGGCTGGAACTCGATGAAGGCAACCTGTTCGCCCACGGCCACCCGGGTATCCAGGTCGTGCCCGGCGCAGTGGCACTGGCGCAGCACCTGGGATCGAGTGGCGCCGACCTGCTGCGTGCAGTCGCGCTCGGCTATGAAGTCTCCTCGCGGGTGAGCCGCGCCACCGCCACGCGCATCGCGGTGCATCCGCACGGCACCTACGGCGTGATCGGCACCGCAGTGGCCGCCGCCTGCCTGCGCGGCTTCAGTGCAGGCCAGATGCTCGAAGTGCTGAACGTCTCGGCGACGATGGGCATGGCCTCGAGCCGGCAGACGCTGCTCGATGGCGCGACGGTGCGCAACATCTTCACCGGCCACTCGGGCTTCATGGGCCTGACCGCGGCGCGCCTGGTCGAATGCGGCTTCACCGGCGAGGTCGACAGCTACCGCACGGTCTACGGGCGCATCTATGGCGAGGCCTTCGATCCGCAGAAGGTGGTTGACGGCCTGGGCAGCGAATGGCTCATCGCGCTCAACTACTTCAAGCTCTATCCCACCGGGCGCTATGCGCATTCGGCGATCGACGCGCTGCTCGACCTGCAGCCGTCGGTGCCCGGCGGCCGCCTCGACCCGTCGGCGATCGAGCGCATCGAGGTGCGCGCCTATGGACGCTGCGCGATGCTGGCCGAGAAGGCGGTGGTGTCGAGCTTCGGCGCGCGCTTCTCGGTGCCGTTCATCCTGGCCACGCTGCTGCATCATGGCCGCTCCAGCCTGGCTGCCTACGAGCAGGCGGCCGTCGACGACCCGGCGATCCAGGCGCTGGCGAAGAAGGTCGACCTGCAGGAGGAGCCGGCCTACAGCGCACGCTATCCGGCCGAACAGCCGGTCGACCTGCGCATCGTGATGCGCGACGGCGCGGCTTACGAAGGCCATTGCGTGGTCACCAAGGGGGAGCCGGCGACGCCGCACTCGGACGACGAACTGAAGGGCAAGTTCCGCGAACTGGGCGCACCCGCCTGGGGTGCCGACGCCACCGAACGCCTGCTCGACGGCCTGATGGCCGTCGAACGCATCGACGACTTCGCCGCGTTCTCGGACGTGCTCGATACCGGAGACCGTACATGCTGAAGCTGAAGACGCACGGCCGCTACGACTACTCGGCCATCACGCGCCGCCCAGACTATTCCTGGCCGGAGGGCAAGCGGCTCGCGGTCCACCTGTCGCTGAACGTCGAGCATTTCTCTTTCGGCGAAGGCCTGGGCAACGACTACGGCCCGCCATCGCCGCAACCCAACAGCCGCAGCTTCGCCTGGCGCGACTACGGCAACCGGGTCGGCGCCTGGCGACTGCTCGAGATGGCGCAGAAGTACGAGCTGCCGATGGCGCTGCTGATCAACACTGCGCTGTACGACTACTGCCCGGAGATGATCGCGGCGTTCCGCGAGCGCGGCGACGAGATCGTCGGCCACGGCCGCAGCAACGTCGAGCGCCAGAGCGACATGACGCCGGAACAGGAACGCGAGTGCATCTCCGAAGCGACCGCGGCGATCGAGCAGCACGAGGGGAAGAAGCCGCTCGGCTGGCTGGCCCCGTACATCGCGCAGACCCACCAGTCGCCCGACCTGCTCAAGGAAGCCGGCTATCGCTACATGATGGACTGGCCGCTCGACGACCAGCCGGTCTGGTTCCGCACGAAGCACGGCCCGATACTCTCGGTGCCGTATGCACACGAGCTCAACGATTCGTTCGAAGCCGTTTCGCGCCGCACGCCATCGCAACTCTACTGCGAGAGCCTGATCGACCAGTTCGACGAGTTGCTCGAGGAATCGGCGCGCCGGCCGCTGGTCATGCCGATCGTGCTGCACAGCTTCATCCTCGGCCAGCCCTACCGCGCGCGCCAGTTCCGGCGCGTGATCGAGCATGTGTTGAGGCACCGCGAGAATATCTGGCTGACCCACCCGGGAAGCATCTGCGAATACGTGGAGTCGCTGCCGGCGGGGATCGTGCCGGGCGGCTGAGCCGCACGCGGGCGCGTTCCGTGCGTCCACCCGTGGGCCACTGATACGGCCATCGACCCGGCCGCCGGCGAGGGCGGGGCCGTCAGTCCACAGGAAGGCGGCGCAGGCCATGCAGATCCGGGTCGGTTTCGAGATGGAATACGAGTGTCCCGGCCCGACGCCGATGATCCTCGCGCTGAACATCCACTATTCACGCGCATCCGACCTGGTCCGCCCGGATTACCTGGTCACCCGGCCCTCCGTGCCGGTCACCGCGTACCGCGACCTGTTCGGCAACTGGTGCAGCCGGCTGGTCGCGCCCGAAGGTCGATTCCTGCTCAGCACCGATGCGCTGGTGAACGACAGCGGCCAGGTCGACCTCGTGGTGCCGACGGCGGCGCAGGTACCGGTGGAGCACCTGCCCGAAGCGACGCTGGTCTACCTGCTCGGCAGTCGCTACTGCGAAACCGACCTGCTGTCGGATATCGCCTGGGACCTGTTCGGAAACGGCCCGACCGGCTGGGCACGGGTGCAGGCGATCTGCGATTTCGTGAACGGGCGCATCGAGTTCGGCTACCCGCATGCGCGGCGTACCCGCAGCGCATGGGAAGCCTTCACCGAGGGCAAGGGTGTCTGCCGCGACTATGCGCACCTCGCCATCGCGTTCTGCCGCTGCATGAACATCCCGGCGCGCTACTGCACCGGTTACCTCGGCGACATCGGCACCCCGAAGCCCTGGGGCACCATGGACTTCGCCGGCTGGATGGAGGTCTGGCTCGGCGACCGCTGGTACACCTTCGATGCGCGCAACAACACGCCACGCATCGGGCGCGTGCTGATCGCACGCGGACGCGATGCCAGCGACGTGGCACTGGCCAGCACCTTCGGCCCGAACACGCTCAAGCGGTTCCGGGTCTGGACCGATGAAGTGATCGCCGCCGCATGACCTATTGCGTCGGCGTGAAGCTGGCCGAAGGGTTGATCTTCGCCAGCGACTCCCGGACGCATGCCGGCGTGGACAACTTCGCCAGGTTCTGCAAGATGACCGTGTTCGAGCGTGCCGGCGACCGGGTGCTGGTGCTGCTCAGCTCGGGCGGACTGGCCGCCACGCAGACAGTGATCAACGTACTGCGCCAGCGCGCGGCGGCCGATGCACCGCATCTCTGGAGCGTCGGTTCGATGTTCGACATCGCCAACCTCGTCTCGGATGCGATGCGCGACATCGAGAAGCGCGACGGTTCATACCTGGAATCGAGCGGGCTCTCGTTCAACGCGTCGTTCATCCTCGGCGGGCAGATCGCCGGCGAGGAGATGCGCCTCTTCCGCATCTATGCCGAAGGAAACTTCATCGAGGCCAGCGCCGATACGCCGTTCCTGCAGACCGGCGAGGCGAAGTACGGCAAGCCCATCCTGGACCTTGCGGTGACGGCCACCGCCTCGCTCGACGACGCGACCAAATGCGTGCTGGTTTCGTTCGACGCCACGATGCTCAGCAACCTGTCGGTGGGCCACCCGATCGACCTGCTCTGCTACGCGCGCGACAGCCTCGCGGTCACCATGAAGCGCCGGTTCGACCGGCACGATCCCTATTTCGACACCTTGACCCGGCAGTGGCTGACCGGCACACGCCAGGTGTTCAGCAGCCTGCCATCGCTCGAATGGTGATCAACGCCCGGGCCAGTCCAGCGCCGCCGCCAGTGAATCGACCAGCCGGCCCTGCAGTTCCGGCCAGCGCGGGCCGCCGTCCTGGAAGAAGCGCTGGTTGACCTCGAGTTCGATGCCGGCGTAGGACGGATCGGCATGGCGGCTGCGCAGCAGCGACGCCAGTCCGTCGCTGCGTCCACGATAGGGCTGGTTCCTGCGCAGGCGCAGGCCCGGCGCACGCCGTCCGAACGAATGCATCCAGCGCGCGGCGAACGCGGCTTCTGCAGGACGCCGCGGGTCGTACAGCCAGCCGATGTCGACGTCGCGCTCGACGCCGTCGAGGATCGGCGTGAAGCTGTGCGAGGCGACATGCACGACCTGGCCTCCCGCAGCCACGCGTTGCGCGATCGCGCCTTCGACCGCGTCGCGGTGTGGCCGGTAATGGGCCGCGAGGATGGCCTCGCGATCCGTCGCCGGCAACGATCGGGTGATCGCGGAGAACAGGTCGCGATGGCCGATCGAACGATTGAGGTCGACCAGCAGCCGGGTGGTGGTGGCGCAATGCAGCGGCGCGTCGAAGCGGGTCGCGATGCGGCGCGCCAATTCGAGCGCGCCCGGATCCCAGCCGCGATGCGTGTCGAGCAGGGCCGCGGCGCCCTCGAACAGGTGTGCATGCAGCGCCGGCACCTGGTTGCCGCCGTGTTCACAACTGACCACGAGCGTCGCCCGCGGCAGTGAGGCCGCTACGACGGTCGCGGTGTCAGGACTGGATGTGGGGGCAGGAGACATCACACACGGTACACCCGCGCGGCTCAGAGCCCCGGATGCCGCCGGTGCCAGTCGGTCACCCGCTGGTAGGCATCGGCCACGCGCAGCAGCCCGCCCTCGTCGAACGGCCGGCCGACGAGCTGGAACCCGGCCGGCATGCCGTTGGCCGTGAAGCCCATCGGCACGCTGGCGGCCGGCAGGCCGAGATAGTTGATGCCGCGGGTGGCATGCGTGATCGCACCCAGCCGGGCGTTCACCCGATCGGGTGCATCGGTGGTGGTCTCGTCGATCGTCGGCACCGGGATGGTCACCGCCGGCAGGTGCAGCACGTCCGCCTGGCCCAGCGTGGCATCGATGAATTCCGACGTGATGCGCGCACGGAGGTTGAGCGCCTCGCAGTAGCGCACGGCCGGCACCAGCAGTCCGGGTTCGACCCGGCTGCGCACGATCGCCCCGTAGTCGTCGCGCCGCTCCGCCAGCCACTTGCGATGCACGGTCGCAGCCTCGACCGCCATCACCAGTTGCGCGAGCGAATTGACCTGGGGGATGTCCGGCACGGTCACGCGCACCACGATCGCACCCAGCCCGCGCAGCACGTCGAGGCTGGCCTCGAGCAGTGCCCGCACTTCATCGGCCACGGTGTCGTAGTAGTAGTTGTCCGGCACCGCGATGCGCAGCCCGCGGATGTCGCCATCGAGCAGCGACTCATAGTCGGGAACCGGCTGCGTCGACGCGGTCGCATCGCGCACGTCCGCGCCGGCGATCACCGACAGCAGCCGCGCCACGTCGCGCGCGGCCGGCGCCAGCGGGCCGACGCAGTCGAGCGAATGCGACAGGGGCAGCACGCCGAAACGCGGTACGCGGGTCTGGGTCGGCTTCAGGCCGGAGAGCCCGCACAGCGAGGCCGGATGGCGCAGCGAACCACCGGAGTCCGAACCCAGGGAGCCGTGCACCAGCCGCGCGCCGACCGCAGCACCGGAGCCGCTGGATGAACCACCGGGCACGCGCTCGCGATCCCATGGATTGCGGGCATGACCCATCTGCTGGTTGAAGCCGGTCGGGCTGTAGGCAAATTCGCACATGTGCAACGAGCCGAGGTCGAGCGCACCGGCGTCGTCGAGCCGCTCCAGCACGGTGGCGGTGGTGTCGGGCACAAAGCCCGCGCGCACCTTGCTGCCCGACGCAGCGACGCGGCCCGCGCGATAGAACAGGTCCTTGTGTGCGAGCGGCACGCCGTGCAGCTTGCCACGCAGCTTGCCGGCCGCGCGCTCACGGTCGAGCGTTTCGGCCTGCGCGAGCACCGCGTCGTCCGACAGCACCGCGATGCAGTTGAGCTGCGGCCCGATGCGGCGCAGCCGCTCGAGCGACCATGTGGTGGCTGCAACCGAGGTGACGCTGCCATCCGCGATCGCGGTCGCGAGTTCGACCAGCGTGCGCCCGGCGAGATCCTGGCTCATCGCTTCCCGCCCGCGGCGAGCAGTGCCAGGTAATGCGAGGGCTCGTCCTCGAACGCGAGCTTCGCGGTCGCCGCGTCGCGTACCGTGGTGTTGAGGCCGGCGACGAGGCCTGCCGCGGCAAGCGCCGAAGCGGGGTCGATGGCGATGCCGTGCGCGAGTTTCACCTGCGCGGCGAGTTCATGGTCGGTCATGGACGTTGCTTTCCTGGTTGCTTCAGTTCAGGCCACCGGCGCTGCGGCGCACGGCGCCGATCTCGGCCGTATGGAACCACCACCAGTCGTCGGCGGACGGCTCGACCGAGGCAAGGCGCTCGACGGTCGCTGCAGGCAGCGGACGGGGCGTGCCGAACCGCTCGGCGAGGTTGTGCAGAGAAAGGAACTGCTCGCGCTGGATCGCGTCGACCGTCGCCTGCTCGAGCGTGGTCGCGACGAAGTCGGTGCCATGCCCGACCTCGTGCACGATCGGGCCGGTGCCCAGTGCATCGAGCGTCTGCCGACGCACCTCGACATCGACGATCAGGTCGCAGCGCGGATACACCGGCAGCGAAAGAGTGGCGATGCGCAGGCCGATCGGGCTGGCCGGCACCAGCCGGTCGATCGATCCGGCATAGGCGCGTCCGTACAGGTCGTGGGTATGGACCACCGCCTGCGCATCGGTGCGCTCGGCCAGCAACTGGGCATGAAACCACTTGAAGTTCGGCGGCTTCGGGCCACCGAGCCAGTTGGCGCGGAAGTCGAGCAGCACGAGGTGTTCCGGCAGCATGTCGCGGAAGCTGTGCGCGGCGCTCATCAGGAAGCGGTCGGGCTCGGGCAGGCGATGGCTGATGTGCTCGAGGAAGGCGACCAGCGTGTCGCGTGTCCACAGCGCGCGGCAGCTCAGCGCGATCGCCGCCTTCAGTTCGCCATGCGGGTCGTCCGGACGAACGTGCGCGGCAACGAACGCATGCCACGGATGCGCGATCGGCCCCGGATCCAGCGACTGCAGGAACTCGATGTAGTGGTGCTGTCCGGAGAACTGCGACCAGAGCCGCTCGGAATCGGGCTGTGCGACCGCCGCCACCGGCCGCGCGGTGCCCGCGAGCACCAGGTTCGCCTGCGCGAGGTATTCATAGTGGTAGGCGACGGTCAGCGCGTCGAACACATCGACGCCGCTGGTCCAGACGGCGATGCCGCGCTGCTGCACCAGGCCGGCGCGCTTCAGTTCGGCGACGAGGGCCGCGGTGGCATCGCCGGCTTCGCCGGTCGCCAGGTCGCCCGGCAGGTTGGCCGGCTTGCGGAACAGCGTCTCGCTTTCCATGTGGGTGATCGGCTGGAAGCTCGCCCCCGAGATGCCGGCGGCCAGCGCGGTCTTCGGTGAACTGGCGATGCAGGCCCCGGTGTTCGGCGACGCGCGATACAACGCGAGGTCGACCGCGAACTGCAGCGGCAGTTCGCCCCGTCCTTCCAGCACGCGCCCGTCGAGGTCGCAGACCAGGATGTCGTCGCCGGTGATCGTCTGCGGCAGCACGCCCTTGTGGAAGCGCGGCGTCACCGCGATCACCTCCGACCGTGGCACGCGCAGGCTGGCATGCCCCCAGAGGTCGAGCATCCGGTGCTGTGCAAGGATGCGGCAGACCTGTGCGAGGTCTTCGTTGACGCGTGTTCCGATCATGACGGCGGGCCCGGTTCCGCGCATCGTCGATGCGCAACAGTGAGCGGCGCAGGCTAGCATCGGCAAGGTGTGATCGCAACATGGCATCACGCGCACACTTGCGACAAGGCATACTATCCGGCAGGAAGTTTGCTTGTAAGTGCGCGCCATCCGCAGCCAGATCGGGAGTCCCGACGATGATCCAGATACGCAAGCCCCATTCGGTCCATTCACTGCCCCTGATCGCGCTGCCACCGCTGGTTGCCGCACTTTCTGCCGCATTGGCTGCATCCGCGCCTGCGCCTGCAACGGCGCAGGACAGCTTCCCGACGCGGCCGGTCACGGTCATCGTGCCCTTCCCGCCCGGCGGCGGCGCCGACCTCGCGACGCGCCCGCTGGCGACGCTGATGGAAAAGTTCCTCAAGCAGCCGGTGTTGATCGTCAACCGCCCGGGTGCCGCTGGCGCGCTGGGGATGGCCGCCGCCGCCGCAGCCAAGCCCGACGGTTACACGCTGCTCGCCACGCTGCCGTCCTACAACATCCTCCCCGAGGTGGACGCGCTCTTCAAGAAGGCGCCCACCTTCACCCGCGAGCAGTTCCTGCCCATCGCGCGCCTGACGGCAGACCCGTCGATCCTGGTGGCCAACCCGGCCGCGCAGTGGAAGTCGGTCAAGGAGCTCGTCGCTGCGGCACGGCGACTGCCCGGCGAGATGATGTACTCGCACTCGGGCGTCTACGGGCCGTCGCATATCCCGATGGAGATGTTCGCGAACGCGGCCGGCATTCGCCTGCAGGACGTGCCCTATGTAGGCGGCACGCCGGCAATGACGGCGGTGCTCGCCGGGCAGGCGACCATGTGGGCCTCGCCACCGGCGCTCGCCGCGCCCTTTGTCAAGGCGGGCAAGGTGAGGGTGTTTGCCACATGGGGCGCAGAGCGCAATCCCATGTTCCCCGAGGCGCCAACGCTGATCGAGTCGGGCTACAAGGTCGAGTTCTATTTCTGGACCGGGCTGTTCGCGCCGCGCGGCACGCCCGATGCCGTGGTTCGGCAGTTGCGCGACACGGTGCGCCAGGTGGCCACCGGCGAGGACTATCGCAACGCGATGTCGAAGGTGCTCACGCCCGTGGCCTATCTCGATGCGCCGGAGTTCCAGAAGTTCCTGGAGGCCGACGCGCGCCGCATCGGCGACGCAGTGCGCGCGATGCCCAAGTTCACCCAGTAGCGGGGTCGGCCCGCTCCATCAGGCGGCAGGCGCCGGTGGCAAACTCGACGCCCATGGCGCGCCGCATCCGTACGGCCGCCGGTCAGCACATCCGATCGCCGGAGGATCCCCTTGTCGAACCCTGAAGCTGCGCCATCACGCGCGGCCCCGTCATTGCCATTGCCATTGTCATTGCCAGCCGCAAGCACCGGCCGCGCCATCGCCCGGTTCGCGTCTGCCGTGGCCATCGCCATCGGCGCCCTGCCCCTTGACCCTGGCCTGGCCCGCGCGGCAGAGCCCTATCCGTCGCGCCCGATCCGCTTCGTCGTGCCCTCGGGCGCAGGCGGCGTCACCGACATCCTCGCCCGCGCGATCAGCCAGCGCCTGACCGAACGATTCGGCCAGCAGGTGATCGTCGACAACCGGCCCGGCGCGAGTGGCATCGTCGGCTCGTCGATCATCGCCAAGGCACCGGCCGACGGCTACAATCTGCTGATGGTATTCCCGACCCATGTCGTGAATCCGAGCCTGTATGCCAGCCTGCCCTACGACACGGTGCGCGACTTCGCGCCGATCACCCTGGTGAGTGCGGTATCGACGACGCTGCTGGTGCCAGGCAACAGCCGCGCGAAGACGGTACAGGACCTGATCGCGCTGTCGAAGGACCCGGCATCGAAGCTCAACTACGGATCGGTCGGCCGCGGCAGCATCGGCCATCTCGCCGCCGAGTTGCTGGCATCGACCACCGCGCTCAACGGCACCCATGTCGCCTACAAGGGCAGCCCGCAGATCCTCACCGCGCTGATCCAGGGCGAGATCCAGTACTACTTCATCGCCTCGGTCGCCTCGGCCCTGCCGCACATCCAGTCCGGGCGCATCCGTGCGCTGGGCGTGAGCAGTCCGAAGCGGCTGCCGTCGCTGCCCGACGTGCCGGCGATCGGCGAGTCGGTGCCCGGCTATGAAGCCCTGGGCTGGAACGGGCTGCTCGCACCCACCGGGACGCCTGCGTCGATCATCGACCGGTTGAACCGTGAAGTGGTGCAGGTGGTGAACTCGCCCGACTTCGTGAAGCTGGTGTCGAACGAGGGCGCGATGCCGGTGGGCAACACGCCCGCCGAATTCGCGAAGGTGATCCGTGCCGACATCGACAAGTGGGCGAAGGTGATCCGCCACGCCGGCATCAAGCCCGAATAGAAGGAACAGAACATGCCTTTCCTGGAACTGCCCGACGCGAAGCTCTACTACGAGATCGACGACCATACCGATGCCTGGGCGACGCCGGAGACGGTACTGTTCGTGCACGGCTTCACCGAGAACCTCGACGCCTGGCGGGCCTGGGTGCCGCACTTCTCGCGCCGCTACCGGATGATCCGCATCGACCAGCGCGGCTTCGGCCGCTCAGGCCCGGTGGCGGAGGACTTCCCGCTGTCGACCGAGCTGTTCGTCGATGACCTGGTGCGCATCGTCAACCATGTCGCCGGTGGCGGGCCGGTGCATGTGGTCGGCGGCAAGAGCGGTGGCATCAGCAGCGCGATGCTGGCCGCGAACCGTCCCGACCTGGTCAGGACGCTCACGCTCGCCAGCTCGATCGTCACGCCGCCCACCGGCGCCGGCTGGGTCGAGCACATGGAGCAGCACGGCATGCGCAGCTGGGCACGCAAGACGATGCGCAACCGGCTGGGCAGCCAGATGCCCGAGCGCGGCATCGACTGGTGGGTCGACATGATGGGCGCCACCGCGCTTTCCACCGCCAAGGCCTACCTGCGCTGGGTCGGCGCGATCGACATCCGCGAGGACATCAAGCGCATCCAGTGCCCGACGCTGGTGATCGGCACCCATGCCGCCGGCAAGGACCGCGCCACGATGTCGCGCTGGCAGGAGACCATCCCCGGATCGAAGCTGGAGATCATCCCGATCGACGGCTACCACTCGGCGGGCACCGCTCCGGACGCGACGGCGAAGGTGGTGCTGGACTTCCTCGCCGCGCAGGGCTGAGCAGCGGCGCGTCAGCCCCGTCGGTGCAACCCCGCGCGCCGGCGCTGGCGATCAGGCGTGCGGGGCCGAGCACCCCAGGCGCTCGCAGGCCGCCTGCAGGGGTCTGTCGCGCGTCCACAGGGTTGCATGCCCGCTGAGTACCACCGACACCAGCAGAGCGACGTCGACATAGCCGAGCCCGATGCAGGACAGGCGGTGCCGCTCGATGAACAGCAGGACTTCGGCAGGCTCCGCGACCACCGCCATCGGCAGGTCGGCCAGCAGCGAAAGCAGGGACGCTCGAGCCTCGAGCTGGCCGAGCGCGAGCTCTCCCAGCACGAGCGGGTGCATCAGGATCTCGCCGCGCTCCAGCCTTGCCGCCAGCAGGGCATCGCCGCGCCTGAAATGATTCACCCAGACGGACGTGTCCGCGAGGATCAATTCGGCGCTGCTATCCGCCGCCGGCGCGGGGCTTCCAGCCCCGGCTGGCTGCCACCCAGCCTTGCAAGGCGGCGGCTGCTCTCGCGCTCGATCAGCGCCTTGAACGCTTCCCGCACCAGGGCCGTGCGATCGATCGGCCCCATCAGCTGGGCCGCTCGCTCCAGCAGGTCGTCGTCTATGTTGATCGTCGTACGCATGGATGCTCTCCGTCACGGGATCGTCTACAGGCATCACAAATATCATCAAATGATGCTCCATTCAATGCACCTGCGGGATGGCAGCGAGTGCCGCGAAGGATGTTGGCGCCGTGCCGACGTCGCAGCGCAGGAGGAAAGCAGGTAAAAGGCGGGGATTCCCTGCCCTGCGCCTGCCCGTGCCGGCACGCGATCCACGGACATCCCTCCTGAACCCCGACACTGCCCTTCACCACCTCGGCGCCGCCGAACTCGCCCGACGCATCCGCCGCGGCGAACTGACCTCGCGCACGCTGGTCGAGCACTGCCTCGATCGCATCGCGCGCTTCAACCCGGCGCTGAATGCCGTCGTGCTGCTGCAGGACGCCGGGGCACTCGCGCAGGCGGACGCGGCCGATGCCGCGTGGCGCGCAGGTGCCGAGACCGGGCCACTGCATGGCGTGCCGGTCACGATCAAGGAATGTTTCGACTGGACCGGGACGCCGTCCACCTTCGGGCGCCCGTCACGGCTCGGGCATCGGGCAGCGGCCGATGCCGCGGTGGTAGAGCGTCTCGTCGCGGCCGGTGCGATCATGCTCGGCAAGACCAATGTCCCGCTCGACCTCTCCGACTGGCAGACCTTCAACGACGCCTATGGTGCGACGGTCAATCCGTGGGATGCTGCGCGCTCGCCCGGCGGATCGTCCGGCGGATCGGCTACCGCGCTTGCCGTCGGCTTCAGCGCGCTGGAAGTGGGCAGCGACAACAGCGGGTCGATCCGCATGCCGGCGCATTTCTGCGGCGTGTACGGACACAAGCCGACCTGGGGCGTGGTGCCGGTGCGCGGGCATGCGCTCGAGCCCGGGCTGCCGGCCGACGACGTGAATGTGGTCGGGCCGCTGGCGCGCACGACGGAAGACCTCGCGCTGGCGATGCACTTGTTCGCCGGTGTCGATGGCACAGCGGCACGCGGGTGGACGTTGGAACTGCCCGCCGCCGACCTGCCGCCGCCCGCCGAATGCACGATCGCAGTGATCACCGGCGACGCCGACTTCCCGGTCGATGCCGACACGGCGCGCACCACGCGCGAGGTCGCCGCGCGGCTGCATGACCTCGGCGCGACGGTCGTGATAGATCCGCCGCTGCCGATACCGTCGCGCGACTACTACGAACTGTTCCTCGCTCTCGCCCGGGGCTCGACATCGTTCCGACGAGACCGGGCATCGGTCGCCGCACTCGCGCCGGCGGCCGCCGCGCTGGACCCGGACGACCGCGGCTATGAAGCACTGATGCTGCGTGGCCTGACCCAGCCGCATCGCGAATGGCTCGAGCGCAATGCCGAGCGGCAACGGCTGCGCGATGCATGGGAGGCGTTCTTCACCCGGCACCACGCACTGATCACGCCGGTGTCGCCGACGCCGGCCTTCCCGCATATCCGCGACCTGCCCAAGCCGCTGCACACGCTCGATGTCGACGGCATGAAGCGGCCGATGGCGGATACCTACTTCTGGATCGGGCTCGCGTCTGCGGCGAACCTGCCGTCGACGACGATCCCGGCGGGGTGTTCGACTGGGGGCAGGGCTCTGCCGATCGGCCTCCAGATCATCGGCCCCGAATACGCCGACCTGCGCTGCATCGCCCTCGCCCGGATGCTCGAAGCGACGCACCGCGGCTTCACGCCGCCACCCGGGTTCGACTGAACCCGCGTCCGCTGGACCGGGATTACCCGGTCACTCGGGCTTGATGCCCGCGACCTCGACGATCCTGCGCAGCTGCTCGGCATCGGCGCGCATCAGCGCACCCATCTCCTTCCCGTTGACGAAGGCCAACTCCATGCCGCCGCCCGAGACCCGCTTCGCAACATCGGGAAGGGCCATCACCTTGCGCAGGTCGTCCTCGATCTTCGCCGCGATGTCGCGCGGCGTCGCCGACGGCACCATGAAGCCGTAGTAGACGCTGCTGGCATAGTCCTTCAGTTCGGGTACGCCCGACTCGCGGAACGTCGGCACGTCCGGTGCAGACGCCGAGCGATCACGTGCAGTGATCGCCAGCACCCTCAGACGCCCTGTGGCCTGGTGCGGCAGCAACGTGTTCAACGAAGACATCACGGTCTCGACCTGTCCGGCGACCGCATCGGCCACCGCAGCCGCGCAGCCGCGATACGGGATGTGCAGCGCGGACAGCTTCGCCTGGATCCTGTACAGCTCGAACGCAAAGTGATGCGAGGTGGCCACGCCGCAGGTGGCATAGGAGAGCTTTCCCGGGTTGGCACGCATGTTCGCGGTGAACGAACGCAAGTCGGTCTCTTTCACCTTCGGATTCACGGCGAGCGCCATCGGCGACACCGTGACCAGCGCCACCGGCGTTAGGTCCTTGAACAGATCGAACGACAACTTCGGAAAGAGCGCGACATTGATCGGTTGCGCAGACGATGCGAGCAGCAGCGTATGGCCGTCGGGCGTCGCGCGCACCACCGCCTCGACGCCGATGTTGCCGCCGGCACCGATCCGGTTCTCGACCACCACCGGCTGCTTCCAGAGTTCGGACAGGCGTTCGCCCACCACGCGCGCGGTGAAGTCCGCCGCACCGCCTGCAGAGAAGGTGACGATGATGCGCACCGGTCGGGCGGGATAGGAAGACTGCGCGACGCTCTCGCTCGCGGCGGTGAGCAGCGCCGTAGTGAACGACGTGGCGAACACCGTGCCAAACGCGGCGCCGAGCAGCGAACGGGCGATCATTCCTCGATTCATGGCGTGTTCCTGGTGACGACATTGCCGTTTGCTTCGACGAACAGGCGGGCGGATTCGAAGGGGACGCCGTTAAGGCGATCGAGCATCCAGTCGGCGCTCATCGACGGCGGGTTGGGGCCGAGCACGGTCGAAGGCACGTTGCCGACCGAGTGGCGCGACTCCTGGTAAACCATCAGCTGAGTCGGGCCGCGCATGGCGTCCAGCGTGCGGTAGGCCCATTCGACCGGGCACAGCTCGTCGCGTTCGCCGGCCACGCAGAGGAAGGGCATCCGGATGCGCTTCGCATGCGGCTCGAGTGTCATCGCCTTGCGCATCCGGTCGAAGCGCGCCTCGTCGGTGAAGCCGGACATGTACATGAAACGGTGCTTGAACGTCGGCGACGCCTTCTGGAAGATGGTCTCGCCGGCGGGCTCCAGGCAGATGGAGGTGATCGCAGCGGCGCGGTAGCGCGGCTCCCAGGCGGCAGCGAGCGTCGCGAAGAACGAGCCGAAGCTGTTGCCGATGATGCCGATGCGCCTGGCATCGACTTCACTGCGCGCCCTCAACCAGTCATGGGCAGCCTTGCCGGTCGCCTTCCATGCGTCCATGCTGAACGGCACGCCGCCGAGCACCGCCTCGTACTGGCCCGGACCTTCGAGCACCAGTACCGCGATGCCGCGCGACAACCAGCGATCGCCGGCCAGCGCGATGTTCGCCTCCTTGAAACCATCCATGCCCGGGATCGACACGATCGCCGGCACCTTGCCGCCGCTGTAGCCGTAAGGAAGGTGAAACCAGCCTGGCAGCTTCCCGCCGCCAGGCAACGGCACCCAGGCCGCTTCTACCCGATGGTCCGCGAGCTTCGCGTATGCATCGAAGCATTCGCGCTTGCGCGCGTTGTTCGCCAGGTTGTGCGCATCGTTGGACAGCAGCGTCCACTGCGACGCTGCCCAGAACACCGAGGCGATGAAGTAGCTGTCGCGCGCGGTGACGGCATGGCCCTCGGCCTCGGCCTTCTTCGCCACCGCCTCGCGCCGGCGCGCGACGCCCTCGAACGCGGGGTTGATGTCGCTGTACTTCTGTACGCGCGCGCGCACCGCGGCGATGTCGCCCGAGGCCTGCGCCCCGCAGGCGGTGGCGTAGCTGTTCAGCCGGGGCTGGTCCCATTCGATGCCGACCGATCGGATCGTCGAATCGACCAGCCAGCGCTGGTCTTCCATCCGCTGCATGTGCGGCTCTCGTGGTTCGGCCGGGTTCTTCTTCGTCGTTGCCATGCTCTTCTTCGCCTCGCGAACACCGCTGCGAGGCTGACCGAGCGCCCCTGCAATGTCAAGGCGGGCCATGGAGGGAACGGCTGCCGCTGGCATACTCGGCGCCACACACGGAGGCATCGCAGTTGAACGACCCGGCACCCTTCGGCAGCTCGACCGTCGCGCAGGCAAGCCTGATCGGCCAGGGCATCGATCGCGTCGAGGATCGACGACTGCTGCGCGGCGAAGGCGCGTTCGTCGATGACCTGCACCTGCCCGGACAACTGCATGCGGTCATCCTGCGCAGCGCGGTCGCGCATGGCCGGCTGCTGCGGGTCGACGTCACGGCGGCGCGCAGGATGCCGGGGGTGCGCGACGCCTTCGCCGCCTTCGAGGTGATCGATGGCCCGGGCCAGGGCACGATGCCGCGCATCCCGATGCTGCTCGATCCGCTGCCGGAAGCCGATCCCTTCCTGCAGCCGGTGATCGCCGATCGCAAGGTGCGTTATGTCGGAGAGCCGCTGGCGGTGGTGGTAGCCGACACGCAGGCTCTGGCCGAGGATGCGCTGGAGGCGATAGCGGTCGAGATCGAGGCGATGCCAGCGGTGGTCGATGGTGGACTGGACGCCGATGACAGCATCCTGCTGGCCGATTCGGCTGGCAGCAATACGGTGGTACGCCTGGATGCGGTGCGTGGCGATCCGTCCGCCATCGATGCGCTGTTCCAGTCCGCGCCGTACGTACGCCGCGAGCGCTTCCGGGTGCATCGCCATTTCGCCGCGCCGATCGAGACGCGCGGACTGCTCGCCCGGCGCGAGACCGACAGCGGCAGGCTGATCGTCTCGGGCGCGGCCAAGATGCCGTTCGCCAACCGCCGCATCCTCGCCGGTTTGCTCGGCCTGCCCGAGGACGGCATCGACCTGATCGAAGGCGACACCGGCGGCGCGTTCGGCCAGCGCGGCGAGTTCTATCCGGAAGACTTCCTGGTTCCGTATGCAGCCCTGCGCTGCGGCCGGCCGGTCAAGTGGGTCGAGGACCGGCGCGAGAACCTGATCGCAGCCAACCATGCACGCGAAGCCGAATGCGAACTGGAGGTCGCCTGCACGCTCGATGGCCGCCTGCTCGCGCTGCGCGGCCGCGCCGCCACCGACGTCGGCGCCTACCTGCGCACCACCGGCCTCGCACAGTCGCGCAACCTGGTGCAGGTCGCGACCGGGCCGTACCGCGTGCCGATCGTCGCGCTGTCGGTCGACGTGCGCGTGACCAACAAGACGCCGTCCGGTCCGTACAGAGGCCCCGGCCGCTTCGAGACCGACTTCTTCCGCGAGCGGCTGTTCGACATCGTCGCCGGTGAACTGGGAATCGACCGGGTCGCCTTCCGCCGACGCAACCTGCTGCGCAGCGACGAGATGCCGTGGGCACTGCCGACGCTACTGCCCTGGAAGTCGGGCACCGAGACAGACAGCGGCGACTATGCGGAAACGCTCGATCGCTGCCTCGAGGTGTTCGACTGGACACGCAAGTCGGCGGTGAACGGCCAGGTCATCGACGGACGCAGGCATGGCATCGCCATCGGGTGCTATATCGAGGGCGGCGCCGCGGGGCCGCGCGAAGGTGCACGGCTGGTGCTGGAGGCCGATGGGCGGATCGCGGTCCATACCGGCTCATCGCTGGTCGGACAGGGACTCGAAACGATCTTCGCCCAGATCGCCGCCGAGGCACTCGACCTGCCGCTGACGGCGATCCGTGGCGTGTTCCATGGCTCGACCACCGGCGTGCGCGAAGGCTTCGGCAGCTACAGCTCGCGCAGCACCGCGATGGGCGGCTCGGCGATCGTGATGGCTGCGAAGCACCTGCAGGACCTGATCGTGTCCACCGCCGCGACGATGCTGGGCTGCCCGGCCACCGACCTCGAGATCGCCGGCGGCGACCGGATCGTTGCATCCGACGGCCGCTCGCTCACGCTGGCCGAGGTTGCACGACACCCTGAAGCGCAGGGCGGACTCGTCGCGCACGGCACCTTCGCAAGCGCCAACCGAACCTACAGCTACGGCGCCCATGCCGCACATGTCGCCGTCGATCCGCGCACCGGCCTGGTCGAGGTGATCGACTATGTCGCGATCGAGGATGTCGGCCGGATCATCAACCCGCGCACGCTGGAAGGCCAGGCCCTCGGCGCGATCGTGCAGGGGCTGGGCGGGGTGTTCCTGGAACGACTGGCCTATGACGCAGAAGGGCAACTGCAGAACGGCTCGCTCGCCGACTACCTGCTGCCGACGGCCACCTGCTTCCCGGTGATCCGCATCGTCGCGCTGGAGAACCATCCGTCGCCGCACAACCCGCTCGGCGCGAAGGGCGCCGGCGAAGGCGGCATCATCCCGGTCGGCGGCGTGATCGCGAACGCGGTGTCGGCTGCGCTGGCACCGCTCGGCGTTTCGGTGACCGACCTGCCGCTGCCCCCGTCACGCGTCTGGACGCTGGTGGACTCATGCCGCCCCCGGTCGCGCTGATCGCCCGCAGCTTCCAGCGCCTGCTGGGCCGTCCTCTGGTCGAGAGCCTGGATGCGCGAAGCGGCGATGCGGCGATCGAAGCCGCGCTGCTGGAAGCGACCGCCGTGATCGTCGCGCACGGCACCGAGCCCGACCCGATCTTCTTCTACGGCAATCGTGCGGCGCTGCAGTTGTTCGAGGCGACGCACGCGCAGTTCACCGCAATGCCGTCCCGGCTGTCGGCCGAACCGATGCTGCGCGAGGAACGCGAGCGCCTGCTGGCACGCGTGCGAGAGCACGGATACATCGACGACTACTCGGGCGTCCGCATCTCGCTGGGCGGGCGGCGCTTCCGGATCGCGCGGGCGATCGTGTGGAACCTGGTCGATGAAGCGGGCGTTCGGCGGGGGCAGGCGGCGACGTTCGATGCATGGGAGCCGCTTCCGCCGTGACCTGCGGGCAGCCGGTCGAACGCCGGGCTGCAGCCGTCAGTCCAGCCTGGCCCCCGACTGCTTCACCACCTTGCCCCACTTGATGATCTCGGGCAGCGTGCCGCTGGTCTGGAAGCAGCTGTCGCGCAACAAGAAGACGATCACCCTGCGCTGAGCAAACCCGAAGGGCAGGAGCTGTTCTGCCGGCTCGTCGAGAAGCTCAAGGCCGACGTGGTGATCGAGAGCTTCCGCGCCGGCACCTGCGAACGGTGGAACCTGGGCGAGGAACGCCTGCGCGCACTGAGCCCCGGAACGGCAACCGCACGACCGGGTCCGCGCCGCGCAACATGTATCGGACGAAGGATGATCGATGGGTCGCGATCGCCGGGTCGACGCAGGCGATCACCGAGCGGTTGAAGGGAGCGGGGGTCGTGTGAAAGCGCTCAGGCGGTTTCCGGATTCAAGCGGCCGTCAGCACGGCGCGCCGTACAGGCATGGGCAGGTCGACCGCACGGAACAGTTTCTCGAGGTACAGATGGTCCCCGCCTGACTCATGTGCGACCGGCACCGAATCCAGGGCGCCGACGGTTGTGCTTCACGACCAGGATCATGACCTCATCACCAATGATCCGGTAGACGACCGTGTAGGGGAACGTACTCACGGCCAGCCCGCGCCGGCCGCGGCTTCTGGGGGACCCGATTGACGGCTGATCCTCAAGCAGCGCGGTCACTCGCCCAAAGTCGCGGAAGAAGCGGCGTGCGATGGCCGGGGAACCTTCGCGCGCATAGAATTCCGCGACAGCGAGCAGGTCCCGCTCAGCCCGCGGATGAAGCTTGACCTTCATCGGGATATCGAGCTTCCAGCCTGGCGATGACCTCCTCCAGCGGCACGGCCTTCACAAGGCCAGCATCGAGTTCCCGTTCGCGCTCGTCCGCAATGGCGTCCCACTCCGCTTCCGCACCTGAGTCGGCATCGAGGCTCGCGAGCAGGATGTCGAGCAGGCGCGCCCGCTCCGCCGGCGAAAGGCGCAGGATTTCGGCTATCAGCATTTCAAGGCTGCTCGACATCTGTGCCTCCAATGATCCGGGCTGGAAGCATAGCTTGCCACAATGGCAGGCTGCGCCTTGCGCCGATCGCTGCTGGTCATCCGTGGAATGAGTGGCCGATTCTTCCAGCGACAACTTCCGGACTCGCGTCCGGGAAACGAGCAAAAGACGGCGTTACCTCCCCGCCCCTCTGTCCACCTCCCGACCTCCCCGCTACACTCCCCAGCGTCCGCTTCCAGAACCCACCCATGCACCCCGTCGACGTCGCCATCATCGGCACCGGCAGTGTCGGCATCGCCGTCGCCTACTACCTTGTCCGCGACCACGGTGTCCGCCGGATAGCCCTGATCGATCCCCTCCCCCCGATGAGCCTCACCTCGGCGCAGTCGGGCGAGAACTACCGCAACTGGTGGCCGCATCGGGTGATGACGGCGTTCACCGACCACTCGATCGACCTGATGGAACGGCTCGACGAGGCCTCGGGCGGGCGGCTGAACATGACGCGCGGCGGCTATGCGCTGGTCAGCCGGCGCGAACGTCCGCAGGACATGATCGACGCGCTGCACCTGGGCTATGCCGATTCCCCCGGCCAGATCCGCCTGCGCGAGAGCGGGAGCGATACCGACTACACCGCGCCCCGCCGCACGCCCTGGCAAGGCTCGCCCTCCGGCGTCGACGTGCTGCTCGACCGCGCGCTGATCCGCCGCACCTTCCCCGCGTTCGCGCAGGACATCGCCACCGTCATCCACATCCGCCGCGCCGGCTCGATAAGCGCGCAGCAGATGGGCAGCCTGATGCTGGAGGCGATCCGCGAGGCGGGTGGCACGCTGATCCGCGGCGAGGTGAAGTCGATCAAGCCGGGTTCACCGTTCACGCTCGAGATCGCCACACCGGCGTCGGGCTCGACAACGTCCTCCACCACCCACCTCCACGCCGACCGTATCGTCAACGCCGCCGGCCCCGGCCTGCAGGCCGTCGCGTCGATGCTCGGCGAAGACCTGCAGGTCGAGTGCGTGTTCCAGCAGAAGATCGCCTTCCCGGACACGCTGCAGGCGGTCGCGCGCCACCAGCCGTTCGCGATCGACCTCGACGGCCAGACTTTGCCGTGGAGCGACGAGGACCGTGCGCTGCTCGCCGCCGACCCGGCGACGCGCAAGCTCACCGAGCCGATGAAGGGTGGCATCCACTGCCGTCCGGACGGCCCGGTCGATGGCAACTGGATCAAGCTGGGCTGGGCATACAACGAGACGCCATCCGATCCGCATGCCGACCCGCTCGGCACCGCGCTGATCGACCCGCAGTTCCCGGATTCGCTGATCCGCGCTACCAGCCGCCTGCAGCCGGCGCTCGCTGCCTACATCGGCAAGCTGCCGCGCGGCATGCGCCACTACGGTGGCTTCTACACGCAGACCACCGAGAACTGGCCGCTGATCGGTCCGATGGCCACGCCGGGCGCGTTCGTCGCCGGTGCGCTGTCCGGCTACGGATCGATGGGCGCCTGCGCGAGCGGGTCGCTCTGTGCGGCCTGGGTGATGGGCCATCCGGTGCCGGCATTCGCGCGTCCGCTCGCGCCCGCGCGCCGGCAGGACACCGCGCTGATGGCGGAACTCGCCGGCCTGGCCAAGGGCACGCTCTAGATGCCGACGCCCGCGCCCCAGCGCATGCCCGAGCCGGCGCTCATCGCCCGGGTGGTGGATGCGCTGGTGCGCAACGGCTTCGCCCCCCGCGTGGCCGCGCCGATCGCCTCGACCATCGTCGCCTGTGAGCGCGACGGCACGCCGAGCCACGGCCTGCTGCGCCTGCCCGGCTACATCGAGGCGGTGCGCACCGGCTATGCGGATGGCACGGTGCTGCCCGAAGTGGCCAGCACGCGCGACTCGATGCTCGTCATCGATGCACGCCAGGGGTTCACGCACCTCGCGCTCGCGCAGTGGCGCGACGACCTGATGCAGCGCGCGTCGCGCACCGGCACCGCGGTGCTGCTGATCCGCGATGCCCACCACTTCGCCGCGCTGTGGCCGGACATCGAGCCCTTCGCCGCGGAAGGCTTCGTCGCGATGTCCTGCGTAACCTCGCGCGCCCGCGTCACCGGCTGGGGCGGCGCGAAAGCGGTGTTCGGCACCAACGCCTCGGCCTTCGCCTGCCCGCGCGCCGACGGCCCGCCGATCGTCTGGGACCAGGCGGCGAGCGTGATGTCGCAGGGCGACGTGCTGCGCGTGGCGCGCGAAGGACGCGCGCTGCCGGAAGGCGTCGGGGTCGACGCCGACGGCCAGCCGACCACCGATGCCTCGCGCGTGCTCGACGGCGGCGCGCTGGTCGCCTTCGGCGGCGTGAAGGGCGCATCGATCGCGTTCATGGTCGAGATCCTCGCAGCGGCCTTGAGCGGCAGCCCGTTCGGCTTCGAGGCACCGGTGCCGGGCAACAGGCCGTCCAAGTGCGGGCAGTTCCTGCTGCTGATCGATCCGCGCTGCGCCGGCGCCGACGTGGCCGCGCGGGTCGAGCCGCTGGTGGCTGCGGTGCACGACTCCGGCACGCCGAAGCTGCCCGGCGCGCGGCGATATGCCCGACGCCGGCAGGCGGCCGAGCACGGCATCGAACTCGACACGCATGCGCTCGAGATCCTCGAACGCTGCGCCAACCCTTGAACCGCTGCTTCCAGGAGAACCCGGCCCATGTCACATCGTCCACGCACCTCACGCACCTCACGCGCCTCACCCACCCCGCTGTCCCGCTCCTTGGCCCTGGCCATCGCCACCCTCGGCGCCACCTGCGCCCTGCCCGCCTTCGCGCAGGCCTGGCCGGCCAAGCCGATCCGCTTCATCGTGCCGTTCGCGGCCGGCGGCGTGGCGGACGTGGTCACGCGCGCGGTGACGCCGCGGCTGTCCGAGGCGCTCGGCCAGCCGATCATCATCGACAACCGGGGCGGCGCCGGCGGCACGCTGGGCACCGCCATCGGCGCGCGGGCCGCGCCGGACGGCCATACCTTCGTCACGCCGGCCGGCAGCCATGTCACCACGCCCGCGCTGTACACCAGGCTCGACTTCGATCCGGTGAAGGACTTCGCGGCGGTGACCAAGATCGCCGACGTGCCCTACCTGCTGGTGGTGCCGGCCGCGAGCCCGATCAAGTCGCTGGCCGACTTCATCGCCGCGGCCAAGGCCAACCCGGGCAAGCTCACCTACGGCTCGGCCGGCAACGGCAGCTCGAACCATCTCGCGGGCGAACTGCTGGCCGGGCGCATCGGCGCGAGCCTGCTGCACATCCCGTACAAGGGCAGCGCGCCGGCGCTGGTGGACGTGCTGAGCGGACAGATCTCGTTCATGTTCGACACGGTCAACACCGCGACCCGATACATCCCCGCCCGCCTGCGCGCGGTGGGCATCGGCACCGCGAAGCGCTCGACGCTGATCCCCGACGTGCCGCCGATCGCCGACACGCTGCCCGGCTTCGAGGCGGTCACCTGGGTCGGGCTGCTCGCCCCGGCCGGCACGCCGCGGGAGATCGTCACGCGCATGCACGCCGAGATCGCGAAGGTAGTGGCCGCGCCGGACGTGCGCGAGCGCTTCTCCGCATCCGGCGCCGAGCCGGTGGCGAGCACGCCGGAACACTTCGGTGCCTACCTCGCCGCCGAGGTGAAGCAGTGGGAGCGCGTGGTCAAGCAGGCGAAGATCCCGCCGGTGCAATGAGCGCGAACGTCGAGCGATGAACATCCAGCATGACGTCGTCATCATCGGCGGCGGCGCGATCGGCTGCGCCACCGCGGTCTTCCTGCGCAAGGCCGGCGTCGAGCGCGTCTGCGTGCTCGAGCCGGACCCAACCTACGCCAAGGCCGCGACACCGATGGCCACCGGCGGCTGCCGCCGGCTGTTCGCGCTGCCGGAGAACATCCGGATGTCGCAGTTCAGCATCGAGTACTACAAGAACTTCGCCGAGCATGTGGCGGTGGACGGCTACGCCCCCGACGTGCAGTGGAAGGAGCGCGGCTACCTGTTCATCGGCGGGCGGCAACATGCAGACGTGCTGGAAGCGAACGCCCGCGTGCAGGAAGCCGAGGGCGTGCAGATCGAACTGCTCGACCGCGCCGCGATCGCCGCGCGCTATCCGTGGATGCGTAACGACGACCTCGCGCTGGGCGTGCTGTCACCGCAGGACGGCTGGCTCGACCCGAACAGCGTGCTGCAGGGCTTCCGCCGCAAGGCACAGGCGATGGGCGTGAACTTCCTGCGCGACCGAGCGGTCGACCTGTATGTGCGCAACCGGCGGATCGTCGAGATCGAACTTGCATCGGGCACGCGCGTGCGCGGCGACCATGTGGTGAACGCGGCCGGCTGCTGGTCGGCGTCGATCGCCAAGCTGGTCGGCGTCGACCTGCCGGTGAATCCGATGCGCCGGTTCGAGCACTACGTCGAGCTCGCGCACGAACTGCCCGCCGACATGCCGCTGATCAAGGACCCGGACCGCCTGATCATCCGCCCCGAGGGCAAGGGCTATGCGGTGGGGCTGGTGAAGTCGGACGAGCCGCGCGGGTTCAACTTCGAGGTGGAGCCGTCATGGTTCCAGGACGTGGTGTGGCCGGCGTGTGCGGCGCGCGTCAAGGAATTCGAGGAGCTGAAGCTGGTGCGGGAGTGGGCTGGACTCTATGACGAGTGCGAGCTGGATGGGAACATGATCCTGGGGCACTGCGAGGGTGGGCCGGAGAACTTCCTGGTGGCTTGCGGGTTCTCGGGGCATGGGTTGATGCATGCGCCGGCGGTGGGGAGGGGGTTGGCGGAGTTGATGGTCGCGGGGCGGTTTGAGTCCCTCGACTTAAAAGGGATGGGACATTCTAGGATTGTTCAGAGAACTCCATACCCGGAAACAGGCATTCTTTAGACTCAGGCTGCATAGCAAGCAGCGAAGTCCGCGATCGTGCGTTGCTCTTCCACCTGTTCTCGAAGCTCTACGAGCGTACCAGCGTGGTCATCATGACGAACCTCACGTTCTGGGAGTGGCCCGCGGTGTTCGGTGATCCGAAGCTCACGACGGCGCTGCTCGATCGACTGACACATCACTGCCATTTCGTCGAGACGGGCAACGAATCGTACCGGTTCCATCAGAGCAACCAGACGCATCGGGAACGAATCAAGTCACGCGAACGTACCAAGCGCGCAAAGCCGGCGGACACAACACCGGCGGACGAGGCGCAACAACTACCTGTCGACGAGATCTAGCCCCGTAGATCTCGGGGGGGTGTTGGCGTTCGGCTGACACCCTCCCACCGAGCCTCCCGTCACGTCTCGTGACCTCACCCAGGGAGGCTCTTCCAAGAAAAAAACTGCTAGACTTATCCACAGCCGCGGCTGTCCGGAGCGGTCAAGTGCCCTGGTCAAAATTCAACGCGCACGCCGGGGTCAAGATTCGTCGCGCAGCAACAATTAAGCGACTGAATCTGTGATGCCCTCGGCTCCTGTTGGTTCTTGAATACTCATTCGCTCTTGGTTTAAGGCGACAAATGAAAATAACGTTGCTCGGAACGGGGAGTCCCGTGCCTTCGCTGAAACGTTCTTCCTCAAGTTATCTTATCGAGATCAATGATGATGTAATCGTCATGGATCATGGACCGGGTGCATTTACTCGTCTGATGCAGGCAGGCAAGCGCGCGCTAGACGTGAGCCATGTGTTCTTGACCCACTTACATTTCGATCATTGTTTCGACTTTCTCCGCTTGTATCACCACCGTTGGGATGCGAGCGGCGACAACACAAGACCTCTAAAGGTCTATGGCCCAACCGGTACGCAAACGCTCGTTGACCGCGTGTTTGGCCCAAACGGGGCCTTTGCGCCCGATCTTGTTTCTCGCACAAGCCATCCACAGAGCTTAGGGGCTTTTAGAGAGCGCGGCGGCACGCTTCCGCGACCGTGGCCAGACACTCGGGTGAACGAGATGACCGGGTCGGGCATTGTTGAAGGTGACGGGTGGCGCATCGTTCGCCGGGAGGTGCCGCACTTCCAACCATATCTCGACAGCTTCGGCTATCGCATCGAGGCTGGCGGGAAAGTTTTCGCATATACCAGCGATCTGAATCTTGCCTTGCCAGGAGGCGCACCGGCGGCATTGCACGAACTCGTCGAAGGCGCAGACTTACTGGTGCACTACCTCAATGCGTTCGCATTCGAGGCGCGCAAAGGACATGGCTTCGCTGGCCCGAAGTTTGCGGCAGAACTTGCGAGGGACGCGGGGGTAAAGACTCTGGTGACCTCACATCACGGTCCGTGGATAGATTCTGATGGCACCCGCGAGCGAATGATTGCGGATGTAGGTGCAATTTATTCTGGGCGCATCGTTTGGGGTGAAGACCTCATGAGCTTTCAAATCTAACGCCGTTACGTTAATGCTCGTGATCTGCGACGCGCACTTCGAGGGTCTGCCTGGCGTGGCGGTGTTTCCCAAGAGGGCATGAAGCGCAACCCGGCAAGCACGGCTCAGCACCGCCATCCCGAGCGCCTCCAGCTGCTAGAGCACACCCTCACTGCTCCACCTTGACCCCCGCCTCCAAAATCACCTTCCGCCACTTCGCCACATCCTCCCTCAACCACTTCCCGAACGCTTCCGCCGATACCGCCCCCGCGTCCAGCCCCTGCTTCTTCATCTGCGCAAGCATGTCCTCGCTGCCGATCGCCGTAGCCAGCTCCCGACTCAACCGCGCGACGATCGGCGCAGGCGTCTTCGCCGGCGCGAACGCGCCATACCAGGTAAGCACCTCGTACCCCGGCAGCCCGCTTTCCGCGATCGTCGGCACGTCTGGCAGCGCAGGCACCCGCCGCGATCCGGTCACGCCGACGCCGATCAGCTTTCCCGCCTGGATCTGCGTGATCGCCGGCGGCACCGCAAGAAACTGCAGCGCCACATTGCCGCCGATCACGTCGGCCATCGCCGGGCCTGCGCCCTTGTACGGGATGTGCACCATCCGTATCCCGGCCATGGTCATCAGCAGTTCCGACGTCCCCCCGCGATCAGTAGCACTTCAATCTAGAGTGCAGCAGTCATTGTAAGGGCCTTGCTGGCCAGTTGCTTCGCGTAGAGGGCGGGGGTCAGGCCGCCCAGGGACTTCTTCGGTCGTTCCTCGTTGTATTCCCTGCGCCAGCGTTCGATCTCGACTCGCGCATGGGCCAGG
>JBIITW010000036.1:0-27971 GCA_044340265.1 Burkholderiales bacterium | reverse complement strand
GCAGCACCACTACAACTGGCATCGCCCCCATGCAGGAATCGGGGGCGTAGCTCCGATGTCCAGACTCAAGCCGTCAGGAAGGAATAACCTCTTGACGCTTCACATCTAGCCGCGCTCAGCCGTCGATCACCAGGTGCGCCCGGCGCCCAGTTCGCGCAGGGTGGGCATGCCGGCCGGGCGGCCGGCGTCGAACCAGTCCTCGATCAGCCGGAACGAGATCGACAGGCTGCGCGGCAGCAGGAAGCTGCCCGACAGCAGTCCGGCGACCATCTCGTCGCGGGTGAACCACCGGGCGTCGTCCAGTTCCGTGGTGTCCACCGTGATCGCTTCACTGGCGGCGAAGGCATGGAAGCCGAGCATGATCGAACTCGGGAACGGCCACGGCTGGGACGAGTGGTAGATCACTTCACTGCAGATGATCCCGGTCTCTTCCTTCACCTCGCGTGCCACCGCTTCTTCCAGCGTTTCGCCCGGTTCGACGAAGCCCGCGACCGTCGAGAAACGGCCCGGCGGCCATTCCGGCTTGCGCCCGAGCAGGATGTGCTCGCCGCGGCTCACCGCGACGATCACCGCCGGGTCGGTGCGCGGATAGCATGATCGCTTGCAGGCTTCGTTCAGGCAGATCCGCGAGTGGCCGGCTTCGGCGATCCGCGTGGGCGAGCCACAGCTGCCGCAGTGCCGATGCGTCTGGTGCCAGAACACCATCGCGCGGGCATGGGCGAGCAGGGCGCCTTCCCGCGCGGGCAGCAGGGCCGCGGTGTCGCGCAGGTCGCGGAACTCGCCCATCGTGCATAGGCGGCCGTGCACCTCGTCTTCCCGTCCGGGCAGGCCGACCGCGAAGTAGGCGATGCCCTCGTCTTCGCCCAGCAGCACCACGGTATCGGTCAGCGCGACGAGTTCGGCCGCGGCCTCGCGGTCGAGCATCACCGCGGACAGGTCGTTGCCCGCGCACACGAGGTTGCGGCTGCGCCACACCGGCACCACGCGGCTGGCAGGGTCGGACAGGCGTGCCGACAGCCAGTCGGCATCGCCGCGCAGATGGGTGACGCGATCCACGACATAGCCGCAGAGACCGTTGAGGCGAGACTGTGATCGATGGTCCATGGGTACGGAGCATACCTCCCGCACGGTGGCGCCGCCATGACAGCCGCTACGCGTCCAGCCGGGATGGTCGCGCGCAGCCGGCGGCGGCGCACCTTGCAGGCCCGGCGCGCCGCGATCAACGCCGGAATCGGTTGCGCTTCCAGTCCTTGATGATCTCGCGCGCCGCGTTGAAACCGGGCGCGCCGGTGACGCCGCCACCCGGATGCGTGCCCGATCCGCACAGGTACAACCCGCGCAGCGCGCCACGGTAGTCGGCCTGGCCCAGGAACGGGCGGGCGCTGTAGAGCTGGTCCGGCGTCAGGGCCCCGTGGAAGATGTCGCCGCCGACCAGTCCGTAATCGCGTTCCAGGTCGAGCGGCGTGTTCGCCTTGCAGGCGATGATCGAGCTGCTGAAGCCGGGCGCGAAGCGGTCGACCACCGCGAATGCACGGCGCACGGCTTCATCCTTCGCGTCGTCCCACGACCTGCCGCCCGGCAGTTCCGGCGCGAACTGCTGGCAGAACAGGCTGGCCACGTGCTGTCCAGGCGGTGCCAGGGAGTCGTCGACCGTGCTCGGGATCAGGACCTCGACGATCGGTTCGCGCGCAAGGCCGTCGGTGCGCGCATCGAAGAACGCGCGCTCCATGTAGCCGAGCGAGGGCGCGCAGATGATGCCGGACTGATGGTGCACCCCTTCCCCGGGCAGGCAGGTGAACCTGGGCAGCGCGGACAGCGCGACATTGATGCGCACGGTACCTGAACCGTTGCGATGGCCGGCGACCCGCTGCTTGAACTCGGCGTCAAGGCTGTCCTGTGGCACCAGGTCGCGGTAGAGCAGCTTCGGGTTGAGGTTCGACACCACGCACTTCGCCTCGACCTCGCTGCCGTCGGCCAGCACGACGCCGCAGGCGCGCCCGTCGCGCACGATCACCGAGGCGACCGCTGCATCGGTGACCAGTTCGACGCCGCGCCGGCGCGCCTCGGCCGCCATCGCCTGGGTGATCGAACCCATGCCACCGACGGCATGACCCCATGCCCCGCGCCGGCCGTTCACCTCGCCGAAGCAGTGGTGCAGCAGCACGTAGCCGCTGCCCGGCGTGTACGGGCTGGCATAGTGTCCGACGACAGCATCGAAGCCGAGTGCCGCCTTGATCGGATCGGATTCGAACCAGCTGTCGAGCAGGTCGCCGGCGCTCTTGGTCACCAGGTCGAGCAGGTCGCGTCGTTCCGGCATCGACAGCCTGCGCACCCGGTTGCCGGTGGACAGTGCACGCAGCATCTCGCCCATGCCGCCGCCGACGTTGGGCGGTGTCTCGAGCACGATGCCGCGAAGCACGTCGGCGACACGTTCCAGCCGCTCGTAATACTCGGGCAGCCGCTCTGCGTCGCGCGTCGAGAACTTCGCCACCTCAGCCTGGGTCGCGGCCAGCCCGCCGCCCATCTTGAGGAAGGTCGAATCCGACAGCGGCAGGAAATTGGCGAGCGGCCGCTCGAGCACGCGCAGCCCATGCTCGGCAAGGCGCAGGTCGCGGATCACCGTCGGGTTGAGCAGGCTGACCGTGTAGGACAGCGCCGAATTGCGGAACCCCGGATGGAAGGTCTCGGTGACCGCGGCGCCACCGAGCACGGACCGGCGTTCCAGCACCCGCACCTTCAGGCCCGCCGAGGCGAGGTAGCAGGCGCAGGTCAGCCCGTTGTGGCCGCCGCCGATGATCAGTGCATCGAGCATGGGTTGCGCCACCGCAGCCTCCCCGGGCCTATCGATCCACCGGGTTGAACAGATGCAGCACGCCTTCCAGGCTGGCATGGTTGAGCGAATGCGTGGCGGCGGCCTGCACCGCCGGCCTGGCCCGCCATGCGACGCTGGTGCCGGCCAGCGCCATCATCTTCAGGTCGTTCGCGCCGTCGCCGACCACCAGCACCTGGGAAGCACCGATGCCGAGGTCGCGCGCATGGCTGGCGAGTTCAGCCGCCTTGGCGTCGGCGTCGATGATGTCGCCTTCGAGTTCGCCGGTCAGCCGGCCATCCTCGATCACCAGGGTGTTCGAGCGGGTGAAATCGATCTGCAGGTGCTCGCGCACCCGGTCGGTGAAGAAGGTGAAGCCGCCGGATACCAGCAGCGTGCGCACGCCGAGGGCGCGCAGCCGGCGCAGCAGCACCTCGGCGCCGGGCGAATACTGCAGCCGCTCGAGGAATACCGACTCGAGCGACGACGCCTCGATGCCGGCCAGCAGCTTGACACGCCGGCGCAGGCTCGACGGGTAGTCGAGTTCACCGCGCATCGCCGCTGCGGTGATGTCCGACACCTTGTCCTTGCAGCCTGCGAAATCGGCCAGCTCGTCGATGCACTCGATGGTGATCAGCGTCGAGTCCATGTCGAAGGCCGCCAGCTTCAGCGTTTCCAGCCCGCGCCCGGCCGGCACCCAGGCCCAGTCGAGCTTCTCGTTGGCGCAGAACCCCGCGATGTGTTCATGCGGTTTCGCGTCGATCAGGCGGAACGCGCCGTTGCCCAGGCCGGCGATCGACCGGGCGCCGGTGAGGGTGGCCAGCATCTTGAGCGCACGGGTCTCGACATCGATCCCCTGGACGATGAGTGCAGCGGGCGTTTCGGTAGTGGTCATTGCAGCGCCTGCAGGGTCTTGCGCAGCAGATCGACCTTTTCACCGGTGGTGGCAAGCGGGACGTCGATGCGCAGCTTTTCGGAACCGGTCAGGCGGTGGCCTGGCCGGCTGCGGACCAGCGCGATCACCTTTTGCGGGTCGATCGGCGGGTTGGGAACGAACTGTATCTGGACTGCGCCCGCCCCGGCGTCGATTCGCATCACTCCGAGCGGTTTTGACAGGATTCGCAGCCGGTGGGTGTCAACCAGCGTACGTGCAGCCTCCGGCAGCAGGCCGAAACGGTCCACCAGCTCCTCGGACAGTGCGTCGAGGTCGGGCATGGCCTCGCAGTTGGCCAGGCGCTTGTAGAGCACCAGCCGTTCATGTACGTCGGCACAGTAGCTCTCCGGCAGCACCGCCGTTGCGTGCAGGTTTATCTCGGTGGTGATCGCCAGCGGCGCGTCGAGGTCGGGTTCCTTGCCGGCACGCAACGAGCGCACCGCGGACGCCAGCATCTCGGTGTACATGCCGAAGCCGATCTCCTGCATCTCGCCCGACTGGCTGTCGCCGAGCACCTCGCCGGCACCGCGGATCTCCAGGTCGTGCATCGCAAGATAGAAGCCCGAGCCCAGTTCCTCCATCATCTGGATCGCATCCAGGCGCTTGCGCGCATCCGTGCTCACCGGTGCCTCGTCATGGGTGAGCAGGTAGGCATAGGCCTGGTGGTGCGAGCGTCCGACCCGCCCGCGCAGCTGGTGCAGCTGGGCCAGGCCGAATCGGTCCGCCCGGTCGATGATGATCGTGTTCGCGCTCGGCACGTCGATGCCGGTCTCGATGATGGTCGTGCACAGCAGCAGGTTGAACCGCTGCTGGTAGAAGTCGCGCATCACGTACTCGAGCTCGCGCTCGCGCATCTGTCCGTGAGCGATGCGGATGCGCGCCTCCGGGATCAGCCGCACCAGCTTCTCTTCCAGGTTGGCGATGGTGCCGATGTCGTTGTGCACGAAGTAGATCTGCCCGCCGCGGCGCAGCTCGCGCTGGCAGGCCTCGCGCAGCAGGCCGTCGGAGGTACGCGACACGAAGGTCTTGATCGCCAGGCGCTTCTCGGGCGCGGTGGCGATCACCGAGAAATCGCGCAGTCCTTCCATCGCCATCGACAGCGAGCGCGGGATCGGCGTCGCGGTCAGGGTGAGCACGTCGACCTCGGCGCGCAGCGCCTTCAGGCGCTCCTTCTGGCGCACGCCGAACCGGTGCTCCTCGTCGATGATCACCAGGCCGAGGTTCTTGAACTTCACGTCCGGCTGGATCAGGCGGTGGGTGCCGATGGCGATGTCGATCCTGCCCTCGGCCAGTCCGGCCAGCGATGCGTTCTGTTCCTTCGCCGACTTGAAGCGCGACAGCTCGGCCAGCTTCACCGGCCATTCCGCGAAACGGTCGGAGAAGGTCTGGTGGTGCTGCTCGGCGAGCAGCGTGGTCGGCACCAGCACGGCGACCTGCTTGCCTTCGCTGACCGCGACGAACGCCGCGCGCAGGGCAACTTCGGTCTTGCCGAAGCCGACGTCGCCGCAGACGAGCCGGTCCATCGGCTTGCCGCGTGACAGGTCGGCGATGACCGCCTCGATCGCGGCCTGCTGGTCGGGCGTCTCCTCGAACGGGAAGCCGTCGGCGAAAACCTGGTAGTCATGCTCCTTCAGCTTGAACGCGTGGCCCTTGCGTGCCGCCCGCTGGGCGTAGAGGTTGAGCAGTTCCGCCGCAGTGTCGCGTGCCTTCTTCGCCGCGCGCCGCTTGGCCTTCTCCCATTGCCCGCTGCCCAGCCGGTGCAGGCCGGCGCTGTCCGGCGATCCGCCGGTGTAGCGGCTGATCAGGTGCAGCTGGGCGACCGGCACGTACAGCTTGTCGCCCGCCGCGTAGTCGAGCTGCAGGAACTCGGTGACGCCCTCGCCCTGGTCGAGCGAGACCAGCCCGGCATAGCGGCCGATGCCGTGCTGCTCGTGCACCACCGGATCGCCGACCTTGACCTCGGACAGGTCGCGCAGCATGTTCTCGGTGGAGATGCGCCGGCCGGCCCGGTTGGACCGGTTGCGCGCGGTGAGCGCGTAGATCTCGCCCTCGGTGACGAAGGCGAGCTTCGCCTCCGGCAGGATGAAGCCGCTGGACAGTGGCCCGACGCCGAGTGCGAGCGGCGAAGCGTCGCCGACGAACGCAGCCAGGCTGTCGACCGTGTGCGGCTGCGTGCCGTGGTCGGCCAGCAACTGCAGCAGGGTCTCGCGCCGGCCCAGGCTCTCGGCGACCAGCATCACCCGGCCGCCGGACTCGGCGAAAGCCGTGCAGAACGACAGCAGGCGGGTGAGCGGCCGGTCGGCCTTGCGGTCGATCGCAAGCGGCGGCAGGGGGGCGCTGGTGCCCGATGCAGCGCTGTCGGTGTCGGCTTCTGCGTCGGCCGCGCGCGACAGCGTGGCATCTTCCACCTCTCGCAGCTGCGCCGGGCTGGTGCCGGCGGGGCGCTGGACGGCGGTGGTGCGCAGGTCGATGCGCGCATGCTCGCGGGTCGCGATGAAGAACTGCTCGGCCTGGATGAACAGCTGTTCCGGCGGCAGCAGCGGACGGTCCGGGTCGCCGCGCAGCAGTTCATGGCGCGACCGGGTGTCGCTCCAGAATCGGGTCGCTGCGCCATGCGCATCGCCATGGACGACCAGGGCGGTGCCGGTGCCCAGGTAGTCGAGAACGGTGGCCGTGTGGTCGAAGAACAGTGGCAGGTAGTACTCGATGCCCGCGGGTGCGACCCGGTTGCTCACGTCCTTGTACAGCCGGCGCCTGGACGGATCGCCTTCGATCGAGGCGCGGAAGTTCTGCCGGAAGCGGGTGACCGCCGCATCGTCCAGCGGGAACTCGCGTGCCGGCAGCAGCCGGACTTCCTGCACCGGGTAGATGCTGCGCTGTGAATCGACATCGAAAGTGCGGATGGTCTCGATGGTGTCGTCGAACAGGTCGATCCTGTAGGGCAGGGTGCTGCCCATCGGGAACAGGTCGATCACGCCGCCGCGGAAGCTGAACTCGCCGGGCGAGACCACCTGCGACACATGCGCATATCCGGCGAAGGCCAAGCGCATCCGGAAGCGGTCGATGTCGAGCGTCTCGCCGCGCTTGAAGAAGAAGGTATAGCCGGCGAGGAACTCGGCCGGTGCCAGCCGGTACAGCGCAGTGGTCAACGGCATGGTGACCACGTCGAACGCGCCCTGGCTGATCTGCCAGAGCGTTTCCAGCCGTTCCGAGATCAGGTCCTGGTGCGGGGAGAACGCATCGTAGGGCAGTGTTTCCCAGTCGGGCAGCTGGTGCACGCGCAGCTTCGGGTCGAACCAGGCGATTTCCTCGCGCAGCCGCTGGCTGTCCGGGGCATCGGCCGCGAACACGGCGACCGGTCCGAATGCGGCCGCCCAGCGCGCGATGGCCAGGGCGTCGGCGGACGGGGCCAGCGGCTCGACACGCAACGGCCTGCCGGGAACGGGGCGGGGGGCAATGGGAAAAACAGGCAAGGCTCGGTGTCGCTGCTTCGAAGGAGCGCGATTATAGCGGCGCATCCCCGCCCGGCCGGTGCGCCGTATACTTGCCGCGCCTCCAACGACTCTGCGCCCGCCGTGAACAATCCTCCCCGCCTGCATGCGCTTGTCCCTGCCGCCGGACGCGGGGCTCGAATGGACGCCCCGCTGCCCAAGCAGTACCTGTTGCTCGCCGGGCAGCCGATGCTGATCCACACGCTCGAGGCGCTGCTGGCCGAGCCGCGCCTGGCGAGCGTGTCGGTGGTGCTGGCGCCAGACGACGAGGACTTCACCGCGTCGGGCTGCGAATCGCGCCTGCAGCGCCATGACACGCGCATCCGCGTGGCTCGCTGTGGGGGCGATACCCGTGCCGCGAGCGTGCGCAACGGCCTGCGCCTGCTGGCCGGGTCGTTCGACGCGCATGACTGGGTGCTGGTGCATGATGCCGCGCGCCCCTGCCTTCCGGCGGTGGCGCTGGCCCGGCTGATCGACACCCTGCTCGACGATCCGGTCGGCGGCCTGCTGGCAATGCCGGTGGCCGACACGCTCAAGCGTGCGGATGCCGACGGCCTGGTCGTGGCCACCCCTTCGCGCGAAGGGCTGTGGGCGGCGCAGACGCCGCAGATGTTCCGGCTCGGCAGGCTGCTCGCTGCACTCGATGTCGCGGTCGAGGCCGCGGCGCTGCCCGGCGGCACGCCTGCCACCGACGAGGCGCAGGCGATCGAGGCCGACGGTGCGCGGCCGCGGCTGGTGCTCGGCGATCCCCGCAACCTCAAGGTGACATGGCCCGGCGACATCGCGCTGGCCGAAGGCTTCCTGCAATACCTGATGGATACGCGATGAGCACCGACCCGACGGCTCGCGATGCAGCGCTGCCCATGCGCATCGGAAACGGCTTCGATGTCCATGCGTTCGCCGAAGGCCGCAGGCTGGTGATCGGCGGCGTGGACATCCCGTACGCACGCGGCCTCGATGGCCACTCCGATGCCGACGTGTTGTTGCATGCGATCAGCGATGCACTGCTTGGCGCGGCCGCGCTCGGCGACATCGGCCGCCACTTCCCCGATACCGATCCGCGCTGGAAGGGGGCGGACAGCCGCCGGCTGCTGCGCCATGTGTGTTCGCTGGTGGCCGAGCGCGGGTGGCGCGTCGGCAATGTCGACGCGACGATCATCGCGCAGGCCCCGCGCATGGCGCCCCATGTGGCGTCCATGGTCGACAACATCGCGGCCGACCTGGGCATCGACGCCGGTGCGGTCAACGTGAAGGCAACGACCACCGAGCGGCTCGGTTTCACCGGCCGTGGCGAAGGCATTGCTGCCCAGGCGGTGGCGACGATCGTCCGCGGCTGACGCCGGCGCGCGCGCGATGCCCGCGGGGGTGAGGAAGCCGGCGTCGCGTGCGAATCCCGCACGGCCGATGGCGCTGGCATCGGCGCTGTTGTGCAGCGCTGCAGACCTGCATGCCGAGGACCGGCAGCAGCGCCCGCCATCGGTGCTGCTGCCCGAAGTCACGGTCACCGCCACCCGTGTCGAACGCGACCCGATGGACCTGCCGCTGTCGATCGACACGCTTGATCAGCGGACGATCCGCGAGGCCGGCCCGCAGGTGAACCTGTCCGAAGCCCTGGCACGGGTGCCGGGCATCAACGTGCAGAACCGGCAGAACCATGCGCAGGACCTGCAGGTCTCCTCGCGCGGCTTCGGCGCACGGGCCTCGTTCGGCGTGCGCGGTATCCGGCTGATCGCCGATGGCATTCCGGCGACGATGCCCGACGGACAGGGCCAGGCGGCCTCGTTCAACCTGCCGTCGGCGACGCGCATCGAGGTCATGCGCGGGCCGTTCTCGAGCCTGTACGGCAACGCCTCGGGCGGCGTGGTGCAGATCTTCACCGCCGACGGTCCGCCAGTGCCCACGCTGTCGGCCACCCTGATCGCGGCCTCCCACGGCACCTCGCGCATCGGTTTCCAGTACGGCGGGCAGCGCGGACCCGTGAACGCGGTGGTCGATGTGTCCCGCTTCGAGACCGAAGGTTTCCGGGCGCACAGTGCGACACGCCGCGACCAGTCGAATGCGAAGGTCAGATTCGACCTCGGGTCCGCGGGTACGCTGACGCTGGTGGCCAATGCGCTCGGCCAGCCCGGCACGAAGGATCCGCTGGGCCTGACCGCGGCACAGGCCGCCCAGGACCCGCGCCAGGTCGTCCCGGCTGCGTTGCTGTTCGATACGCGCAAGAGCACTTCTCAGGCGCAGGGCGGCCTCACCTGGGACCTGCCGCTGTCCGGCGCCGACACGCTGCATACGCGGCTCTACATGGGCGACCGGCAGGTCACGCAGTACCTGTCCACGCCGCTGGCTGCGCAGGCGGCGGCGACCAGTGCCGGCGGGGTGGTCGACCTGGACCGCGGTTACGCCGGCGTCGGGCTGCGCTGGACACGCAGGATGGATATCGCCGGGCGCGCCTTCACCGGCAGCGTCGGTGTCGACCATGACCGGATGAAGGAGCGCCGGCGCGGGTTCATCAACGACAGCGGCATCGCGGGTGCACTCAAGCGCGACCAGGACGACACCGTGTCCAGCACCGACGTCTACGCGCAGGCGGAGTGGCAGGTGGCGCCTGCCGTCGGCCTGCTGGCGGGCCTGCGCCACAGCCGGGTGGCGTTCGATTCACGCGACCACTACATCCGGGCGGGAAACATCGACGACAGCGGTGCGCTGCGCTTCTCGCGCACCACGCCTGTCGCCGGGCTTTCGTGGAAGGTGACGCCGCTGCTCAGCGCCTATGCCAACGTCGGGCGCGGCTTCGAGACACCGACCTTCGCCGAACTGGCCTATCGGCCGGGTGGTGCCAGCGGCCTGAACCTGGCGCTTCGGCCATCGGGCAGCCTGCACAGGGAGGTCGGGTTGAAGATGCTCACCGGTGCCGATGGTCGGTTGAACATCGCTCTGTTCCAGGTCGACGTGAAGGACGAGATCGTCGTCAACGGTGCCTCGGGTGGGCGCACCGACTTCCGCAACGCCTCTGCCACGCGGCGCGAAGGCATCGAGGTCGCCTGGCGCCAGCGGTTCGCCGGTGGGTTCGAGACCGCCGTGGCATGGACTGCGCTCGAGGCGCGCTTCCGCGGCCCGTTCACGCCGGGCGGCACGACCGGCCCGGTGGCTGCCGGCAACCGGCTGCCCGGTGTCGCACCCAGGTTCGGGCATGCCGAACTCGTGTGGCGTGATCCGCGCAGCGCTTTCCATGCGGCGGTGGAAGTGCGCGGCAGCGGGAAGGTCTTCGTCAACGACCAGAACAGCGAGGCCGCCGCCGCATACGTCGTCGCCAGCCTGCGCGGCGGATTCCAGCAGCGGGGCCGTGGCTGGCGGCTCACCGAGTATGTGCGCGTCGACAACGTGTCCGATCGTCGCTACATCGGCTCGGTGATCGTCGCCGATGCCAATGGACGCTTCTACGAACCTTCGCCCGGGCGCACGTTCACCGTCGGCGTGACGCTGGAGATCACGCGCTAGGGGTCGGTGTCACGGCCGGTGTCACGGCAGGCGGGGCGGGCACCGGTGGCGCCCGCGCCGCTGCAGCTAGAGGTAGATGCAACCCTCGAGCTTGCGGGTCAGGCTTCGATGGTCGGTCTTCGTGTAGTCCTTCTCGAAGGAGTCGGTCATCATCCGTTGCAGCGGTGCGCCGAAATGTCGCTTGAGCCGGCCCATGAACTGTGGTGCTGCGCAGACGATCAGGCGCTGGTAGTCGTGCTGCTGCCGGCCCGTCTCGAGCGCATCCTTCAGTTCACCGGCGAAACGGTCTGCCTCTATCGTCTTCGCGTCGGTTGCCGGCTCGTAGGTGGCGCGCCGGGCGGCGCCACTTCGACCATGCGCAGGCTGGTCGGTGATCAGTTCGGAGAGCTTCGCCCGGCTCCGGGCATGCACGAACTCGCGGAACTTGCGCAGGCCCTTCTTCGGACCTTCATTCACGTACAGGCTTGCTGCACTTGCATTCGCCACCAGGACCCAGGTCACACTCATCGCGCTACCTCCGTTGGTCGACTGCTGCGGGATCATTATGGGAGCCGGGATGTAGCGGCGCAACCCGTCCGATCTAGATTATCGGCAGCATGACCCTTGCCTTGAGGCCGCCCCCGTCGCGTCCCTCGAGGTGTACGCGTCCGCCATGCTGGCGGGCGATCCGGTCGACGATCGCAAGACCGAGACCCGACCCGGGATCGGTGCGCGCACGGCCCATGCGCTGGAACGGTTCCAGCATGCGCATGCGCTCGGATTCGGGGATGCCGGGTCCGCGGTCGAGCACGCTCACGCAGGCATGGGCGCCATCGACGATGTCTATCCCCACTTCGACTTCGCCGCCGCCATGGCGCAGCGCGTTGTCGATGAGGTTGCCGAGCAGCCGCTGGAAGGACAGCGGCCGCAGCCGGGCCCGGACCTTCAGCGGCGGGCCCGGCTGCATCCGCACCGGCGCGGCGTGGCGGTCGTAGCGCTCGAGCACCGCGCGCACGGCCGCATCGAGATCGGTCTCGACTGCGGCCTCCTCGTTGCTGCCCTCGCGCACGAAGGTCAGGAACTGGTCGATGATCGCATCCATGTCCTCGATGTCCTGCACCATCCCGGCACCGAGCGCGGCATCGCCGCCCGAGGGCAGCATCTCGATGCCCAGGCGCAGCCGGGCCAGGGGCGTGCGCAGGTCGTGCGAGATGCCGGCCAGCAGGAGCTTGCGGTCCTGCTCCAGCGAGCGTACGTCTCGCGCCATCTCGTTGAACGCGCGGCCGAGCGCTGCCACCTCCTGCGGCCCGGATTCGGGCAAGGGCGGCGGCAGTTCGCCGCGCCCGATCGCCGCGGCCGCCGGCACGGCTGCACGCAGTGGCCGGGTGATCCTGCGCACGATGAGATAGGCACCGGTGATCGACAGCAGCAGCACCAGCAGTCCCCAGGCGAGCCAGGTCCACTGGAACGGGCGCCGTTCCCGTGCCGGTGGCAGCGCGAGCCAGAACAGGTCTTCGTCGATGCGGAAGCTCACCCACAGTGCGCGTTCGCCGCCACGGGCATCGTAGATCATGGTGTCGGCGCCCAGCCGCCGCCGCAGTTCGGTGACCACGTGGCCGATCACCGGGCCGGTGCCGAGCGTGCCTTCGGGCAGCGTCTCGTCGTCGGCATAGACCTGGATGCCTTCCGACTCGTTCAGCTCGGCCAGCAGCGCACGCCGGCCCTCGGGCCGGGAGCCGACCAGGGCGGCCCGGGTCAGGTTGACGACGCTCGACACGCGTTCCGCGATCTGGCGCGCGCGCGGTTCGCGCTCCGACAGCGAGAGCAGCGCGAACCATGCGAGCTGGGACAGCACCAGCAGCGGGATCAGCAGCGCGACCGTGCGCCAGAGCAGGCTGCGCGGCCAGGGGATCATCGCTGTATCGCCCCCTGTCGCGCGCCGGCCCGGTCAGTGCGGGGCATCGGGCACGAACACGTAGCCGAAACCCCAGACGGTCTGGATGTAGCGCGGCTTTGCCGGGTCTTCCTCGACCAGCTTGCGCAGCCGCGACACCTGCACGTCGATGCTGCGGTCGAACGGCTCGAGTTCGCGGCCGCGCGCGAGCTCCATCAGCTTGTCGCGCGACAGCGGCGTCCCCGGGCTCGATGCCAGCACCTTGAGCAGCGAGAACTCGCCGGTGGTCAGGGCGATCGGCTGGCCGTCGCGCAGCAGCGTGCGGTTGCCGGTGTTGAGCGTGAACGGGCCGAAGGTGACGCTGCCTGCATGGATGTCCGGCGCACCGGGTGGCGCAGCCGGGGCGCGCCGGCGCAGCACCGCGTTGATGCGCGCCACCAGTTCGCGCGGGCTGAACGGCTTGGGCAGGTAATCGTCGGCGCCCATCTCGAGACCGACGATGCGATCCACCTCGTCGCCCTTTGCGGTGAGCATCACGATCGGCAGGGTCGGTGACGCGGCACGCAGCCGGCGGCAGATGGCCAGTCCGTCCTCGCCCGGCAGCATCAGGTCGAGCACGACCAGGTCGACCAGGTTGCGGGCGAGCTGCTTGTCCATTGCCGCGCCATCGGCTGCGACCAGCACCTGGAAGCCCTGCTCGGTGAGATAGCGGTTGAGCAGTTCGCGCAATCGCACGTCGTCGTCGACCACCAGCAGGCGCGTCTTGATCGTCTTTTCCATGGAGTACATCGTAGCGCCACTCGAGGCGGGCGTGTGCGGCGGGGCGCCGGCGGGCTGTAACAAGGCATGAGCCCGCCCGGCCAGGACAACATATTGTTACAAAGGAGGCGCTTTGCAGCTTGGGTTGTTCATGCAATGGCTCTACGATCAGGGCCTGGACACTCCCCCGGAGCAGCGGCATTGATGTTCGATCGGCGACAGGCTCGATACGTCCTCGACCGCTCCCCGCGGCCGGGTAGACCGGTGCGCCGTCTTCTTGCGCTGCTCGCGCTGGTCCTGTCCGTGCTGCTGCCCGCGGTCCCGGTGGCCGCGCAGCCGTCTGATCGCCAGGCCGGTCCCCGGGAGCGCTTCGAGGAACGCCGCCAGCGACGCGAGGACATGCGGCCTGAGCGGCGCGATGAACAACGCGAAGAACGGCGGCGCCACTTCGAGGAGCGGCGCGAGCGAATGACGCCGGAGGAACGGCGCAGCCTGCGGCGCGACCTCAACGAGGCCGGGCGCGACCTCTATCGTCGGGAGCGATGACCGCGGCCGGTGCAGCTTCGGCCGCAGGCGGAAGGTCTGCGGCGCTACGGTAGAATCGACGGTCCTGCCCCGGATGCCTACATGGTCCTGCTCGCCCTCGATACCACTGCCGGATCCTGTTCGGTCGCCCTGCTGCGCGAGGGACGGATTGCATCGCGTTGCGTCGACGCCGGCCAGTCGGGGCCTCCGGCGCACTCGCAGTTGCTGCTGCCGATGATCGAGGCACTGCTGGCCGAGGCCGGCACGCCGCTGTCGGCGCTCGATGCGATCGCCTTCGGTGCGGGTCCGGGGTCGTTCACCGGCCTGCGCATTGCCTGCGGCGTGGCGCAGGGACTGGCGCTGGCGATCGATCGGCCGGTGGTGCCGGTCGACTCGCTGTCGGCCATGGCCTGGGCCAGCGGCCAGGGCGACGTGATCGCCTGCCTCGATGCGCGCATGGGCGAGGTGTACGTGGCGGCTTACCGCGTGCATCGCCGGCCGGACGAGGTCGATCGGGTCGATGGCGCGTGTGCATCGATCGAACAGGTGCTGGCCCCGGCCGTCTGTGCACCCGGGGCGGTGCCGGTTCCTGCCGGGCATGGCTGGTCTGGCTGCGGCAACGGTTTCGCCGTGCACGGCCCGAGCCTGCGTGCGCGCCTGCCGGGCCTGGTCGCGGTCGACGCGTCGGTGCAACCCGATGCGCGTGCGGTCGCCGTGCTGGGCGCCTTGGGCCTGCGCGCCGGCCGCGCGGTGGATGCCGCGCTGGCGGTGCCGTTGTACGTCCGCGACAAGGTCGCGCTGGATGCCACCGAGCAGGCCGCACTGCGCGCGGGCGCCGCGCTTGCGCGCAGCGCCGCGACGTCCGGCGGCGCCCGATGAGCGCGCGCTGGGATGTGCGGCCCGAGGCCCGTCGCATGGCGGTCGACGACCTGCCCGGGGTGGTCAGCGTCGAGAAGCGGATCTACGCGTTTCCGTGGACCGAGGGCAATTTCCGTGATGCACTGCTGTCAGGCTACGACGCGGCGGTGCTCGAGTTCGGTGGCGCGCTGGTCGGCTACCGGGTGATGATGTTCGGGCCGGGCGAGGCGCACCTGCTCAACCTGTCGATCGCCGATGACTGGCAGCGGCGCGGTTTCGGCCGCCAGTTGCTGCTGGCCTCGATCCATGACGCGCGCAGGACCGGCGCCGTGACGATGTTCCTGGAAGTCAGGCCGTCCAATGCGGTGGGCATCGGTCTGTACGAAAGCATCGGCTTCCGGCGGATCGGGGTGCGCCGGGGCTACTATCCGGCCGAGGCCGGGCGAGAAGATGCCTGGGTGATGTCCCTTCCGCTGTGACCTCCGACCTGACGTTCGCCGTGACTCCTGCAATCCTGTCTGCCCGATGAGCCGGCGCAGCGAAATCCTCGACGAGATGGGCCTGTCCCCGCGCTGGCGGCTGCGCGACGGGGCCCCGCGTCCTGCACACGAGGGCGACGCCGCGCGGGCACCGGCACCCGCGCCCGCGCCGCTCGCGGCACCGAGGGTCGATCCGGCGGTGGCGACGCCCGCACGGTCCGTGCCCTCCGAGGCGGAGGCCACGACGCGCAGCGATGCGATCATGCAGATGGACTGGCCGCAACTCGAGCAGGCCGTGGCCGGCTGCACCGCCTGTGCGCTTGCGGCCACCCGCAAGTGCACCGTGTTCGGCGTCGGCGACCGGCGTGCCACCTGGCTGTTCGTCGGCGAAAGTCCGGATGGCGAAGAGGATGAACGTGGCGAGCCGTTCGTCGGCCAGGCGGGCCGCCTGCTCGACAACATGCTCTCGGCCCTGCAGATGCGGCGCGGCGATGACGTGTTCATAGCCAACATCGTGAAGTGCCGTCCGCCCGGCAACCGGGCGCCGGTTGCAGCCGAGGTGGCGGCCTGCGAACCCTACCTGCACCGGCAGATCCAGCTGCTGCAGCCGAAGGTGATCGTCGCGCTGGGCGAGACCGCCGCGGTGGCGTTGCTTGGCAAGGCGCAGTCGATCGCAAGCATGCGCGGCAAGGTGTTCCGCTACTGCGATACGCCACTGATGGTCACCTGCCACCCGGCCCATCTGCTGCACACGTCGCAAGACAAGATCAAGGCCTGGGAAGACCTCTGTTTCATCCGCGAGAAGCTCGCGGGGTGGCGCGACGGCGGCGCCGGCGTCGGTGCCGGACAGACGGGGCCCACCCTCGAGCCCTGATCTGCCCGGTGGACAGGTGGACAGGGTCATGCCGGTGCGATCAGCCGGTCCAGGCGCGGGAACACGCGACGCACGTTGCGCTCGAAGATCTTCGCCTTCGCGTCTGCATCGAGCCACGCGACCGCATCGATGTAGCGCTTCGTGTCATCGAAGGCGTGGCCGGTCTCGGGGTCGATGCCGCGCACCGCGCCGAAGATCTCCGCGGCGAACAGCAGGTTGTCGGCGGGGATGACGCGGGTCAGCAGGTCGATGCCGGGCTGGTGGTACACGCAGGTGTCGAAGAAGACATTGCCGAGCAGCAGTTCATGGAGCGGGGGCTTGCCCATGTCCTGCGCCAGCCCGCGGTAGCGGCCCCAGTGGTAGGGCACCGCGCCGCCACCATGCGGGATCACGAAACGCAGCGTCGGGAAGTCGCGGAACAGGTCCGAGGCGAGGAACTGCATGAACGCCGTGGTGTCGCCGTTGATGTAGTGCGCGCCGGTATGGTGGAACGCCGGGTTGCAGGATGCGCTGACATGCACCATCGCCGGCACGTCAAGTTCGACCATCCGTTCGTAGAGCGGATACCACCAGCGGTCGGTGAGCGGCGGGTCGGTCCAGTAGCCGCCGGACGGGTCAGGGTTGAGGTTGCAGCCGACGAAGCCGTATTCGAGCACGCAGCGTTCGAGTTCTGCGATGCAGTTGTCCGGCCGCACCCCCGGCGATTGCGGCAGCTGGCATACCCCGGCGAAGGATTCCGGCCAGAGCGACGCCACCCGGTGGATCAGTTCGTTGCAGACGGCGGACCAGGCTTCACTGGTGGCCGCGTTGCCGAGATGGTGCCCCATGCCGGCCGCGCGTGGCGAGAACAGGGTGAAGTCGATCCCGCGTTCGCGCTGCACGCGCAACTGCGCACCTTCGACGCCGTCCCGGATCTCGTCGTCGCCGACGGCCAGCGAGCCAGCGAGCGGTGCGAGCGCGGGGTCCTTCAGGCCGTCGAGCTGGCAGCGGCGGAAGAGGTCCAGAGACCTGGGGGCAGTCGTGTAGTGGCCGTGGCAATCGATGATCATGGCGGGCCTCGTTCCTGCGATTTGTCGAATGGCGTGGTAGCGTCCCATATTGCCATGTAGCGATCCGCGGGCCCGGCCCCGCTCGAAGGAGCCACTGATGCGCCGTCTGCTTGCCATCCTTTCGTTCTGTTCCGTGCTGCTTCTGGGCGGTTGTGGATACAACACGCTGCAGGTGACCGACGAGACGATCAAGTCGTCCTGGTCGGAGGTGATCAACCAGTACCAGCGACGTGCCGACCTGGTGCCCAACCTGGTGGCCACGGTGAAGGGCTTCGCCGAACAGGAAAAGGACATCCTGCTCGGCGTGACCAATGCGCGGGCCCGGGTCGGCTCCCTGCAGGCGACCCCGGAACTGGTCAACGATCCGGCCGCGTTCGCGAAGTTCCAGGCTGCGCAGGGCGATCTGTCGTCTGCGCTGTCGCGGTTGCTGGTGGTCTCGGAGAACTACCCGCAGCTGAAGTCGGACCAGAACTTCCGCGACCTGCAGGCGCAGCTGGAAGGCACCGAGAACCGGATCACGGTCGCACGCAAGCGCTATATCGATGCAGTACAGGCCTACAACGTGACCGTGCGCCAGTTCCCGAGCAACCTCACCGCGATGGTGTTCGGCTACGGCGTGAAGGCGAACTTCACGGTCGAGAACGAAGCGGCGATCGCCAAGCCGCCGACGGTCGATTTCGGACGGCCGGCAGCGCCTTCCGCCGCCCCCGCGGCTCCCGCCCCAGCCGCCCCTGCGCCCACGAAGTAGCGTGTCCATCGCCGGGGCGCGCCGACCCGCTGTGTCCATGCCTGAGGCCGGCCTGCGCCTGGCCGCAACACTGCTGTGTGCGCTGGTGGCATGCCTCGCCTTGCTGCTGCCACCCGACGCGGCGCATGCGCAGGTGGCCGTGCCGCCGCTGAAGGTCCGGGTGACCGACCTCACCAACACCCTCAGCGCTGCGCAGGTCGGCGCGCTCGAGGCGAAGCTCGCGGCCTTCGAGACGCGCAAGGGCAGCCAGATCGCGGTGCTGATGCTGCCCACGACAAGGCCTGAAGCGATCGAGCAGTATTCGATCCGTGTCGCCGAAGCCTGGAAGATCGGCCGCAGCAAGGTCGACGACGGCGCGCTGCTGCTGGTGGCGAAGGATGACCGGGCGTTGCGCATCGAGGTGGGCTACGGGCTGGAGGGCGTGCTGCCCGATGCCGTTGCCAGGCGCATCGTCGACGAGATCATCCTGCCGCGATTTCGCAGCGGCGACTTTGCCGGCGGCATCGAGGCCGGCATCGATCGCATGATCGGCGTGATCGATGGCGAGCCGCTGCCTGCGCCGAAGGCGCGCAGCGGCGGCGGGGCTCCGGGGGGTGTCGACTACGAGTCGCTGCTGGTCCTGGCCTTCGTCGCGGCGGCGTTCGCCGGGGGCATCCTGCGTGCGATGGTCGGCAAGGGGCTGGCCGCAGGCATCGTCGGCACCGGCGTCGGCGTCATCGCCTGGGCGATGAGTGGCCTGCTGCTGGTGGCGATCGGCGCAGCCGTCGTGGCGCTGTTGCTGACCCTCGCAGGTGGGGGTGCCGGTGGCGGCCGGCGCGGCGGAGGCTGGTCCTCGGGCGGTGGCTGGTCGTCGGGCGGCGGTGGCAGCGGCAGCTGGGGTGGCGGCGGTGGCGGCTTCGGGGGCGGTGGTGCCTCCGGTCGCTGGTAGGCGCGCGCAGATGAGCCTGTCACGCCGCGCCCGCCACCTGTTCACCTCGTCCGGATCGGTGCGCCGCGCCTTTCCCGATGCCACGCTCGCCCGCATCGAGCAGGCGATCGCGCGCACCGAAGCGCTTCATCGCGGCCAGATCTGCTTCGCGCTGGAAGCCGCGCTCGACGGCGCCTCACTGTGGAGCGGCCAGCTGGCTTCGGAACGCGCCGTCGAACTGTTCGGCCAGTTGCGCGTCTGGGATACCGAGCACAACAACGGCGTGCTGATCTACCTGCTCTGGGCCGATCGCGATGTCGAGATCGTCGCCGACCGTGGCATCCATTCCAGGGTGGGCGGCCCCGGCTGGGAAGACGTCTGTCGCCAGATGGAGGCCGCGTTCCGCGACGGGCGGTTCGAAGCGGGCGCGCTCGCCGGCATCGAGGCCGTGGGTGCGTTGCTGGCCACGCACTATCCCGGCGACGGCACCGTCCGGAACGAACTGCCCGACCGTCCGGTGTTGCTCTAGCCGGGGCCGGTCTGCAGTCCGAGCACGCGCGTGAGGTCGTCGGTCACCTTCGACCAGGTGAAGCGTGCATGCACCGCCGCACTGACGGCAGCCGGCTCGAATCGTCGCCGGCCGTCGATGATCCGGTCCAGCGCGTCGTGCAACGCGTCCGGGTCCGGTTCCAGCCAGGTGCGGTGGCCTGACTGCATGAGGCGGCTGTCGACCTGCAGTCCGATCGCAGGCTGGTGGTAGTCGTCGGTCGATCCGCCACGCGTGACCACGATCGGCACGCCACAGGCCGCTGCCTCGAGTGGCGTGAGGTTGAAGCCTTCGGCCTTGTACGGCGAGACATAGCAGTCGACGGACCCGTAGAGCGCGGCGAGCTCGGCGACACTCAGGTTGTGCGACACGAAGATGATCGAGGCCACCACGTCTTCGGTGAACAGGCTCCCCTGCGCCGAGGCGCCGAGCGCAGCGAGGATACGGTCGGCGGTCAGGCCGTAGAGGTTGCTCTGGTCCTTGAGCACCAGCTTCAGGTGCCGGTGCCTCTGCCGCAGTCGTGCGAACGCGGTCAACAGCAGGTCGATGCCCTTGTTCTCGGTCATCGCGCCCACCGAGAGCAGCACGAAGTCGTCGTTGCGTACCCGCAGCAGGTTGCGCATCGTCTTGCGCCCCTTGCGGTCGATCGGTCGGAACGTCCCTGGGTCGACGCCGTGCGCGACCACGTGCACCCGCGCCGGATCGAAGCCGGTACGCACGAAGCCCGCCTTCGACCAGTGCGACGGCGTGATGATCGACAGCCGGTCGTCGGCGATCGCCTGTGGCAGGTCGCCGCCGGCGAACATGTTCTCGGTGTGCTGGTACTCCGCGGTGCCGAACACGAAACAATGGTCCGCGTCGCAGGCCGACAGGTCGAACGGGAAGGTGATCCGGTAGGCGATGTCGGCGTGCTCGGCAGGCCGCGGTCCGCGGATCGCGGCGATCCGCCGCTGCTGCGCCTCGCTGAAGCCGCTGCCGTTGCGGCCCGGATTCCAGCCGGCGTTGAAGAACGGACGGTCGAGATGGCAGAGGTCGACCGGCCGGCGGCACAGCTCGAGCAGCTGCCACTGGTTGACGATCGCGTACGAATGATTGATGCCGCGCCAGCCTTCGACCCTCAGCGTCTTCATCGCGGGTGCCGGTCTCGTGCGGGTCAGTCGCCGATCGCGGTCGGCGTGGTCCTGGCCGGTGCATTGCCGACGATCTTGCGCCGCAGCCAGCGCACCGTCATCGCCACCGCGACCCCGACCACCGGGATCGCGAGGGCGGTGGCGATCGCCGCATCGACGCCGGTACCGGCCGCCTCGAAGCCCTTGGCGACATAGGCGATCAGCCCGACCACGTAATAGCTGATCGCAACCACCGACAGCCCCTCGACCGTCTGCTGCAGCCGCAGCTGCAGCCGGGCACGACGGTCCATCGATCCGAGGAGCGCCTGGTTCTGCTTCTCGCGGGCGATGCTGACCCGGGTCGACAGCAGGCTGCTGGCGCGCGCGACCCGTTCGGACAATTCCTGCAGCCGGCGCGACAGGGAAGTGCAGGTGGCCATCGCCGGCGACAGCCGGCGTGCCATGAACTCCTCGATGGTCTGCAGCCCGGGGATGCGGCGTTCACGCAGCTCGCTGATCCGCGAATTCACCAGCGCGTGGTAGGCACGGCTGGCACCGAAGCGGTACTGGCTGGAGGCGATCGCACTTTCCACCTTCGCCGCCAGCTGGGTGAGCTCGCCGAGCAGGGTCTCGTCGCCGCGGTCCTCGTTCGCCATCTCCTGGGTGAGCGCCGCCAGCGAGCGTTCGATCTCGACCACGCGCGGCGATTCGCGGCGGGCGATCGGCAGCGCGAGCAGCGCAAGCACACGGTAGGCCTCGATCTCGAACAGCCGCTGCATCATGCGGCCGGCCTGGTAATCGGTGAACGTGCAGGACAGCATCAGGAAGCGCACGAAACCATCGTGCTGGATCTTGAAATCGGTGTAGGCGAAACCCGCGTTGTCACCGATCGCCGCGCCGACCACGGCGGCCGATCCGAAGTAATCCTGCAGCATCACCGGGTCGTCCGGCTTGTCGGGCGCCTGGATCACCTGCGCATGGGTGGCCACGATGACGTGGCCGGGGATCGCGGCCAGCCAGTCGGGCGGCAGATAGTCGATCGCCGGCTCCGCGAACGGGCGCCCCGGCAGTCCGGGCACCAGCACGATGTAGGTGGAGAATTCGCCGTGGCGCTCCCACTTCAGCTGGAATTCCCCGAACGGCACGCTGAACTGGGTCAGGTCCTCGCCGGGCGGCGAACAGCCGAAACGTTCGCACAGGGCGCGCAGGTGGGCCCGCTCGCGCTCACGTTCTTCGGTCTCGACCTGGATCGCCAGGTACGAACCGCGCACCGGGATGTCGAGGGGTTCATAGGGCCGCGCATGCACTTCATTTGCAGCGAGGAAACGGTCGGGCAGGTCGGGCGGCAGGCGGATCATTCGCGGTATGAGGCCAGAAGGTGCCGGTGGCTGCAAGCCCCGCAATGGAATCGGCAGCGATACACTCGGCGATCGGATCGATGACGGGCCGCAAACATGGTTTCGGGATGACCTTCCTGTCGCGCAGAAGCGGTGCATGGGCCCGCGCACTGGTCGCGGGAATGGCGATCGCCGGCCTCTGGACCGCGCTGTCGGGCCAGGGGCAGGCGACACCGGGAGCGTCCGCAGCCGCGCCACCCGCGCCGGCAACGTCCGCCGGCGAGCCCGCATCCGTCGTGCCCACGGCGGCCGATCCGGTGACGGTGCGCACCGCACCGACCGGCACGGTGAAGAACGTTCGCCAGTTCACCGCGCGGTTTTCGCAGCCGATGGTGGCCTTCGGCGACCCGCGCCTCGCCGATCCGATCGATGTGTCCTGTGCGGTGCCCGGGCGCGGCCGCTGGATCGACACCCGTACCTGGGTCTACGACTTCGAGCGCACGCTGCCCGGCGGGCTGCAATGCCGGTTCGCGTTGCGCGACGCACAGCGTTCCCTGGCGGGCGGTGCGGTCGAGCCGCTGCGCGACGCCGGGTTCTCGACCGGCGGCCCGGCGATCGTCGCCGTGGCACCCGCTGCCGATGACCGCGAGATCGGCGAAGACCAGGTGTTCGTCCTCGCGCTCGATGCACCGGCCACCACGGCGAGCGTGCTGGCGGGTGCCTACTGCACCGCCGAAGGCATCAATGAGCGCATTCCGGTGCGCATCGTGTCCGGTCGCCTGCGCGCTGCCATCCTCGCGCGAAGCGAGCCGTCGCCGTTCGGCGAAGCGGGCGGTGAAGCCGACGATGCGATGGATGACCCGGCGCGCGAAGCCCTGTATCCGGCAGGCCCGGGCCGCGAGGCGCGCGCCCGACGGCTGCTCGTACGCTGCGCGCGCCAGTTGCCCGGGGACAGCGATGTACGGCTCGTATGGGGCCGCGGCATCGCGACGCCCGACGGCATCGCGACCGGCGACGAGCAGGTGCTGTCGTACCGTACCCGGCCCGCGTTCCGTGCGCGCTTCACCTGCACCCGGGCGAACCAGGCCGCCCAGTGCATCCCGGTGCTGCCGATGCGCGTCTTCTTCAGCGCACCCATCCCGGCCGCGATGGCGAAGGCGGTCAGGCTGCGCGGCCCGGACGGGCGCCTGTATCCGGTGGCGGTCGAAGGGGAGGGGGAAGGCGAGGGCGGGACGGCGCGTGCCCTGGCCGCGTCGGCCGGGACCCCGGCGGACGCGGCTGCCGCCGAGAATGCCGCCCCCGGTGGCCTGTCGGCCCGCCTGCGCAGCTGGTGGACGGCGGTCACCGGCTGGCTGCGCCCGTCATGGCGCGACCCGATGGTCGAATGGGTCGAGTTCAAGGGGCCGTTCCCGGAGAACGCGTCGTTCACGCTGGAGCTGCCAGGCAGGCTGCGCGATGACGCCGGGCGCCTGCTGGCCAACGCCGACAGCTTCCCGCTCACCGTGCGCACCGACGAGGATCCTCCGCTGCTGCGCTTTGCCGCCCGGTTCGGTCTGGTCGAGGCGAATGCCGGCGCGCTGCTGCCGGTGACCGTGCGCAACCTGGATGCAGTGTCCGGGTCATCGGGCACCGAGGGTCGCATCCTGCGTGTCGAGGCGCCGACGCCACGCGAGCTGGCGACCTGGATGAGCCGGGCCAGCGAAGGCGGCACGGCCGACGGCAGCGATCCGGGCCGGCGTTCCATCCTCGCCGGCGTGGACGCCGCGCGCGAACTGGTGCTGCCGCGCACGAGCGGCCCGAGGGAGTTCGAGGTGATCGGCATCCCGCTGCAGCGCCCCGGCTTCTATGTCGTGGAGTTCGCCAGCCGCCGCCTGGGCGCGGCACTGCACGACACCCCCGAGGCGCAGGCGCAGCGCGATGCGATCGACAAGGCCGCGGCCGCGGGACAGCAGCGCCCGGCGTTCAAGCCACCCGCTCCGTCGCGCGACCCGTACTACGTGCCGGCCACCGCGCTGGTGACGAACATGGTTGCGCATTTCAAGCGCGGGCGGGAAGGCTCCCTGGTCTGGGTGACCTCGCTCGATCGCGGCGAACCGGTCGAGGGCGCGCGGGTGCAGGTGATGGATTGCGATGCGCGCGTCTACCACCAGGGCATCACCGACCGCGACGGGCTGGTCCGGGTGGACGTGACGCTGCCCGAGGACGAGCGGCTCCCCGGCTGCGCGAGTCGCCATGAACGCGAAATGGTGGTGACGGCCAGCCGTGGCGATGACTTCACCTTCACCATGACCGGCTGGAACGACGGCATCGCGCCCTGGCGATTCAACCTGCCCACCGGCGACCCGGATGGTCCGTTCACGGTGCGGGCGGTGCTCGACCGCTCCCTGCTGCGCGCCGGCGAGACGCTGCACCTGAAGGTGTTCGCACGCGAACGGCGGCGGGATGGCTTTGCGCTGCCGCCGCCCGCGCTGACCGCATCCACGGTGCTGATCGAGCACCTGGGCAGCGAACAGAAATACGAAGTGCCGGTGCAGTGGGGACGGGGTGGCAGTGCGCTCGGTACATGGGAGGTGCCGAAGGATGCGAAGCTCGGCACCTATCGCATCGTGCTGCAGGAAGGCCGGCGCATGCGCGAGCTCGGGGAGTTCCGGGTCGAGCAGTTCCGGCTGCCGACGATGCGGGCGACGGTGCGTCCGCCACCGCTGCCGCTGGTGGCGGCATCCGAGGCCTCGATCGATGTACAGCTCGCCTACCTTTCCGGTGGACCGGCCGGTGGCACGGCGGTGCGGCTGCGCACGGCGTCGACGCCCCGCGTGCTGCGCTTCCCGGCGCATGAAGGCTTCATCTTCGCCAACGGCGACGTGGTCGAGGGCCTGGTCGGGAACCGGTCCGACACCGACCTGCTCGATTCGTTCGAAGGCGAAGGCGAGGGCGACGGCGGGCGGACCGGCGGGCGGGGCGAGCGATCCGCGGAGGAGGGCGCGCTGCGCATCGTCGCCCTGCAGCAGGCGACGCTCGATGCCGCCGGCGGCGCCCGGCTGCGCGTGGCCGGGCTGCCGGCCGCCGCGACCCCGCAGAACCTGCTGTTCGAACTCGAATACCGCGATGCCAATGGCGAGACACTGACCGCCAGCGCAACGGCGGCGTGGCTGCCCTCGGCCGCGATCGTCGGGCTGCGCGTGGACGACTGGGCGCGGGTGCGCGACCGGGTGAAGATGCAGGCGGTGGTCGTCGACCCGGAGGGCAAGCCGCTGGCCGGCGTGCCGGTGACCGTCGACGTGTTCCGGCGCGAGACCTTCTCGCACCGGCGACGCCTGCTCGGCGGCTTCTACGCCTTCGAGAGCTACACCGACATCGCACGTGCCGGAACGCTGTGCAGCGCCCGCACCGACGCCCGCGGTCGCATCGAATGCGAGGGCCGTCCGGGGGCCAGCGGCAACCTGATCCTGCGCGCGCGCGCGGTGGATGCCGCAGGCCGCCCGAGCATCGCGTACCGGGAGGTGTGGGTCGCCGGCGGTGAAGCCTGGTGGTTCGACCTGCAGGACAGCGACCGCATGGACGTCCTGCCCGAAGCGCCGCGCTACGAACCCGGCCAGACGGCACGGTTCCAGGTGCGCATGCCGTTCCGATCGGCGACGGTGCTGGTCACGCACGAACGCGAGGGCGTGATCGATGCGTCGGTGCGCAGGCTGACCGGCGAGTCGCCGGTGATCGAGGTGCCGGTGCTGGGGCGGCATGCGCCCAACATGTTCGTGTCGGTGCTGGCGGTGCGTGGCCGGGTCGGCGAGGTACGGCCGACGGCGACGGTGGATCTCGGCAAGCCGGCTTACCGGATGGGCATCGGCGAGATCGCGGTGGGCTGGCGCGCGCATGAGCTAAAGGTCGACGTGAAGCCGGAGCGCAACGTGTACCGGGTTCGCGAGCGGGCACGGGTCGCGGTGAAGGTGACCCGCGCCGACGGTTCCATACCGCCGGTGGGCAGCGAGATCGCGCTGGCCGCGGTCGACGAGGCGCTGCTCGAACTGGCGCCCAACGACAGCTGGGCGCTGCTGCAGGAGATGATGGGCCGGCGCGGCATCGAGGTGGAGACCTCGACCGCGCAGATGCACGTGATCGGACGCCGGCACTTCGGCAAGAAGGCGGTGCTCCCGGGCGGCGGTGGCGGACGGCAATCGGCGCGCGAACTGTTCGACACGCTGCTCGCCTGGCGCGGTCGTGTCGCGCTGGATGCCAATGGCGAGGCCGTCGTCGAGATCCCGCTGAACGATTCGCTCAGCGCGTTCCGCATCGTGGCCATCGCATCGGGCAGCGATGCAGCCGGTGCCGGGCTGTTCGGCACCGGTGCGTCCAGCGTGCGCACCACCCAGGACCTGATGCTGTTGTCGTCGCTGCCGGCGCTGGCGCGCGAGGGCGACCGCTTCGAGGCGGAAGTCGTGGTGCGCAATGCGTCCGAACGTGCGCTCGAGGTGTCGGTGTCGGCGACGGTGACGCCGTCGCTGACCGTGGGTGGGCAACCGCAACCGCAACCGCAACCGCAACAGCGACCGCAGCCGCTGCCGGCGCAGGCGCTGTCGCTCGCGCCCGGCGAGGCAAAGCCGGCGCGCTGGTCGTTCGAAGTGCCGGCGGGCAGCGGCAGTCTCGCCTGGGAGATTGCCGCCGGCGAGCGGGGTTCGACGGCGGCCGACCGGCTGCGCGTGGCGCAGCGCATCGTGCCTTCGGTGCCCGTGCGCACGCTGCAGGCGACCGTGCTGCAGCTGGCTGCGCCAGGCGAAGCGACCGTGGTGCCGCTGCAGCGTCCCGCCGATGCCCTGACCGGCCGCGGGGCGATCGAGGTGTCGCTGGCGCGTACCCTGGGCGGCGACCTGCGTGGCGTGCGCGAGTACATGCAGCAGTACCCGTACACCTGCCTCGAACAGCAGAGCTCACGCATGATCGCGCTGGGCGACCGGGCCGGATGGGACCGCCTGATGGCATCGTTGCCGGCCTATCTCGACCGCGACGGACTCGCCCGCTACTTCCCCGCGATGCGCGACGGCAGCGACGTGCTGACCAGCTACCTGCTGCAGGTCTCGGACGAGGCAGGCTGGCCCATCCCGAAGGCGACACAGGAGACGATGACCGGGGCCCTGCGCCGGTTCGTCCAGGGTCGCCTGCTGCGCGCCTCCGAGATGCCGTCGGCCGACCTCGTGCTGCGCAAGCTCGCGGCGCTGGATGCGCTGGCACGCCACGGCGTGGCGATCGAACCGGCATGGCTCGAGCCGCTGTCGATCGAGCCGCAGTCCTGGCCGACCTCGGCCCTGCTCGACTGGCAGTCGTTGCTGCGGCGGGCAGCGAAGCTGCCCGAGCGCGATCGCCGCCTGGAGGAGGCCGGTCGCATCCTGCGCGCGCGCCTGAGCCTGCAGGGCACGGTGATGGGCTTCTCCACCGAGAAGACCGACCAGCTGTGGTGGCTGATGGTGTCCGGCGACGTCAATGCCAACCGCATGCTGATCGGCGTGCTCGACGGTGCGCCGCCGGTCGATGACGCTGCCGTGCAGGATATCGCGCGCCTTGCCCGCGGGGCGCTGGCGCGCCAGCAGCGCGGACGCTGGAACACCACGGTCGCCAACGCCTGGGGCGTGCTGGCGATGGCGAAGTTCGCCGCACGCTTCGAGGCGCAGCCGGTGTCCGGCGCCACCTTGCTGTCCAGTGGTGTGGGCGAGCCGGTGGTGGTCGACTGGTCCGTGCCCGAACGCACGCCGGGCGCCGGCCGCGACGCCTCGTTGGCCTGGCCGGAACCCGGTCCCTACGCAGCGGGCACGCTCAACCTGCGCCACGACGGCAGCGGTCGTCCATGGGCGACCATCCGCAGCCGTGCCGCGGTGCCGTTGCGCGAGCGGCTCGACGCCGGGTTCCGTGTCGCGCGGGAAGTGACCCCGGTCGAGCAGAAGGTCGCCGGTCGCTGGTCGGTGGGCGACCTGATGCGGGTGCGCGTGACGGTGGACGCGCAGGCCGACATGACCTGGGTGGTGCTGACCGACCCGGTGCCTGCCGGATCGACGATCATCGGCTCCGGGCTCGGTGGCCAGTCCTCGCTCGCGGCCGCGGCGAAGGGCACTCAGGGCACCCAGGGCACCCAGGGCACCCACGGCACCCAGGGCACTCGGCCCGACCGGGCTGCCGGCCGCACGGGCGCAC
>JBIITW010000215.1:0-8065 GCA_044340265.1 Burkholderiales bacterium | reverse complement strand
GAGAACCGGCGCCTGAAGAAGATGTACATGGACGAGAAGCTCAAGGCGGAGGTCGTCGCGGAGGCCATCGCAAAAAAGTGGTGAGGCCATCTCAGCGGCGTGAGATGGCCGCTCGAGCGGTCGCCGAGAAGGGGATGCCGGTCACGCTGGCCTGCGTGGCGTTCGGGATCAGTGAAAGCTGCTATCGCTACCAGCCCAAGCTGCAAGCGGAGAACACCCAGATCGCCGACTGGCTGGTCCGCCTCACAGAGAACAATCGCAACTGGGGGTTCGGCCTGAGCTTTCTGTACCTGCGAAACGTGAAGGGCTACGGATGGAATCACAAGCGGGTTTATCGCATCTATCGGAACCTCGAACTGAACCTGCGGATCCGGCCGAAGAAGCGCATGGTGCGTGAGAAGCCCGAGGCGCTGACGGTGCCGCAGGCGTTGAACCAGGTGTGGTCGATGGATTTCATGCATGACCAGCTCAGCGACGGTCGGTGCATCCGCCTGTTCAACCTGATCGATGACTTCAACCGGGAGGCCCTGGCCATCGACGTGGATTTCTCCCTGCCGGCGCTACGCGTGATCCGCAGTCTGGAGCAGGTGATCCAGTGGCGTGGCATACCTGAGGCGATCCGGTGCGACAACGGGCCGGAATACATCAGCGGCGAACTACAGGCTTGGGCTGCGAAGCACTCGATCAGGATCGAATACATCCAGCCTGGCAAACCGCAGCAGAACGCGTACGTCGAGAGATTCAACCGGACTGTGCGCTACGAGTGGCTGGCACAGTATCACTTCGACGATCTTGCTGAAGTGCAGGACTTCGCCACGCGATGGATGTGGTCCTACAATCACGAACGCCCGAACATGGCCTTGGGCGGCATCACCCCGAAACAGCGGCTGGCCATGGCCGCGTAGGTCTACTTCTGACGGCTACGGAAAACGGGGGGATTACCCACCCACCCCCAAGACGGCCGAAGACGTGAGCCTGGTTCACCTGATCCCAGCCTTCATGCTGAGCGAACTGCGCACGGCCTTCGAGATCGGCTTCATGATCTTCCTGCCGTTCCTGCTGGTCGACCTGATCATCTCGACCCTGCTGATGGCGATGGGGATGCTGATGGTGCCGCCGATCATGATTTCGCTGCCGCTGAAGATCCTGATGTTCGTGTTGATCGACGGGTGGAACCTGGTCACCCGTGCGCTGGTCACCAGCTTTCACTGAGAGTGACGATCGATGCGCTCCATCGCGCCACGGCCGCCGGGACAGTCGATGACCCAGTCGTTCGACCCTGCGCCCGAAGAGGTCGCCGAGCTGTGGCAGCGCTGGCGCGAGCACGCCGACATGGACGCGCGCCGCGCGTTGTTCGATCGCTACACGCCGTTCGTACGTATGCTGGCGGCAAAGCTGTACGCGGGACGCCACATCGCAGAGACCGAATTCGACGAGTTCCTGCAGTTCGGGCTGGTGGGACTGCTCGAATCGATCGATCGCTACCAGCCAGCACGCGAAGTCCCGTTCACGGCGTTCGCCGGTGCGCGCATCAACGGCGCGATCCTCAACGGACTGGCCAAACTCAGCGACCGGCAAGAGCAGATCACCCTGCGGGCCCGCCTGCGCCGCGAGCGGGTCGAGGCGATCAAGCCGGTGGCTGGCCGAGGCGAGGATGCGCTCGGTGCGCTGGCCGAGGTGGCGGTCGGACTGGCCGTCGGGTTCATGCTCGAAGGCTCCGGGCTGTACGCGGAGATCGAGCCGGTCAGCCAGGGCACGGATCCGTACGCCCATCGCGAAGTCGCAGAGTTGCAGCGCGTACTACTGGCCCTGGTGGAGGCGTTGCCCGACCAGGAGCGGACGGTGATCCGTTACCACTACTTCCAACGCATGACCGTGGAGCAGATCGGCACGTTGATCGGCGTGACCAAGGGCCGTGTGTCGCAGGTCCACCGTCAGGCGCTGCGCCGGCTGCGCGAAGCCTATGCCCTGGCCACCCGCATCGACCTGCAGCTCTGAACCGATCAGCCCGGTGCCGCGCTCACCGCCTTGAGCGCTGCCGCCAGCTGTCGATCCAGCTCAGGGTCCGCGCTGATCAAGCCCTGCACCTGATCGAGCAGGGTCTGAAAGGCCGGGTCCTCGATGATCGCGTCGCCGAACTCGCGCAGCAGCACCTGCTCGACGAAGATCCGCGTAGCCCGCCGGCGACGCGTGGTCTCGTCACCGTCGATCGCCGCCAGCCGTTGCCGCAGCGCCTGCTGCAGGCCCGACAGCGAAGCCTGCGCCGCGCCGGCATCGCGCTGCGCCGAAGTCGATGCGGTACGGGAGGACGGCGCAGCATTGCCCGCGCGGTTCGTACCGAGCTGACGGCGCACCGATTCGATCATGGCGCCCAGATTCGAGACCGGGTCCATCGCGCGTCGCTGCTACTGCAGCTTGCCAGTGTAGGAATTGAGCAGTACGTGCGAAGCCGTGGACTCCTCTTCAACAGTACTCGGCGGCTTGGCGGCCCGGATGTCGTCGAGCAGCATCCGCATGTCCTTGTTCAGCGACTCATTGAGCACGGGTAACGCCAGTCCGCGCTCGATACTGGCAGCAGCCTCTTCCAGGCGATCGCGAAGCAGGTGATCGAGGCCCTCGCCAAAGCGTTGCATCGGATCGGTCGGCGGAAGCGACAGCAGCGGCGCGAGCGTCTGCAGCGCAGAGGAAACATCCGCCCGCATCATCTGCACCAGCGCGAACTGGAAGCGCGCGCTGTGGCGTTCCGGCTCCAGCCGCAGCGCCTCGGCGAACTCGGGTTCCGCACGTTCATGCATGCCGATCTGGGCATACTCCGCACCGAGCAGATGGCGGATGTCAGCGCGTTCGGGCGCTTGCTCCCGAGCTCGCTTAAGGCAGTCGAGTGCGACGTCGTGGCGGCCGGTGCGGGTCGCTTCGAGGGACAGGCGCAGAAGCTCTTCGGCGTCGATCATGGCAGGTGCGGAGACGAGTGGGGCAGCGAGAAAGGGAGCGCGGAGCCGAGGGTGAGCGCGGGCAGCGACCGAAGCGTCCAGTAAAGGTGACGATAGCGCGAACGGCAGTTGGTGTCACTGGAGCAGTGTGGCGGGGGAGGGTGCGTACCGGGCGCGGAAGGCGGGTTGGCCGGCATATCTCTCTACATAGCCTAGAGCCCTGCGATCACGGCGCGACTCGCTGGGGTCACCTCTGATGCTATGGTCTAGGGTGACGCGGGGCGGGGCACTGCGGGACGCGCGGTTGGGCCGGCATCGCCGATGCGAAACTCAAGACTTGACGCCAATTCGCTGCAATGTCCGCTCTTGATCGAAGTGCTACTGATTGGCGGGGTGACGTCGGAAGTACGGGAATTACGTCGGGCGGAATGGATAAAGGAAAGCCTTCTGGATACTCTCGAAATTACGGAATCGAGTGGACGACTCGAACCGAGGCCCGATCGCAACCCGTTGAGAATTACGGAGCGTTGCAACCGAACCGTCCGGCTGAACTGGCGCCAATCGATATCTCTCCCCGGCTTGCGCGTTATTGAGTCCTCGGCCTTTCTTGACGCCAGTCTCGCGAACCATGCCCCAGTCGACATCGGAGCGCTGGAAAACCCTCTAGCTCAATCCGGTGCTACCGGAAAGAAACGAAGTAACGAACTCAACCACGTTACGGAAAACAACATTGTCTGCTGGGGTTTTTCCAGTACTAGCCTTGGTCGGAATCCGCAAAGAACCCTCGAAGGCCCATCGCGTGATAGGTCATGTGCAGATTGACAGTGTACCCGACACCAATCGCAAGGATGAGCGCCATGAATACGGTAACGTACTCGCCACCAACTGTGAGAGCGGCAAGGCCGCCGAACCCAGCGCCGATTGGAGCGCCTAGCTGCGCCACCCTCGCGAGTCGTCCGGACGCCAATTGCTGACGCCCTCGCTTCGCAACTGTCCTCCAAGAAACCCACGCAACGAAAACCCCCCATCCCACTACCGTAACGAAGAGCGCGGGGACACGCGGCATCTTTTCCAACGCCACGTTCACGCTTGCAGCGCAAAGTACCGATGCAGCCGCGAGAGTAACAAGTCCCCACACGAAGAAGGGCTTGTTCGGGATCACACGACGGCCGCTGAATAAGATTGCGCTAAAGCAAACGTACAAACTGAACGCCGCTGTAACCCCCAATAGCGCGACCCAGTAAGTCGGTTCAACCAGGATCGCAACAAGCCCAACTCCGATGCAGCTTAACGCTGCGCCCCAAATCACCCCTTCTCGAAGTTCGCCGAAACTTGGTGAGTACATGGAAAAAACGTCACTTGTTTAGAGGCTGGCGGTTCTTCCAGGAGCTACGAGTGTTGGTCACTTCTAGCGCTTTCTCAATCCCGGTAGAGACAAAGTATCCAGTCGCTAATCCGGCGCCGAATCCAATGATCGCCCCACCAACCGAGCCTACGGCAGTTCCTAAGATTGGCACAATAACGGTACCTGCGCCGGCACCGATGGCAGCACCGGCTGCCGCGCCGGCTGATGCTGAGAGAATCCCCTTTTTGACATCCAGGGCCATATCTACCCAGAAATCCTGAGAAGTCGCCTTCTGCGCATTCTTGGCAAACTCGGCTCCGGCGGCGCGGTGCAAGGTGTAATCGATCACTGTTCCGGCCGCCCCTAACCCTGCCCCGAGTCCTGGCACGATTATACGATTGTACGCGGCGCGGACGAGCTCCATACGGCTTGGCGACGGCAAATCACTGGCATAAGACACGATCACCGCTGCGCCATTCTGAGGCGGCACGTCGTAAGTCGTGATGGCGACCCACCCACTCCCTAGGCCACGCATTGCAGACACTCGCCCATTCGTGATTTCCCCCGTCACGAAGCTACCACGAACAAGCGATTGTGCGTTTGCAACGCTGCCAGCCAAGGCGCCCGCTGCGCTAGAAACCGAGTACGCGTTGCCGGGCAGGGACTGCGGGCCGATCGCTTCTGACAGCAAAACGCCACCGGATGCAAATTCTAGGTAGCTGCGGAGCGAGTCAGCAGAACTTGCAGGCCGTTGGGCGATGGTTGCCGGCGAATAAAACGCCGGTCCGCTGCCGTCCGCTCCAGCCGAACTCAACCGCAACGTGCCGCGACGCGGCGCAGGCGAGCTGACAAGCGCACTTGTTGGCTCCCCTGGTCCGTCCGACAGACTCACGATCCCCGAGATCGTCACTGTACCCGCATTGTCTTGCGACGCCTGCTGGGCTGCCGCGCGTGCGTTCGCTGCGTTTACCGCCGCCACCTGCGCGTAGTGTTTCGCCAGCCCTGCGCCCCGCGAAGCCACCGCGTCACTCACCACGACGTTCGCCAACATGTCCGACTCAGGGAGCACGAGTTCCTGGCCTGCACGGACCTCATGGCGCGACCGAAGGCCGTTGAGCTGCGCGATTCGGTCCAGCACTCTCACGTCATTCGTGTGCATCACCTGAGACAGTGTCTGACCCGCTCGCACTCGGATCGTGCGCGAGCTCGGCAAGTCCCCACTTGAGACCCAACCTGGGCTGTCCGGCGAGGCGGGGCCTTCCGGTTCGTTCTCTGACCCGTCGATGCGCCCGGCGTCGTCCTCCGAACTCACGTCCGCCGCCGCGTAGTTCGCCGCAGTCGCGGCCGGCCGATCTACGCTGGGAGCTTGCTGGGACGCAGCGCCACCCCCGACCGCCTGCCACATCGCCGCATCACGCGCATCCTCTCGCGCGGCGAGCCGCTGCTCACGGGCTGCCATGAGCTGTTGCTCACGGGCTGCCATGAGCATCTGCTCACGCATGGCACTTCCCAGCATGTTTCCGAAGACATCGGCCGCTACGCTGACGAAGTTGACCCGCCCGCGATTGGCCACGGCCTGCGTGACCACGCTGCGGGCGAAGTTCTCGCCGGCTGCGCCGAAGGCGGTACCGAATGCATGTCCCGCTGCTCCACCGATGGCTGCAGCTGCCACCGCTCGCCACTCGAACCGCTTCTGTGCCCCGACGACGATCGCCACGCCCTGTCCTACCACGCTTGAGGCCGCGGCCGTGATGGCCTTGGTCATCCACGCGTCGGCACCGAGCCCATTGATCGCGTCCGTGATACCTGCGCCTTGCATGATGCCTGGCGTGACCACGGCGATTGCGAACGACCGGAAGTTGAACCCACGCTGCACGCCGGTGATGTTCCCCATAATCTGCCCGGCGATGTTCCCCACCGCGGGCCCGAGCATCACAGAGACCGCGATGGTGACCACTGCCGTAAGGAACTGCCCGAACCCGCCACACCCCTTCCCTCTGGGCGGCGGCGGCGGCGGCGGCGGATCCGGCAGCGTTGGCGTCGTATCCCCGACGATCTCCCCAGGCGAATACGGCCTGACCGTCTCCGCCGAGGCATACAGGTTCGTCACCCGATTGGGCACATTCAGCGTCTGCCCGGCGCGCAGATCCGCGTCGCTCGCCAGGCCATTGCCCTGCGCGATCAGGAACCACAGCCTTGCATCGCCGTAAACGGCCAACGCGATCGAGCGTAGCGTGTCCCCGCTGCTGACCACGTAGCTGCCCGGACTGGCACCCGGGTAGCGCTCGTTGACCGGGGTGTAGTTGTAATCGTTGTCGAAGTTGCCCGCGGCGTTGGTGGAGGCGAGCGGGTTGCCGTCGACGTAGGTGAAGTGCGCGGTGCCCGCGTTGTCCACCCGGCGCAATGCCCGTCCGGACAGGTCGTTGACGAAACTGCGGTTGCGGCTGGTGGCGAAGGTCTCGCTGACCGAGACGACGTTGCCGTTGACGTCGAAGGTGGTGTTGGTCTGCCCGAGCTGGAACCAGGAGCTGCCGGAGCGGGCGGAGGCGCTTCATCCCCAGTGCTGTCGGGCGACCGTGCGCTTCACCGGGGCGTGTTGGTGAACGCGCGGGAGTTCCACATCATCTGGGGTTTGTCAACAAACTGCTAGACTTGACACATCAGGTGGGGTTTTCTGCGATGGGTAAGCGCATGCAAGTGACCGACTCGGCCAGGGCGAACGAAGATGAGGCCAGCGGCTGCGGCGATTGTCTGGCCGGTTTGCGCAAGGCCGCTGGCTTCAGTCAGGTGGAGCTGGCCGTTGCTCTGGGGACGCGTAAGGTGGAGCGCCGCGCTTGAGTACAGGCATGAGTACGGACAACGATGGCGCCCCGCAGCTACAGTTCACATGGGACCCGGCCAAGGCGGCTTCGAACCTCGGCAAGCACGGGGCATCGTTCGCGCAGGCTGCCACCGTGTTGCTCGATGCGCTGGCCTTGACGGTGTTCGATGCCGAGCACAGCGAGTTCGAGGAACGATGGTTCACGCTGGGGGTGTCCAGCGAGGGTCGGCTGCTGGCGGTGTCGCACACCTACACTGCCACAGGACCGGACACCGCCAGGGTGCGGATCATTTCTGCGCGCGAGGCCACCCGAAACGAACGCCGTCAGTACGAGAACGAGCCGCGATGAGCCGCCACATCATCAGCCCGATCAGCAGCTAAAGGAAGAAGGTGACCACCATGGGAACTCAAACCCGCCCGCAAGACGACATGCCCGCCGAGATCGACTTCTCCAAGGGTGCACGCGGGAAGTTTTTCAAGCCAGGCGCAGCGGCCAATCTGCCTGTGTACCTCGATGCCGAGGTGCAGGCTTATCTCTCGGCGAGGGCCAAGGCCCGCGGCGTCGAGGTTGGCCAGCTCGTCAATGAGCTGCTGAAGAAGGACATCGAACTCATCGAAGCGGCGCGGTAGTCGCCCCAGCGGTGCCGATTTCAGCCCCGCAGGCTCGGATCGGATTGGTTATCACTGGTTTCACGAAAGTCGACTTACTACTGGTGGGCTCTTTTCAACAAACTGCTAGGGAAGGTCTGAACAAGTCATCGGAAATGTGATTTCATCGGAACATCAGCGGACGATGGGGCGGACCGATGAGCCAAATGAGTTTCAGCGATGCGGAGCACGCAGGCAAGCGGAAGAAGACGCGCCGCGAGCTGTTCCTTGAAGAGATGGAACAGGTCATTCCGTGGAAGGCGCTGATCCGGGAGATCGAACCGGTCTACCCGAAGGCGGGCCGCGGTCGCCAGCCGTACC
>JBIITW010000035.1:0-28332 GCA_044340265.1 Burkholderiales bacterium | reverse complement strand
GATGATCTGGATCACGCCGACCAGCGAGGGCCCGGGCGGGGTTCCCGGCCTCTGCTGGCCCTCTTTCGCCGATTCACAGACCGGCACCACCAGCATCTGCCGGGTGCGGTAGCCGGTGCGCTTGTCGACTTCCTTCAGGAAGTGCAGCTGCGGGCTGTAGCGCTTGAGTTCGTCGTCGTTGTAGACGTCGTCGATGTTGACCACGCGCCGGGTGCTGGCGACGAAGCCGGCGATGCTCTGCTCGTTGATCGGCAGCTTCAGGTCCTTGAACGAGTTGAGCCCGGTCTTCACCTTCGAGACGATCGAGTTGCCGTCCTCGGTCGTGACGTAGATCGTCAGGCGGTCCGCCTCGAACAGCGTGCAGATTTCCTGCGACAGCTCGAGCATGATCTCGTCGAGTTCGGTCGCCGCGTGGATCTTGTTGGTGACCGCCTGCAGCCCCTGCGAGAAACGCAGCCGGTCGACGAGCATGTCGCCGCCGGCGCTGCTGCCGGCGCTGCCGGAGCCACCCCGGGGCGCTGGCCGGGCTTCGAGAACGCTGCTCATGCTGGGGATGCCTCGAGTCGGGGGCGCTGGGGTCGCATCGGATCTGCGGCGGCTTGGGCGGGTGCGGAGACCATTGGCGTGAAGCGGCGGTCAGAATTCGAACTGCTGGAAGGTCAGCAGCATCTGCGGGGCGAAACGGCCCGCGCACGACTGGATTTCCTCCATGATGACCTCGTACTCGCCCGGCTTCAAGTGCGTGATGTAGATCTCGGCGGCGCGTTCGAGCTTTTCCAGCTCGCCGGCGAGCATGTCGGGGCTGAGGTGCTTGGACGCCCGGGCCAGCTCGTGTTCGCGGTTGCGGAAGGCGGTCTCGATGATCAGGTAGCGCAGGTTGGCGATCCGGTTCACCACCGGCCACAGCGCATCGTTGACGGTGGTGTCACCCGTGAACACCAGGCTCGCCTGTCCACTGTCGAGGTGGTAGCCGACGGCCGGCACCACATGGTTCGCCGGCAGCGGCGTGATGCTGCGCCCGCGGCCGAGGTCGAAACGCTCCCCGACCGCCACCGGCTCGTAGCGCATCCAGGGGTTGTCCGCGTCCGGGATCTTCGCGAAATCCGGCCACAGCTTCCAGTTGAACAGGTGCTGCCGGAGCACATCGATGGTCTCGGGCAGCGCGTGCACCGTCAGCGGCCGGTCGCGCATCCAGCCCACGGTATCCACCAGGAACGGCAGCGAGGTCACGTGGTCGAGGTGGGAATGGGTCAGGAACACCCGGTCGATCCGGCGCAGTTCCTCGATGTGCAGGTCGCCGACACCGGTCCCGGCGTCGAGCAGCACGTCGTCGTCCACCACGAACGAGGTCGTGCGCAGACTGCCGCCGATACCGCCACTGCAACCGAGCACGCGCAACTTCATTCCGAACGTCTGCCTTATTTGGTCTGGAACACGAACACCCCGTCCCAGTCGGCCGGCGGAGGATCCGCGCGGTAGATGGCCACCCGTTCCAGGTAGAGCTCGTAGAGCTTCCGACCCGGCGCGAGTTTCTGGAGATTCAGCAACTGGACCTCCGCGAGGTCCCAGTTCTGGCTGCGAAACAGCTTCACCGCCTTCTGGAAGAGCGCAGCCTGGTCGAGCACGGCCTGGTCGACCTCGCCCTTGCGACCGATCGGTTCGAAGATCGCAACCGGCTCGTCCTTCCCTTTCACCCGCACACGATCCAGTTCCACGTAATGGAACCCGGGCGCGGCCCGGCACACAGACTCACCGACAATAATATCAGCGCCATATTCCTTTGTGATCCCTTCCAGCCTTGATGCGAGGTTCACTGCGTCACCCATCACGGTGTAGGCGAGACGTATTTCCGATCCCATGTTGCCGACGCTCATCCTGCCGGTGTTTATCCCGACACCGATCCTTATCGGCGGCCAGCCGCGCTCCTTGAATTGCGGTTGCAGGGCGGACAGGGTGGCCTGCATCTCGAGCGCGGCGGCGACGGCATTGGCCGCATGTGCCGGGTCGTCCACCGGGGCCCCCCAGAACGCCATGATCGCATCACCCATGTACTTGTCGATGGTCCCGCGATGGCGATGGATGATCCGGGTGAGCGGCGTCAGGAAAGTGTTCATCAGGCTGGACAGGGCCTTCGGATCGAGGCCTTCCGAGATCGTCGTGAAGCCGCGCACGTCGGTGAACAGCACCGACAGCTCGCGGCTGTCGCCCTCCATCGAGAAGCGTCCGGGATTCCGGGCCATCTCGTCGACCAGCTCGGGCGGCACGTACTGCCCGAACAGCCCGGTGATCTGGCGCTTGCCGCGCGCTTCCACGAAGAAGCCCCAGGCCATGTTGAACGTGTAGAGCAACGCGATCAGCAACAGGCCGGAGGCGATCGGCAGGATCAGGTTGCCGTACTGCCAGACGACGAAGTTGATGCCAAGCGTGAGTGCGACCGTGCCCACGAACAGCGCCGTCGCGCGCGCCGGAGACAGCCAGGGCAACCAGAGCACGAGCAGCAGCCCGGTGCCCAGCAGCAGCAGGAACTCGGCCCCGAGCACATAGGGTGGCCGCTGCCGGATGTTGCCATCGAGCATCCCGGCGATCAGGTTGGCATGGATCTCCACCCCCGGGTAGACCGGCGCCACCGGGGTGGAGCGCAGGTCGAACAGTCCGGGCGCACTGGTCCCGACCAGCACCACGCGCTTTTCCAGCAATCCCCGGTCGACCCGCCCGGCCAGCACATCGGTGGCTGACACATAGGTGAAGCTGCCGCGCGGCCCGCGATACGGGACATAGCTCGTCACCAGCTCATCCACCGGCAGGCGCAGCGGCCCGACGTTCAGCCATTCGAGGCCCGAGTAGCCGCGCGACAGCATCGCTTCGGCGGGATACCCCGGTTCGATGCCCGGCGAGCCGAGCAACAGCCGGACCACGGCGAGCGACAGCGATTCGTAATACGCGCCGTTGAACTCGGCCAGCATCGGCACCCGACGCGCCACGCCGTCGGCATCGGTCAACTGGTTGAAATGCCCGGCCGACACGGCTGCCGCCTGCAGCTCCGGCAGGTTCGCACCGTGGCCTGTCCAGCGGGTGAAGCGGATGTTGCGCCCGCTGAAGGTACCGGCGGCGAGCACCGGCCGGGGCAAGGCGCCGACGGTGAGGTTCGGCACCCCTGTCGTGCCACCATCGTTCGAGAAATAGTAGCCGAGCACCACCGGCCGGTCGCGCAGCCGGGCGGCGAGCCTCTGGTCGAAGGCCAGCCGGGGCCGCAGTTCGCGAAGCGCCGCCTCGAATGCCGCATTGCCGTTCAATTCCCCCGCCGCCAGTGCTTCCAGCTGCGACAGGCCGGAACTGTCGTCCGGCTCGGCGAAGACGATGTCGAACCCGGCTACCGCAACCTGGTAACGGTCAAACAGCTGGTCGACGAGCAGGGCCAGCTTGTCGCGGCCCCAGGGCCACCGGCCTTCGGCCTGCAGGCTGCGCTCGTCGATGTCGACGATCACGATGCGCGGGTCGAGCGTGCCCGGCATCGTCAGCCGCAGCCGGGCATCGTAGGCGATGGCTTCCAGCCGCTCCACCAGCGGCATCGGAATCCAGCGTGCGCAGTAGCCGAGGAACAGGGCCACCACCAGCAGGCCGACCAGGATTCGCGCGAAGTGCTTTGTCACGCCAGGGACACCTGCTGTCCGCCGGTCACCCGCTCAACCCGGCTTGTGGAAGAACTCCATCTTGACGCCAGCCAGCTCGATGATGTCGTGGTCGTGCAGTTGCCGGGGCTGCGCATCGAGCGAATGGCCGTTCACGCTCGGATACTGTGCGCCCTCGACATGGGTGATGAAGAAGCCGTGTGGCCGCTTGGTGATCACCGCGACCTGCACCCCTGGCTTGCCCAGCGTGGTCAGGTTCTTCACCAGGTCGAGTTCCTTGCCGGCGCTCGGACCGGTCAGGATCTGGATCGCCGCCGGCGGCGGTGCAGCCGGCATCGGCGGCGGCACTGCCATGCCGGGCGGTACGGCAGTCATCACCGGCGGCAGCCGGTCCAGCGGCTGGCCGGCCTGGGGGGCGGCTGGAGACGGCGCCTGCTCCCCGACCATGCCGGGCGCGACGCTGGGCAGTGGTCCGGGCGCCGTCGCGGTGGCGTCGTTGTAACCGCCGGGTCGCGTCGCAGTGGGATCGTTGTAGCCGCCCGGGCGAGTCGCAGTCGGGTCGCCGACACGCAAACCGCCGGACATGGTGGCCGGTTGCGCCGTTCCCACCTGCTGGGGACGCAGGACCATCGTCTTCTCGAAGTCGGCCGCGGAAGACTGGCTCGCCTTCTCGTTGATGTACTTGAGCTTGTACTTGCCGATCTCGACGACGTCGTTGTTCTGCAGGAAATGCTTCTTGATCGGGTGCCCGTTGACCGTGGTGCCGTTGGTGCTGCCCAGGTCTTCGAGGAAGGAGTCGTTCAGGATCGTGACGATCGCCGCATGTTCGCCACTGACCGCGAGGTTCTCGATCCGCACGTCGTTGTGGGGCTTGCGCCCGATGGTCGTGCGTTCCTTGACGAGTTCGACCTCGTCGAGGACCTGTCCATCCAAACTGATGATCAGCTTCGCCATGGCGGCCCCGTTATACCTTATTTTAGCCAGGACATAAATCTGGAAACCCAGCCGGCCTCGGTCGAGAACGGTTCATTCACCTGCACCAGCACGACGGACACGTTGTCGCGTCCACCGTAGTCGTTCGCCGTCTGCACCAGCTGGTCCGAAGCCAGCTGCAGGTTCGCCTTCAGCGTATCGAGCGTGCTGTGGATCTCCGGCTCGGGGATCATGTCGGACAGGCCGTCCGAGCACAGCAGGTAGATGTCACCCGGTAGCACTTCGTAACTGTGGATCTCGGTCTCGACCTCCGGATCCACGCCGAGCGCGCGCGTGACCAGGTTCTTGGTCATCGAGTGACGAGCATCTTCCTTCGAAATCATGCCGCTGTCGATCTGTTCCTGCAGCAGCGAGTGGTCGCGCGTGATCTGCTCGAAGCTGTCCCCGCGCAGCCTGTAGAGCCGCGAGTCGCCGATATGGGCGACCGTCACCTGGTTGTCGGCGAACAAGGCTGCCACCAGGGTGGTGCCCATGCCGGCGTACTGCGGCTGGTTCTGCGCCGACTGGAAGATCGAGGCATTGGCCTTGGTCGACTGTTCGCGCAGCACGCGCTCGGCGCGCAGCACCGGGGAGGCCTCGCTGCTGGAGGGGTCCGAATCGGCCAGCGCCTTGCGTACCTCTTCGCGGATCAGCGCGACGGCGATACCGCTGGCGACCTCGCCGGCGTTGTAGCCACCCATTCCGTCGGCGAGCACGGCGAGCCCGATCTCGGGTTCGATCGCCAGGCTGTCCTCGTTGTGGGAGCGCACCATGCCGGGATCGGTGCTGCTCGCCATCGTCAGCGCTCTGGTCAGGTCGATCATCGCGGCACCTGTACGGCGGCGGAACGGTTGCAGCAGGAAAGAATGGGCTTCGACATCATGGCAGTGCCTTCATGCATTCGCGCAGCGCCGCGGCCATTTCATCGCCTGTCTGGAAGCGACGGGCGGGCTGCTTGGATAGCGCGACGTCCAGCACCGACAGCAGGCAGGCGGGCGCGTCGGCGCGTATGGACTGGATCGGTACCGGCGCTTCGTTGGCGATGCGGAACATCAGCTGCGCCATCGACTCGCCCTTGAACGGCAACTGCCCGCAGGACATCTGGTAGAGCATCACGCCCAGCGAGAACAGGTCGGACTTGCCATCGATCTTCTGCCCGGAGAGTTGTTCCGGCGACATGTAGGACGGCGTGCCGAGCACCATGCCGGTCTTGGTGCGGCTGGAGTCGGTGATGCGGGCGATGCCGAAGTCGGTGACCTTGACGCTGTCGGAGGTCGGTTCGTACATGATGTTCGCGGGCTTCACGTCGCGATGCACCACGTTGTTGGCATGCGCGTAGGCCAGGGCTTCGGCCACCCGGGCGACGATGCCGAGCACCGTCTTCAGCGGCAGCAGCGCGTCCGGCTTGGTGTGCGCGACCAGGTCCTTGCCCTTGAGGAACTCCATCGCGATGTAGGCAAGGTCGTGTTCCTCGCCGGTGTCGTAGATGGTGACGATGTTCGGATGGGCCAGGCGGCCGGCGGTCTGTGCCTCGCGGAAGAAGCGCTCCTTCACGTCGGCCAGTTCGTCGCCTTCGAATTCCTGCGACAGCGCCATGGTCTTGATCGCGACCACGCGCCCGATCTTCGGGTCGCGGCCGAGGTAGACCACGCCCATCGCCCCCTTGCCGAGTTCCTTCTCGACCTCGAAACGCCCGAGCTTCGGCTTCTCGGCGCCGGCGCCGAGGATCAGCGAACCGCCCGGGTGCTGGGACGCACCGCTGCCCATGATGACCGTGTTCGACATCTGCACCGCGCGCTTTGCCCGCTCGCCGATGTCGCGGAACTTCGGGTCGAAGTCCGCCATGTACTTGAACACCGACTCGGCCTTGTTGAACTGCCGCTTGCGCTCGTAGTCGAGGCCGAGGTTGTAGAGCAGTTCCAGCACCGACTCGTCCGTCGGCAGCTTGCGGAAGCAGTCGAACGCCATGTCGAGCTGCCCCTGCCCCTGGTAGCCCAGGCCGAGCATCCGGTTGGTGTGCGCGAGGTCGCCGTCCGAGCGTTCCTTGCCGCGTTCGGTGACGAGGAAACGCCTGGTGGTCAGCGCGAGATGCCCGACCACCAGCAGCACCAGCGGCAGCATCAGCGGCACCCAGGTGAACTTCGCGGACATCAGCGCGAAGTGCAGCGCGAGCACCAGCACGAACAGCGCCACGGTCACGCCCGCAGCCAGGCCGGCCTTCATCCGCGGCAGCGCGAGCACCAGGTAGAGCAGGATCAGCAGCACCGCGCCCCAGCGCACCCAGGCGGCCCACCACGGGGTGACGAAGAACTGCTCCTGCAGGATGCTCGACACCGAATGGGCCAGGGCCATCACGCCGGGCATGTCGGTGGCGATCGGCGTCACCAGGATCGAGCCGACGCCGGCCGCGGTCGGACCGATGATCACGACCTTGTCACGATACTTGGACGCCGGGATGCGGCCGGTCAGCACGTCGTAGAACGAATCGGGCGCGAAGGCAGGCCGGCCTTCGCTGCCGCGGTACCAGAACGTCTGCATCAGCATCCGTGAATCGGTGCGGATCGACAGCCGGCCGAGCCGCACGCCATTGCCGTACTCGACCTGGATGTCCCTGGGCGCGAGGTTGAGGCTTTTCGCTGCCAGCAGCAGGGCGAGCGACGGGAAGTACTGGTCGTAATGGCGCACCACCAGTGCGTCCGAACGTACCGCACCGTCGATATCGAGCTGGTTGTTCAGGTGACCGATGCCGGCGGCTCCGGCACCGATCTCGGCAAAGGGGACGATCGGCATCAGCCCGGACAGCGGCAGGTCGGCGGTCTCGACCGCATTGCCGGCGGCCGCGACCGTGTTGCGCAGCACGTAGTCGGGCAGCGGCTTGTCGGGATTGCCGATCGGCTCGCGATCGAACTGCTGGAACAGCATGCCGAGCATCATGTTGCCGTTGTCGCGCACGCTGCGCGCCAGCTGGCGGTCTGTGTTGAGCGCCGATTCGGTCGCCGCGACCAGCGCCTGGATCGCCTCCATCTCGCCGGCAGCCGGCCCCGGGAGCGCACTGAGGACGGGACTTGCCACCAGTTCGCCCAGCTTCTGGATGTTGGCATGACTGGCGTTCCTGGCCGGATCGAACTGCAGCTCGGTGAAGAACACCGTGTTGCCGATCACCCGCGCCTTCGACTGGGCAAGGATGTCCGCCATCCGGGCATGGACGTCGCGTGGCCACGGCCAGCGTCCGATGTTGGCGATGCTCTGGTCATCGATGGCGATCACCGCCACCTGGTCGGACGGCTGCGCGGCGCTGAAGCGCACGCCCATGTCATAAGCCTTGCGTTCGAGACCCTGCAGGAGTTCGCTCCCCGACAGAAGGACGAGCACGATCCCGATCGCCAGGCCGATGAACCAGTCGGACTTCCAGAAGCTGGACGCTTTCATCCTGCGGTGCCTGTCTCGAGATGCTCTTCTTCGTACGCCTGCTTCGGAAAGCGACCCTGCCAGCCTTATCCGGCACTGACCGCTGCGCCCGGAATTGACGCCCGGAATTGAAGCTGTTTCACCACGAGCGTACCAAAGTCACTGATTTATTGTTCATTGTAGCGGGTACGAGCCTGCACTACCAAGAAAAAAAAGGGGCCTTTCGGCCCCTGGGTGTCTCTTAAACCGCCAATCGGCGCCCTGTCTCAGGTTCCCAGGAAGGTTCCGGCCGCGATCGCTCCGCTCGCTGCGTACTCGCCGGCGCCGACCTTCTTGCCCTCTTCCGGTTTCACTCGCAGCACTTCGATCCGTCCGCCCTGGCAGCCGACGAAGAACCCGGTGTCGGTCACGTCCGTCACCTCTCCGACCTTGCCCCTGGTCGCGCCGAACGTGCGATAGGAATGCTTGCGCGCCTCGAACACCTGCAGTTTCTTGCCGCCGACCGTGGTCCATGCGCCGGGCGCCGGATTGCAGCCCCGGATCAGGTCATAGGTGAAATCGACATGACTGGCCCAGTTGATCCGGGCCTCCGCGTCGCGACACCAGCCTTCATAGGTAGCCAGGGTCTCGTCCTGGACGACCTCACGGTGCTTCCCCGCATACACCAGGTCGGCCGCCTCGAGCATCGCGGCGACGCCCATCGGATAGAGCTTGCTGAAATAGACCTCGCCGATCGTCTCGTCTGGGCCGATCTCGCATTCCTTCTGCAGGATCACCGGGCCTTCGTCGAGGCCGTCGGTCGGCCGGAAGATGGTGAGGCCGGTCTTCTTCTCGCCGCGGATGATCGGCCAGTTGATCGACGACGGGCCGCGGTACTTCGGCAGCAGCGACGGGTGGTACTGGATGGTGCCCAGGCGCGGGATGTTGACGAACGCCTGCGGCGCGAACTGCAGCACATAGGCCATCACGCCGATGTCGGCATTGAGGCCGCGCATCGCCGCCTCAGCCTCTGGCGTCTTCAGCGACGGGAACTGGTGCACGGTCAGCCCCTTCTCGGCGGCCGCCACCTTCAGCGGGTCGGGCCTGCCGCCCGCCTTCTCGGGCGCGCAGAACACGGCGGCGACTTCGTCGCCCCGTTCCAGGAACTTCTCGAGCACGGACTTGCCGAAATCCTGCTGGCCGATGATCACAACCTTCATGGGTTCTCTCCGTCTTACTTCGACTTCTTCGGCGGCGCGCTGAACGCGCCGGCGGTCTTCAAGGTGGCAACCTTCTGTGCGTCGTATCCGAGCACCGCGGTCAGGACCTCGTCGGTGTGCTCGCCCAGCGTAGGCGAGCGCTCGATCTTCGCAGGCGAGGCGGACAGCTTGATCGGCATGCCGACGTTGTACCACTTGCCACGCTGCGGATGGTCGAGCTCGACCATCATCTCGCGGCCCTTCACATGCTCGTCGGTGAACAGGTCCTCGGTCGACATGATCGGGCCGCAGGGCACGTTCAGCTCGTTGAGGATGGCCATCATCTCGCGCTTGGTGTGCTTGCGCGCGAATTCGCCGAGCATCTCCCAGATCGAGGCCTGGTTGCGCCGGCGCTCGTCGATCGTCGCAAAGCGAGGGTCGGTATCCAGGTCGGCCGCGCCCAGGTCCGGACCGATGCGCTTCGCCAGCGCCACCCAGACCGCTTCCTGGACGACGACGTAGACGAAGTCGTTCGGTCCGCCGGGTGCGCAACGGATCGCATTGCCGAGCTGGCCACCGCCGGAATCGTTGCCGGCGCGCGGCGTCTCGCCCATGCCCTTGTGCGTGCCGACCGAATACTCGGCGAGCGGCCCGTGCCAGAGACGCTGGTGGTCGCGCCACTTCACGCGGCACAGGTTCATCACGCCGTCCATCATCGCCACTTCGACATACTGCCCCACGCCGTCGCGGTCGCGCTGGTGCAGCGCCGCCAGCAGGCCGATCGCCAGGTGCAGGCCGGTTCCGGAGTCGCCGATCTGCGCACCGGTGACGAACGGCGGGCCGTCGGGCACGCCGGTGGTGCTCATCGCACCGCCCATCGCCTGGGCGACGTTCTCGTAGGCCTTGAAGTCGGCATACGGGCCGGACGAACCGAAGCCCTTGATCGAACCCATCACGATGCGCGGGTTGATCTCGTGCACCTTGTCCCAGGTGAAGCCGAGCCGGTCGAGCACGCCCGGGCCGAAGTTCTCCATCACGATGTCACAGGTCTTCAGCAGGTCGGTGAACACCTGCCGGCCCTCGGCGGTCTTCATGTTCACCGTGATCGACCGCTTGTTGCAGTTGAGCATGGTGAAGTAGAGGCTGTCCGCGCCGGGCACGTCGCGCAACTGGCCGCGCGTGGCATCCCCCTGCGGCGGCTCGAACTTGATCACGTCGGCCCCCATCCAGGCGAGCAGCTGCGAACAGGTCGGGCCCGCCTGCACATGGGTCATGTCGAGAATGCGAACATCCTTCAGAGCTTGCATGTCACCTCCTGGATTCTGTTTCAAGCGGGGGTCAGGTCTTGAGTTTTGCATCGAAGATGCAAAACTCAAGACCTGACCCCCGCCCGATTTACTTCTTCTTGGCGGCGGACGGGTTGAGGCTGGTGATGCGCCCGCTTTCCGTGCCTGCCGTCTCGTCGATCACTGCGTTGATCAGCGTCGGACGGCGCGAACGTAACGCCTCGTCCATCGCCGCACGCAGTTCGGCCGGGGTCGTCGCATGCACGCCGGTGCCGCCGAACGCTTCCATCAGCTTGTCGTAGCGTGCGCCCTTCACGAACACCGTCGGCGCGACATCGCCGCTGGCGGTGGGGTTCACGTCGGTGCCGCGATACACGCCATTGTTGTTGAACACGACGATGCACACCGGGAGGTTGTAGCGGCAGATGGTCTCGACTTCCATGCCGGAGAAGCCGAAGGCGCTGTCGCCCTCGATCGCGATCACCTGCTCACCGCTGACCACCGCGGCTGCCACCGCGAAGCCCATGCCGATGCCCATCACGCCCCAGGTGCCAACGTCGAGCCGCTTGCGCGGCTTGTACATGTCGACGATGCTGCGCGTGAAGTCGAGCGCATTGGCACCCTCGTTGACCATGATCGCGTCGGGGTTGGCCTTGAAGATGTCGCGCACCACGTTCAGTGCACTGTGGAAGTTCATCGGCGAAGGATCCTTGGCCAGCGTCTCGGCCATCTTCGCGATGTTGCGGTTCTTCTTCTCGGCCACCGCCGACAGCCACTCGGACGGCGGCTTCTGCCAGCCATTGCCCATGCCGGCAAGCAGCGCCGACACGCAGGAGCCGATGTCGCCGACCAGCGGTGCATCGATGGCGACGTTGCTGTCGGCTTCCTGCGGCGAGATGTCGATCTGGATGAATTTCTGGCCGCCGGCATCCTTGTGCGACTTGCCGCCCCAGGTCTTGCCCTTGCCGTGCGACAGCAGCCAGTTCAGGCGTGCCCCGACCAGCATCACCACGTCGGCCTCGGGGAGCACGAACGAGCGCGCCGCGGCCGCCGACTGCTCGTGGGTATCGGGCAGCAGGCCCTTGGCCATCGACATCGGCAGGTAAGGGATGCCGGTCTTCTCGACCAGCGCGCGGATGTCGGCATCGGCCTGCGCATAGGCGGCGCCCTTGCCGAGCAGGATCAGCGGGCGCTTCGCGCCCTTGAGCAGGTCGAGCGCACGCTGGACCGCGTCCGGGGCGGGAATCTGCCGCGGTGCCGGGTCGACCACCTTGATCAGCGAGCGCCGGCCGGCTTCCGCGTCCATCGTCTGCGCGAACAGCTTCGCCGGCAGGTCGAGGTAGACGCCGCCCGGGCGGCCGGAAACCGCGGCGCGGATCGCGCGCGCGATGCCCACGCCGATGTCCTCGGCATGCAGCACGCGGAACGCGGCCTTGCACAGCGGCCGGGCGATCGCCAGCTGGTCCATCTCTTCGTAGTCGCCCTGCTGCAGGTCGACGATCTCGCGCTCGCTCGAGCCGCTGATCAGGATCATCGGGAAGCAGTTGGTGGTCGCGTTCGACAGCGCAGTCAGGCCGTTCAGGAACCCGGGAGCCGAAACGGTCAGGCAGATGCCAGGCTTCTGGGTCATGAAGCCGGCAATCGCGGCTGCATTGCCGGCGTTCTGCTCGTGCCGGAACGAGATCACGCGCACCCCTTCGGCCTGGAGCATCCGGGTGAGGTCGGTGATCGGTATGCCCGGCAGGCCGAACACGGTATCGATGCCGTTCAGCTTCAGTGCGTCGATGACCAGATGGAAGCCATCGGTCTGCGCGGCTTGCTGTGCGTCCGCGGCGGCGGAGACTTGCGGTTCAACGGTGCCCATGGAGGCGTCGTCCTCACGAGAGGTTGTATGGCAGGAATGCGGCACTCATGGCCACCCTTGGTTGCGCCTCGTCAGCGGACAACCTCGCGGCTGCAACTCGGCCGGGCCGTCGAGCCCTGCACCCTGCCACAGGCCGGCCGGAAGGCCGCTGGTGGTGGCGCCGCCGGCCGGAAGGCCGCTGGCGATAGCGCCGGACTGTAGGTTTGCGGCCTCTCCAAACACATTGACCACGGTCAAGAACCGGCTCCGCCACGGTCTATACTCGCGGTTTCCTGAACGGAGCAATTTCGCTGCAATGCAGCGAAACCCGCCATGACGAGCGTAGCCAGGCACCCACATGCTGCCGCAATCCGGCTCCAGCTCAGGCAGAGCCTGCTGCTCGCGGCCCTGCCCGCCGAGGCCTGGGCGGAACTCGAGCCGCTGCTGTCGGTGATCGACTGCCGGAAGGGTGACCTGCTCGAGTGCCAGGGTGCGGTCAGCATGGAGCAGTATTTCATCCTGGACGGCATCCTGAAGCGCGTGGTGTCCAACGCCGAGGGCAAGGAGATGATCCTGCGCTTCGCCAGCGAGCAGGAATTCGACACCAGCTATGCCGCCTGGCGGCTGGGTACGCCGATGCCGTTCTCGATCCGCGCCGTGACGCCGGTGCGCGCGGCCAAGCTGGGCATGGAGGAATGGGTCGAGTTCATCGAACGGTTCCCGATGCTGAAGACGCGCTTCGAGTTCGAGGTGATGAAGCTGATGAGCGAGGTGATGGCGCACACGATCACCCTGCACCTGCTGGACGCGCCCGGCCGGGTCGCGCGCTTCATCCGCAAGCATGGCGACCTCGTCGAGCGCCTGCCGAAGAAGGAACTGGCCGCCTACCTGAACCTGTCGCCCGAGACCCTGTCGCGACTCAAGCAGCGCGGCAAGATCTCGGTCTGAACGGGGACGGCCTCAGGCAGGCCTGGGTGCCGCCTTGAACCGGGCGCGCAGCGGCGCAAGGAACGGCCACAGCAGCAGCGCGATCGCCAGCGCGCTGATGCCGCCCACCAGCCAGTTCTGCCAGAGGATGGACAGGCTGCCCTGCGACATCAGCATCGCCTGCCGGAACGAATCCTCGGCACGGTCGCCCAGCACCAGCGCCAGCACCATCGGCGCCATCGGATAGTCGAGCTTCTTGAACACGTAGCCGACGACGCCGAACAGCATCATCAGCCAGATGTCGAGCATCGCGTTGTTCACCGTGTAGGCGCCGATCGCGCAGACCACGATGATCACCGGCGCGATGATCGAGAACGGGATGCGCAGGATCGCGGCGAACAGCGGCACGGTGGTCAGCACCACGATCAGCCCGACGATGTTGCCGAGGTACATGCTGGCGATCAGCCCCCAGACGAAGTCTTTCTGTTCGACGAACAGCAGCGGCCCCGGCTGCAGGCCCCAGATCAGCAACCCGCCAAGCAGCACCGCCGCGGTCGGCGAGCCCGGGATGCCCAGTGCCAGCATCGGCAGCAGCGCCGAGGTGCCTGCCGCATGCGCAGCCACTTCCGGCGCGACCACGCCTTCCATCTCGCCTTTGCCGAAGTTGTGGCCGTTCTTCGACATCTGCCGGGCGACGCCATAGCTCATGAACGAGGCCGGCGTCGCACCGCCCGGGGTCACGCCCATCCAGCAGCCGATCAGCACGGCGCGGATCGAGGTCGCCCAGAACTTCGGCAGCTGCTTCCAGGTTTCCCAGACCACGCGCGCATTGATCTTCGCGCTGCGGCCCTTGAACTCGAGCCCCTCTTCCATCGTGAGCAGGATCTCGCCGATGCCGAACAGGCCGATCACCGCCACCAGGAAGTCGAAGCCACGCATCAGCTCGGTGCTGCCGAAGGTCATGCGCAGCTGGCCGGTGACCGTATCCATGCCCACCGCTGCCAGTGCGAAGCCGAGCATCATCGCGGCGATGGTCTTCCAGGGCGACCCCTTGCCCATGCCGACGAAGCTGCAGAATGCCAGCAGGTAGACGGCGAAGTACTCCGGTGGACCGAAGCGAAGCGCGAACTCGGCGACCATCGGCGCGAGGAAGGTGATCATCACCACCGCGAAGAAGGCACCGATGAAGGAACCCGTGAAGGCCGCGGTCAGCGCCTCTCCGGCCTTGCCCTGGCGTGCCATCGGGTGGCCATCGAAGGTGGTCGCCACCGACCATGGTTCACCCGGGATGTTGAACAGGATCGAGGTGATGGCGCCACCGAACAGCGCGCCCCAGTAGATGCAGGAGAGCAGGATGATCGCCGAGGTCGGCGACATGGTGAACGTCAGCGGCAGCAGGATGGCGATGCCGTTGGCGCCGCCCAGGCCCGGCAGCACGCCGATCAGCACACCCAGGATGATGCCCAGGAACATCAGCATCAGGTTCTGCCAGGTCATCGCGATCGCGAAACCGTGCATCAACGACTGCAGTTCTTCCATCGAATACCCCGGAGATCGCCAGTGACCCGGCTAGTAGCCCAGCGCCCGTTCGAGGAAGCCCTTGGGCAACGGGATGTGGAACCAGCGTTCGAACAGCACGAATGCAAACAGGCCCACCGAGAGCCCGACAGTGACGCTGCGCAGCCAGGTGTAATGGCCGAGGAACACCATGAACAGGGCGATGTAGATCGCCGAGGCGACATAGATGCCGACGAGCGCGATGCCGCCGACATAGAGCAGCGCAGGGAAGAAGACCAGCGCCACCTGCCGGAACGGCCCGGCCTCGACGAACGCGACAGAGAACTGCTCGCGCCGCCTGAAGCCCTGCACCAGCAGCACCAGCGACGCGATGCAGATGATCATCCCGGTGTAGAACGGGAAGTAGCCGGACTCGGGGCCGTCGCTCGCCCACGAGGCCCCGATACGGTAACTGTCGAACATCACCACTGCACCGAACGCGAGGAACAGCGCCGCGACGATGATTTCCATCGTCGCAACGCTGACCACGCCGGCACCGTCTTCTTCCGGTCGTGCCATGGCCGAGGCCTCCGTATGCCGGGTGGGTTACTTCTTCGTGACCCAGCCGGCTTCGTTCATCAGCGCGCGATGCTCGTCCTTGGCACGGGTGAGCCATTTGACGAACGCGTCGCCCTCATGGGCCGTCGGATTGAACGCCCCCTCGGCGATGAACCGCTTCCACTCGGGCGTCTCGCGCACCTTGCGCATCAGAGCGACGAAGTACTCGCGCTGCGCAGGCGTGACCCCGCCCGGCATGAAGATGCCGCGCAGCATCACATAGTCGGTGGGCACGCCGGCCTCGCGGCAGGTCGGGATGTCGTTCCATGACATCGTCTCGGTAACCTTTGCCTTGTAGGGCATGCGCTCGTCATCGAACACGCACAGCGGGCGCAGCCCGCCTGCGCGCCATTGCGCCACCGCCTCGATCGGATTGTTCACCGTGGCATCGACATGGCCGCCGACCAGCTGGGTGGCCACCTCGCCGCCGCCCTTGAACGGGATGTAGGTGAACTTGACCTTCGCGGCACGCTCGATGCCGACCGTGATGATCTGGTCTTCCTGGCGCGCGCCGGTACCACCCATGCGCGCCTTGCCGCCGGCCGCACGCACCTGCTCGATGAACTCGGTCGCAGTCTTGGCGGTGTTCTTCGCGTTGACCCAGAGCACGAACTGGTCGAGCGCCATCATGCTCACCGGCGTGAACTCGGTCCAGTCGAAGGTACCGGTCGACAGGCCCGTCGTGAACAGGTTAGACAGGGTGATCACGATCTTGTGCGGATCGCCCTTGGCGCTCTTGACCTCGAGGAAACCCTCGGCACCCGCCCCGCCGCCCTTGTTGACGACGATGATCGGCTGCTTCATCAGGTTGTTCTTCTGGATGATGCCCTGGATGAAACGCGCCATCTGGTCGGCACCGCCGCCGGTGCCGGCCGGGACGATGAATTCGACGGTGCGCGTCGGCTCCCAGGCCTGGGCCAGAGCATGACCGGCGGCGCCGGCCAGCACCACCGCCGACGACAGCGCTGCCACCCACCGGCGCAGGGGAAACGAAACGCCCGCAGCACGGGCACGATCGTTCTGGATCGACTCTTCCATGACACTCCTCCTTGGCTGATGATCTCCCCTGACACGGGTCGCGGTGCGCCTGTGTTTCTGTCGGGGAACCGGTCCTTCCGGACCTTCCTGCTTATACAGCGCAAACCGCATCGCTGTCGCTGCTGCAAATCATGCCGCGCAGGAGCACGGCGCAACAATGTCAGTCAGTGAGCCTTGCTCCCTCATGCGTGGAGCCCGGCCGGCAGACGCCGGCCGGAGGGGACGTCAGTGCTTCGAATCTCCCGGCACCAGTTCCGCCACTCGCGCCGACTTCGACGCCGCAGCCGAGCGCGCCAGGTACCAGCCGATGGCCATCACGATGGTCGCACCCGCTGCCGGCAGCGTGTACTCGGCCCAGGGCCAGTTGACGGCGACCCATTCCTTGACCGCCACGTCGTGGATCGCCATGCCGGCCGCGATCCAGCCAAGCAGGCCGCCACCGAGGATGATGATCCACGGGAACCGGTCCATCAGCTTGAGCACCAGGGTGCTGCAATAGACGATGATCGGGATGCTGACCAGCAGGCCGAAGATGATCAGCGCCCAGCTGTCCTTGGCTGCGCCGGCCACCGCCAGCACGTTGTCGAGGCTCATCACCAGGTCGGCGACGATGATCGTCTTGATTGCACCGGTGAGCGAACTGCTGGCGTCGATCTCGTGCCCTCCATCGCCTTCGTTGGGAATCACGAGCTTGATCGCGATCCAGGCGAGCAGCACCGCCCCGACGATCTTGAGGTAGGGGATCGACAGCAGCGTGACGGCGAAGATGGTCAGGATCACGCGCAGCGTGATCGCGCCCGCGACGCCCCAGATGATGCCCAGCCTGCGCTGCTTCTCGGGCAGGTTGCGGCAGGCAAGTGCGATCACCACGGCATTGTCGCCACCCAGCAGGATGTCGATCGCGATGATCTGCAATACCGCCACCCAGAACTCAGGACTTCCAAACTCCACCGAACACCTCCCTCAAGGCCCTGTACTTCATTTGCCCCCACTCGGGGACCGCGAGACCCGCCCCCGGGTTCCGCGGCTGACGGGGCCGGCGCTGCGTCTGCAATGCCGTCCCCATAGTCAGATACATGATACCTAAGGCGGCTGCGGCCGGCCACCCGGCCGACATCCCGCCCGCGGTCTAGAACAGCCCGATGACCTTCCCGTCGTCGGTGATGTCGATCTTCTCGGCCGACGGCACCTTCGGCAGCCCGGGCATCGTCATGATGTCGCCGCAGACCATCACCACGAATTCCGCGCCCGCGGCAAGCCGTACCTCACGCACGTTCACCACGTGGCCGCTCGGCGCACCGCGCAGGCTGGCGTCGGTCGAGAACGACGACTGGGTCTTCGCCACGCACACCGGATAATGGCCGTAACCGGCCTCCTGCAGTTCCTTGATGCGGTTGCGGACCTTGGTGTCGGCGGTGACATCGGAGGCGCCATAGACCTTGGTCGCGATCTTCTTCACCTTGTCCCACAACGAATCTGCGTCGTCGTAGACGAAGGTAGGCTTCGACGGCTGGTCGCACAGGTCGACCACGATGCGCGCCACTTCCGCCGCACCCTTGCCGCCATCGGCCCAGTGCGTCGCGACGACCACCTTGACCCCCAGCTTGCCGATGCGGTCGGACAGCAGCGCCATCTCGGCATCGGTGTCGGCGGTGAACCGGTTGATCGACACCACGCAGGGGATGCCGTAGACATCCTTCACGTTCTTCACGTGGCGCTCGAGGTTGGCCAGGCCCTTCTCGAGTGCAGGCAGGTTCTCCTTGTTCAGGTCTTCCTTGCCGACACCGCCGTGGTGCTTGAGCGCACGCACCGTCGCCACGATCACCGCCGCGTCGGGCATGATCCCGGCCTTGCGGCACTTGATGTCGAGGAACTTCTCGGCGCCCAGGTCGGCCCCGAAGCCGGCCTCGGTCACCACGTAATCGACCAGCTTCAGCGCCGTCTTGGTGGCGATCACCGTGTTGCAGCCATGCGCGATGTTCGCGAACGGACCGCCATGGATGAAGGCCGGGTTGTTCTCGAGGGTCTGCACCAGGTTCGGCGCCAGCTGGTCCTTGAGCAGCACGGTCATCGCGCCGTGCGCCTTCAGGTCGCGTGCACGCAGCGGCTTGCCGTCGCGGGTGTAGCCGAACACGATGTTGCCCAGGCGTTCCTTGAGTTCCTTGACCGAACTGGACAGGCAGAAGATCGCCATCACTTCCGAGGCCACGACGATGTCGAACCCGTCCTCGCGCGGATAGCCGTTGGCGGTACCGCCCAGCGCGACGGTGATGTCGCGCAGCGCCCGGTCGTTCATGTCCATCACCCGCTTCCAGGTGATGCGACGGATGTCGATGCCCAGTTCGTTGCCGTGCGAGATGTGGTTGTCGATCAGCGCGGACAGCAGGTTGTTGGCCAGGGCGATCGCGTTGAAGTCGCCGGTGAAGTGCAGGTTGATGTCTTCCATCGGCACCACCTGCGCATAGCCGCCGCCGGCTGCGCCGCCCTTGACGCCGAACACCGGCCCGAGCGATGGCTCGCGAAGGCAGATCATCGCCTTCTTGCCGATATGGTTCAGCGCGTCGCCCAGGCCGACGGTAGTGGTCGTCTTGCCCTCGCCAGCCGGGGTCGGGCTCATCGCCGTCACCAGGATCAGCTTGCCGTCGGGCTTGTCCTTGAGGCTGTCGACGAAGGCCATCGACAGCTTCGACTTGTAATGGCCGTAAGGCTCGAGGTGCTCGTCGGCGATGCCGAGCTTCGCAGCCACCTTCGTGATGCGCTGCATGGTCGCCTTCTGGGCGATTTCGATATCCGATGACATGCTTTCTCCCCCGATACGGTGACGCGCGGTCCGCGCGTTTTGCGAGCGGACTATAGGCCGTGGCCAGTGCGCGGAACCTTGACCATGGTCAAGTCGATTCAGGCGCTTTCGGCCTGGTCAGCCATCACCTGCCCGGCGCCGAACGTCGATGCAGGCCTCAGCGTGCCGCCCGCGGTCACCCGCACGGCACAGTACTTGAACTCCGGAATCTTCCCGAACGGATCGAGCGCAGCATTGGTCAGCAGGTTGGCCGCCGCCTCGTGGTAGCAGAACGGGATGAATACCGCGCCGCGCGGCGTGCCATCGTCAGCGCGTACATAGAGCGCGATCTTCCCGCGCCTGGACTCGACGCTGACCACGTCGCCCGGCTTCGCACCGAAGGAATCGATGTCCAGCGGGTGCATCAGCACCACCGGATCGGGCTCGATCGCATCGAGCACCGAGGCCCGCCGGGTCATCGCCCCGGTATGCCAGTGTTCCAGCTGGCGGCCGGTGATCAGCACCATCGGGAACTCGGCGTCCGGGCGCTCGTCGGCCGGGATCACGTCGGCCGGGACGAACTTCGCCTTGCCGGTCGCGGTCGGGAAGCGTTCGATGAACACCGTCGGCTGGCCCGGATCGCCCACCTGCTCGCACGGATAGGTGACCGAGCTCTCGGCCTCGAGGCGCTCCCAGGTGATGCCGGCGATGCTCGGCATCGCCTGGCGCATCTCGTTGAACACGTCGGAGACATGCCCGTAGTTCCAGCCCAGGCCCAGCCGCTTGGCCAGCTGCTGGATGATCCAGAGGTCTTCCTTCGCGTCACCCGGCAGGTCGAGCGCCTTGCGCCCGAGTTGCACCATGCGATCGGTGTTGATCACCGTGCCGTCCTTCTCGGGCCATGCGGAAGCGGGCAGCACCACGTCGGCCAGGTAGGCGGTCTCGGTGAGGAAGATCTCCTGCACCAGCAGGAAGTCGAGCCCGGCCAGTGCCTCGCGCGCATGGTTCAGGTCGGGATCGGACATCGCCGGGTTCTCGCCCATCACGTACATGCCGCGGATTTCCTTGCGCAGCGCCGCATTCATGATCTCGACCACGGTCAACCCGCGCTGCGGATCGAGCGGCACGCCCCACAGCTTCTCGAACTTGGCCTGCGCCTTCGGGTCGTCGACGAACTGGTAGTCGGGATAGACCATCGGAATCAGGCCGGAGTCGGACGCACCCTGCACGTTGTTCTGCCCGCGCAGCGGATGCAGCCCGCTGCCCGGCTTGCCGACCTGCCCGGTCATCAGGCACAGCGCGATCAGGCAGCGTGCATTGTCGGTGCCGTGCACATGCTGGGAGATGCCCATGCCCCAGAGGATCATCGATCCCCTGGAGGTGGCGAACGCCCGCGCGACTTCACGGATCGTCTGTGCGTCGATGCCGCATACCGGCGCCATCGCCTCGGGACTGTAGCCTTCGACGTTCTTCTTCAGCTCGTCGTAACCGAGGGTACGCGAGGCGATGAACGCCTCGTCGACCAGCCCCTCGTGGACGATGACGTGCATCATCGCGTTGAGCAGCGCGACATCGGTATCGGCCTTGAACTGCAGCGTCCAGGTGGCATGCCGCGCGAGTTCGCCGCGGCGCGGGTCGGCGACGATCAGCCGGGTGCCGTTCTTCACCGCGTTCTTGATCCAGGTGGCGGCCACCGGGTGGTTCACCGTCGGATTGGCGCCGATCACCAGCACCACGTCGGCATGGATCACGTCGTTGACCTGGTTCGACACCGCAGCAGAGCCGAGCCCCTCGAGCAGCGCGGCCACCGACGAGGCATGGCACAGGCGGGTGCAATGGTCGACGTTGTTGCTGCCGAAGCCGGTACGCACCAGCTTCTGGAACAGGTAGGCCTCTTCGTTGGTGCCCTTGGCAGAACCGAAGCCGGCCAGAGACCTGCGGCCGAAGGTGTCGCGGATCGACTTCAGCTTCGAAGCCGCGAGGTCGAGCGCCTCTTCCCAGGTGGCCTCGCGAAACACCGACAGCGGGTTGCCCGGGTCCATCGTGAAGTCGGCATGCTTGCCGATGCCTTCGCGGCGGATCAGCGGCTTCGTCAGGCGCTGCTTGTGGTGCACGTAGTCGAAGCCGTAGCGCCCCTTCACGCACAGCCGCTCGTGGTTGGCCGGGCCGTCGCGGCCGTCGACCGACAGGATGCGGTTGTCCTTCACGTTGTAGGTGAGCTGGCAGCCGACGCCGCAGAACGGACAGACCGAATGCACCTGCTTGTCCGGCACCTGCAGGCCGACCTCGCGCGCCGGCATCAGTGCGCCGGTCGGGCAGGCCTGCACGCATTCGCCGCAGGCCACGCAGCTGCTGTTGCCCATCGGGTCGTCGAAGTCGAACACGATCTTCGAATGGTCGCCGCGGAACGCGTAGCCGATGACGTCGTTCACCTGCTCTTCACGGCAGGCACGCACGCAGCGGGTGCACTGGATGCAGGCATCGAGGTTCACCGCGATGCCAGGGTGCGACAGGTCGGATGCGACCTTCGGCCGCGGCGCGAACCGCGGCAGGCCCATGTCGAGCTTGCGCGCCCAGTGGTCGAGTTCCGAGTCGAGCGTGTGCGACTTCGCCGGCATGTCCGACAGCAGCAGCTCGAGCACCATCTTCTGCGACTGCACCGCACGCGGGCTGTCGGTCTGCACTTCCATGCCCGCCTTCGGCGCGCGGCAGCACGACGGGGCCAGCACGCGCTCGCCCTTGACCTCGACCACGCAGGCGCGGCAGTTGCCGTCCGCGCGCATGCCCGGCTTGTAGCACAGGCGCGGGATCTCGACGCCGAGGCGATCGGCAGCCTCGATCAGCGACTCGTCGGCGAACGCGGTGACCGTGCGGCCGTTCAGCTTGAACTCGACCTCGTCGCGTGCCGCGACCGGCTCTGACATCATGTTCATCGAAGTTCTTCCGGGAAGTACTTGATCACGCAACGGATCGGATTGGGCGCAGCCTGCCCCAGGCCGCAGATCGAGGCATCGGCCATCACCTGCGACAGCTCCTCGAGCAGCGGTGCATCCCACTTCGGCTGCTGCAGCAGGTCGAGCGCCTTCGCTGTGCCGACGCGGCAGGGCGTGCACTGGCCGCACGACTCGTCCTTGAAGAATGCCAGCAGGTTGCGCGCAGCGTCCGCCGCACGGTCCTTGTCGGACAGCACCACGACCGCGGCCGAGCCGATGAAGCAGCCGTATGCATGCAGCGTGTCGAAATCGAGCGGCACGTCGCCCAGCGACGCGGGCAGGATGCCGCCCGATGCACCGCCGGGCAGGTAACCGTAGAACGTGTGCCCGGGCAGCATGCCGCCCGCGTACTCGTCGATCAGTTCACGCACGGTGGTGCCTGCCGGCGCAAGGTGCACGCCCGGCTTCTTCACCCGGCCCGACACCGAGAACGAACGCAGGCCCTTGCGCTCATGGCGGCCGTGGCCGGCGAACCAGTCGGCGCCCTTCTCGACGATGTCGCGAACCCAGTACAGGGATTCCATGTTGTGCTCGAGCGTCGGCCGGTCGAACAGGCCAACCTGCGCGACATAGGGCGGGCGCAGGCGCGGCATGCCGCGCTTGCCTTCGATCGACTCGATCATCGCCGACTCTTCACCGCAGATGTAGGCCCCGGCACCACGACGCAGGTGGATCGGCGGCAGTCCCCAGGGCGGATCGGCCTGCAGCTTCGCGAGCTCGCGTTCCAGCATCTCGCGGATGCCGTGGTATTCGTCACGCAGGTAGATCCAGATGCCGCCGATGCCGCAGGCGGCCGCCGCGACCAGCATCCCTTCCAGGAAACGATGCGGGTCGCGCTCGAGGTACCAGCGGTCCTTGAAGGTGCCCGGCTCGCCTTCGTCGATGTTGATCGCCATCAGCCGGGGCGCCGGTTCGGCGCGGACGATGCGCCACTTGCGACCGGTCGGGAAGCCGGCGCCGCCCAGGCCGCGCAGCCCGGAGTCTTCCATCACCTTGATCACCGACTCGATGTCGCGCCTGCCGCTGACGCAGTCGGTGAACAACTGGTAGCCCCCGGCGGCGCGATAGGCGTCATAGTCGACGACCTGCGGCGCCGGGCAGCGCACTGCGTTGGCGCGGATCGCCTTGTGCACCGACTCGGCCGTGGCATGGCCCAGCGGATTCTGGTGTACCACGGCCGCGGGCGCGACTTCGCACCGGCCCAGGCAGGGTGCGTGCAGCACGCGCACCTCGCGGCCGACCGTCTTCTTCAGGTTCTCGATCAGCCGCTTCGACCCGGCCAGCTCGCAGCTGATCGAATCGCAGACCCTGACCGTCAGTCGCGGCGGGGCCTCGTCGCCCTCCTTCACCACGTCGAAATGGTGGTAGAAGGTCGCGACCTCGTACACCTCGGCGGTGGCCATGCGCATCTCGGCGGCGAGCGCCACCAGATGCGGCGCAGAAAGATGGCCGTAGCGATCCTGGATCAGGTGCAGGTGTTCGATCAGCAGGTCACGATCGCGCGGCGCACTGCCGAGCAGCGCCCGCACCTGTTCGAGTGCCTGGGCATCGACCGCACGCCCCTTCGGGCGCAGGCCGCGCCCGCCGCGGAACGCGATCGGCTTCACTTCGCCGCCATGACCCTTGCCGGCGCCGGCGGAGGAGGCGCCGGAGGCGCCTCCCGCCGACTGGCTGGATGCGCCTTCGTCCTGCTCCTGCATGTGAACCTCTGTCTTGTTGCAACCGCGGAAAAACGTGAAGTCAGAGCACAGACTTGAGGAGTTTCCCCATCTCCGACGGGTTGCGCGTCACCTTGATGCCGCACTCTTCCATGATCGACAGCTTCTCCTGCGCCGTGCCCTTGCCACCGGAGATGATCGCGCCGGCGTGGCCCATGCGCTTGCCGGGCGGTGCGGTGACCCCGGCGATGAAGCCGATCACCGGCTTCTTCATGTTGGCCTTGATCCACTGCGCGCACTCTTCCTCGTCCGAGCCGCCGATCTCGCCGACCATGATCACCGCATCGGTCTCGGCATCGTCGTTGAACAGGCGCATCACCTCGACATGCTTCATGCCGTTGACCGGGTCACCGCCGATGCCGACACAGCTCGACTGGCCGATGCCGAGTTCCGAGAGCTGGCCGACTGCCTCGTAGGTCAACGTGCCGGAGCGCGACACCACGCCGACACGGCCCTTCTTGTGGATGTGGCCCGGCATGATGCCGATCTTGATCTCGTCGGGCGTGATCACCCCCGGGCAGTTCGGCCCGATCAGCAGCGTCTTCTTGCCCTGCTTGCGCATGCGATCGCGCACCACGATCATGTCGCGCACCGGGATGCCCTCGGTGATGCAGATCACCAGGTCGAGGTCGGCATCGACCGCTTCCCAGATCGCCTCGGCGGCGAACGGCGGCGGCACGTAGACCACGCTGACATTGGCCCCGGTCTGCGCCTTCGCTTCCTTCACGGTGCCGTAGATCGGGATGCCTTCGTACTTCTCGCCGGGCTTCTTCGGGTTCACGCCGGCCACGTAGCAGTTCGCGCCGTTGGCGTATTCCTTGCCCATTTTGGTGTGGAACTGGCCGGTCTTGCCGGTGATGCCCTGGGTCATCACGCGGGTGTTCTTGTCGATCAGGATGCTCATCGGAAGGTCCCTTATTTCGCGGCGGCGGCTGCGGCGTGGGCGTTGGCACCGGCGACCACGCGCTCGGCGGCCTCGGCCATGTTGTTCGCGGTGATGATCGGCAGGCCGGACTCGGCCAGGATCTTCTTGCCGAGGTCCTCGTTGGTGCCCTTCATGCGCACCACCAGCGGCACCGACAGCTTCACCTCGCGCGCCGCGCTGACCACGCCGTTGGCGATGGTGTCGCAGCGCATGATGCCGCCGAAGATGTTGACCAGGATCGCCTGCAGGTTCGGGTTCTTCAGCATGATCTTGAACGCTTCGGTCACCTTCTCGGTGGTCGCGCCACCGCCGACGTCCAGGAAGTTCGCCGGGCTGCCGCCGTAGAGCTTGATCACGTCCATGGTCGCCATCGCCAGGCCGGCGCCGTTGACCAGGCAGCCGATGTTGCCGTCCAGCGAGATGTAGGCGAGGTCGAACTTCGAGGCCTCGACTTCTGCCGGGTCTTCCTCGTCGAGGTCGCGGTAGGCGACGATCTCGGGGTGCCGGAACAGCGCATTCGAGTCGAAGTTGAACTTGGCATCGAGCGCGATGACGTCGCCGCTGCCGGTGACGATCAGCGGATTGATCTCGGCGAGGCTGGCATCGGTCTCCCAGAACGCGTTGTACAGGCCCTGCAGCATCGTGCGCGCCTGCGCGATCGAGCCGGCGGGCACGCCGATCTTCGCGGCGACCGCGTCGGCATCGGCGTCGGTCAACCGCGTGTCGGGGTCGATGAACACCTTGTGGATCTTCTCGGGCGTGTGCTCGGCCACTTCCTCGATGTCCATCCCGCCTTCGGAACTGGCCATCAGCGTCACCTTCTGGGTGACCCGGTCGACCACCATGCCGAGGTAGAGCTCCATCTTGATGTCGGCGCCTTCCTCGACCAGCAGCCGGCGCACCTTCTGGCCCTCAGGGCCTGTCTGGTGGGTGACAAGCTGCATGCCGAGGATCGCCGTTGCGAAGCTGCGCACTTCGTCGATCGACTTGGCGACCTTGACGCCGCCGCCCTTGCCACGGCCGCCCGCGTGGATCTGGGCCTTGACGACCCAGACCTTTCCGCCGAGTTCCTGCGCTGCCTTGACGGCCTCGTCGACGCTGAACGCCGGAATGCCACGCGGCGTGCGCACGCCGAACTTGCGCAGGATTTCCTTGCCCTGGTACTCGTGAATCTTCATCTGGATTGGCCCTGTTGTTGCACGACGGATGCCCGACGAGCGGAACGTGCGGAGCGGGGAAGGCTGCGGTCGCGCACGAATGGGCACGCGCGACCGGGCGCTCAATCTATGTGAGCGCCCCGAAGACAGCCTTGACCGTGGTCAAGCGGCACCCGACAGGCCAGCCGCAGGCACGAAGGCCCCGCCAACCCGCCTGCTGACTGTCCGGACGGACGCCCAGCAGGGCACCAGCAGCCGATTGTACGGCGGCCGGCGGCCGAGGACGAAATCGGCGGACAGAGGGACCGGCCGCGGAGCGCTGCGCAAGCCGCGATACAAAGGGATACACAAGATTCGGGACGGTGACGTGCGCCGTTCCTGCATTGCAGTAGATTAGTGCGCACCGATCCCGCGCACGTTCAGGCAGCCAGCCCATGTCCGAATCCCCTCCCGCAGACCGTCCGGCGTCCGTCTCGCGCACGCCCGCCGCCATGCCGGGCGCCCCGGGCGTTCCCGCCCGGCGCCGCCGCTGGGTCGGCTGGCTGGTCATGGCGACGATACTCTGCGCGGCCGCGGCCACGGTCTGGTTCGCGGTCGAGCGCAGCCGCAGCGGCACGCCGGCGACGGCCCGGGGCGCTACGGTCAAGGGTGGCGAGAAGGGCGCTGAAAAGGCCGCGGAGAAAGGCGACGGCAAGTCGGCTGCGGCTCCGGCCGACGGCAAGCGCGACGGCGCAGGCAAGAAGGGCGGCGGCGGCCCGCCCGCGGTGGTCGGCGTGCGCCAGGTCCGGGTGGGTCCGATGGATATCGTCCAGTCCGGCCTCGGCACGGTCACCCCGCGCAACACCGTGGTGGTGCGCTCGCGCGTCGATGGCCCGTTGAAGCGCGTGCTGTTTCGCGAGGGCGAGATGGTTCGTGCCGGACAGCTGCTGGCCGAGATCGACCCGGCCCAGTACGAGGTCGCGCTGCAGCAGGCCACCGGCGCCCTGGCCCGCGACGAGGCCCAGTTGCGCAACGCCCGGGTCGACCTGGAACGGTTCCGCACCCTGCTCGCCCAGGATTCGATCGCACGCCAGCAGGTCGACACCCAGGAAGCCCTGGTGCGCCAGTTCGAAGGCACCCTGCTCGCCAACCGGGCCCAGGTCGACAATGCAAAGCTGCAGCTGTCCTACACGCGGATCACCGCGCCGATCAGCGGCCGGGCCGGGCTGCGCCTGATCGACGCCGGCAACCTGATCCGGTCCGGGGATGCCACCGGCCTGGTGACCATCGCCCAGATCGCCCCGATCACCGTGGTGTTCCCGATCCCGGAAGATGCCCTGCCGCCGGTGCTCGCCCAGCTCAAGGGCGGCGCCCGGCTGCGGGTCGAGGCCTGGGACCGTGCCAACCTGAACCGGCTGGCCACCGGCGTGCTGCTTACCGTCGACAACCAGATCGACACCCAGACCGGTACCGTGCGCCTGAAGGCGCAGTTCGCCAACGCCGACGGTGCGCTGTTCCCGAACCAGTTCGTCAACGTCCGCCTCAGGCTCGACCAGATCCAGGACGCGATCCTGGTGCCGCCCTCGGCGATCCAGCGCGGGCGCGAAGGCACCTTCGTGTATGCGCTCAACGACGAGAACCGGGTGCGCGTGGTGCCGGTCAGGCCCGGCCCGTCCACGCCGGAACAGGTGGCGGTCGAGGGCGACCTGGCCGCAGGCACCCGGGTGGTGATCGACGGCGCCGACCGCCTGCGACCGGGCATGCGGGTCGAGGTCGCCGACCGCTCCGGCCAGGGACAGGGCAAGGGCGGCCAGCGCCGGCGCGACGGTGCGAAGAAGGGCGACCCCGCGGCGGCCGGCGGCGGTGACCCGGCGGCGACCGCAGCCCCGGCAGTGACCGCAACCCCGGCAGCGACCGCAACCCCTGCTGCAGGAGTCCCGGCGCCGGGTACTGCCCCCGGTACGGCTGCACCCGCCCCCGCCGCTGCGCCGGGTGGCGCGGCAACGCCCGCGCCGCGCAGCGACCCCGCGACGAAGTGAACCCGTCGCGGCTGTTCATCCAGCGCCCGGTCGCGACCTCGCTCGCGATGCTGGCGATCCTGCTGTCCGGGCTGCTCGCCTGGCGCCTGCTGCCGCTGTCGGCGCTGCCGCAGGTGGACTATCCGACCATCCAGGTGGTCACGCTCTATCCGGGCGCCAGCCCGGACATCGTCGCCTCGGTGATCACCGCCCCCCTGGAGCGCCAGTTCGGACAGATGCCAGGGCTGGAAGAGATGTCCTCGAGCAGCTCCGGCGGCGCCTCGGTGATCACGCTGCGCTTCTCGCTCGGACTCGAGCTGGGCATCGGCGAACAGCAGGTGCAGGCGGCGATCAACGCGGCCTCGAA
>JBIITW010000214.1:0-8150 GCA_044340265.1 Burkholderiales bacterium | reverse complement strand
GGTCGAGGAAGGCATGGAAGTTGGCCGTGGTCGTGTTGTCGGAGCAGGGCGTGCCGATCACGTACAGCCGCTCGAAGCCCAGTTCCTTCTCGAGCGCGCGCAGCGCATACACCTGGCAGGGGATGCCGATCACTGCCAGCCGCCGGTGGCCGGCGGCGATGGCAGGTTCCAGCAGCGACAGCAGCGGCGCATAGCCCATGCGCATGCCGCGGCAGGCAGCCATGTCCTGCGCCGAAGTGACCAGCACCGGCACCGGACGCCAGCGGTCGTCCGGATCCGGTGCCATGGTCAGCACGGCATCGACCAGGCCGCGCGCCAGCAATTGCTCCGCGATGCCGGTGGTGATGCCGGTCCACTGCGCGCCGGGGGCCGGCGCCTTCATCGACGCACGCAGCATGCGCCGGAACGGGCCGAAGTGCAGCTCGTCGACCCGCGCCGGATCGCGGCTGCGGCCGTGCACCTGCGCCTCAAGGGCGGGGTAGTCGGGCCGGATGAACTGGCAGGCGCGACCGCAGCGTTTCGGGTCTGACGAGCGCGAGATGCCGCAGTCGGTGCAGAGGTCGCGCGCGGGTGCGGGTGCGGCAGCAGACGCGGCGACAGAGGCAGAGGCAGAGGCGGGGGCATCCAAGGTACAGCCATTCTACCTATCATGCGCCACCGTGCGTGACGGTCATAATCGGGATACCCAGCCTTGATAAGCTCCCTGTCCCCCGTGATGGAACATCGCGTCCAATGCTGCTTCCGACCCGCCTCGTCCTCCTGATCGCACTGTCCCTCGTTGCCATCGCCGGTGCCTTCGCCCAGGGTGCCTACCCGTCACGTCCGATCCGCTTCGTCGTGCCGTTCCCGCCCGGCGGCGGCAATGACATCGTCGGGCGCATCGTGGCCAGCCGACTGGCCGAGGTGCTCGGCGGACAGATCGTGGTCGACAACCGCGGCGGTGCCGGTGGCACCATCGGCACAGAGATCGTCGCCCGCTCTGCGCCAGACGGCTATACGCTGCTGATCAACAACATCAGCCTCGCGGTGAACGCAACGCTGATCGCGAAACTGTCGTACGACACCGCGAAGGACCTGGAAGCGATCTCGCTGATCGGGCGCCAGCCGAACCTGCTGGTGGTCGCCAGTGCCTCGCCGGCGCAGTCGGTGCGCGAGCTGCTCGAGCTCGGGCGGGGAAAAGGCGTGCCGCTCAATTACGGATCCGGCGGCGTCGGCACTGCATCGCACCTGGCCACCGAATACATGAAGCTGCTGACCGGGGCCTCGCTCACCCATGTGCCGTACAAGGGCCTCGCGCCTGCGATCATCGACCTGACCGCAGGCCGGCTTGACTTCATCATCTCGACGGTGGCTACCGCGCTGCCGCAGCTCAAGGCGGGCAAGCTGCGCCCGCTGGCGGTCACCACTGCGGCCCGGTCGAAATCCTGGCCCGACGTGCCGACGATGCACGAGGCCGGGCTGAAGGGCTATGCATTCGACACCTGGTACGGACTGATGTCGGCCGCGCGCACGCCGCGCCCGATCGTCGAGCGGATCAACCGGTCACTCGGCGACACGCTGCGGACGCCCGCCGTGGTCGAGCAGCTCGCGCTTCAGGGGGTCGAGGCGAGTCCCTCGTCCCCGGCCGAATTCGCCGCCTACCTGCGCGCAGAGGTCGCCAAATGGGGCAAGGTGATCAAGGCGTCGGGCGCCACCGCCGAGTGAACCGCGTCCGTTTCGTCTCGGGCTGCAACGAAAAGGGACCGGCCTGCATCCTGGTCGAGACCGCTGGTCGTCGGCTGCTGCTCGACCTGGGCTACGGACCCGACCCGGGCCGCAGGCCCGACCTGTCCGGCATCGGCCCGGTCGATGCCTTGCTGCTGAGCCACGGCCATCGAGACCATGCCGGGTCGCTCTCGCTGGCGGGCGCGGTGGGCGATCCGCCGGTCTGGTGCACACCTGCGGTCGCGGCGACGCTGCCGGCCGGTACACCGACCTGCGCACTGCCGCTCACCGGCGCATGCGAGGTCGCCGGCGTGCGGGTGCGCACGGGACGCAGCGGCCATGCGCCCGGCGGGGTCTGGCTGCATCTGGAACTCGACGGCGGGGCCCTGCTGTATACCGGCGACTGTTCAGTGGAGTCTCCGGTACATGCCTTCGACCAGCCGCCGCCGGCGACGGTTGCGGTCGTCGATGCCTCGTACGCGGATTACGACACGCCGCTGGAGCAGGCCGCCGCGGCGCTCGCCGAACTGCTGGCACGCAGCGCCCGCGACGGCGCCGCGCCGGATGCCGTGCTGCCGGTGCCGCCGGGCGGAAGGGGTCCGGAGATCGCCTGGCACCTGGCCAACCACTGCGGCTGGCCGGTGCAGCTCGGCGCCGACCTGCGTAGCGCGATCGAACGCCTGTGCGGCGAGGCCGCGGACAGCCTGAGACCGGGCATGCGCGAACCGCTTCTCGCGCTGGCCAGCACGGCACCCGGGCTGTCCGATGCACCGGGCATCCGGCTGGCCGGCAGCGCGGACGGGTCCACCGGTGAAAGCGCTGCGCTGCTCGAACGTTTCGCAGGCCTCACCCACCCGGTGATCGTGTTCACCGGCTACCTGCCAGCCGGCTCCCCGGCGCGGGCACTGGTCGCATCCGGGCGTGCGCAATACCTTCGCTGGAACGTCCATCCCCGCCGCCGCGACGTCATCGACCTCGCCCGCCAGGCGGGCGTGCGCCACCTGTTGCCGGCATTCGGCGAGCATGCGCAGATGACCCGCCTGCGTGGCGAAATCGATCCGATCGAACCGGTGACCGCGCCGGCGTTTGCCTGGTGAGCGCAGACGCCGACCTTCCAACGGGCGGCGCGTCGCCCGCAGCCGCTGTGCTGGCCTTGCGCATCCCGCTGCTCGCCCGGCCCTTCGCCTACCTGCGCCATGGCGAGACCACGACCAATCGCGATGCAGTGATCGCAGGCTCGCTCGATGTCGAACTGACCGCACTGGGACGCGAACAGGCACGGGAGGCGGGCCTGCGACTGGCGCTGCGGACGAGGCGCGACGGCACCCTGTTCGTGCCGATCGTCGCCAGCAGCCGGCAACGCGCGCAGGAGACGGCACGCATCGTCGCGCAGGCACTGGACTGCGCAGCCGAGCGGATCCTCTATCTGCCCGACCTCGACGAGCGGTACTGGGGGGCACTCGAAGGGCGTCCGCGCAGCGAGCGGCGCGACGACGCTCTGCCGGCAGACATGGAATCCGCCGACGCCTTCCTCGCTCGCGTGACACGCGGACTCTCGGCAGTGCCGCTCCCCGACGCCGGCTGCCTGCCGGTGATCGCCGCACACTCCGGCGTCTGGCGCGTGCTGTGCCGGCTGATCGGCATACGCGCGGCGGCAGCACCGATCGGCAATGCGGTACCGATGCGCATCTCACCGACGGAAGCGGGCGGCTGGCAGGTCGAACCCCTCTGAGCGTTGCGAGGCGGTGATCCAGACCGGGCGCCGCGCTCGCATCACCCGTCGCGCTTGAGCACCGCCTCGATCTCATCGGCCGCCACCTTGATGTCGAGCCCCGCCCGCTCCTGCTGCAGGATCAGATAGGAACGGGAATCGCGGTGCTGCCAGCCGCGATTGAGCGCCTCGGTCATCTCGGCATGGGTCAGGCTGGCAAGCCGCATCGGCACCCCGATCTCGCGTGCGAGTTCCGTAGCCAGCGTGACGTCCTTGTGCGCCAGCGCGAGCGCGAAGTTCGGCGGGTCGAACTTGCCCTGCAGGAACTGGTCGCCGATGCGGTCGAAGGATCGCTTGCGCCCGAGCGCGCCCTGCCGGATCGCAGCCCACAGGGGCAGCGGCTCGACACCGGCCTTGACGCCCATCGTGAACAGTTCGACCAGTGCCAGCTGCATTGCATAGCCGGCACAGTTGTGGACGAGCTTGGCGACGGAGCCGGCGCCGATGGCCCCGATATAGATGACCTGATCGCCGACGGCATCCAGCACCTTGCGGCAGCGTTCGAACTCGGCCTTGTCGCCGCCGACCCACAGTGCCATCTTCCCGGACTTCGCGCCGCTGGGCCCGCCGCTGACCGGTGCGTCAATCACGGACACCTTTTTCTCGGCAAACCGGGCATGCAGTTCCCGCACGACCGTCGGCGAGTTGGTCGACAGGTCGAACCATACCGTGCCGGGGCGCATCACCTTGATCAGCCCTTCAGCCACCGCCTGAACTTCCCTGGGGCCCGGCAGCGAGGTCAACACGACATCCGCGTCGCGGCCGGCGTCTTCGACGCTGTCGGCCCAACTCGCGCCCGCCTTCAGATGCGCGTCGGCGGCTGCCTTGCGCACGTCGTGCACCGTCATCGTGAAGCCGCCCTTGAGCGCATTGAGCGCGATCGGACCGCCCATGGTGCCCAGACCTATGAATCCCACGCGCATCTTCGACCCCTTCCTCTGTGGTTTCTTGCCGCAATCAGTTGCCCTGGATACCCACGGCCTTGACGACCTTGGTCCACCTCGCGATTTCGGCCTGTACATGCTTCTGGAATTCAGCGGGCGTCGACCCGACGAGTTCAACGCCATCGTCTTTGAAACGTTCGACGATTTCCGGCATGCGCAAGACCTCCACGATGCCTCGATGCAGCTGGTCGATGATCAGCTTCGGCGTTGCGGACGGCGCGACGACGCCGTACCAGTTGGTCACTTCATATGCCGTGACACCGGCTTCGGCGATGGCCGGAAGGTCCGGCATCGCCGGCGAGCGCCGCGCGCTGGTGACGCCCAGCGCACGCAGCCGACCGGCCTTTATGTGAGGTACGGATTCCAGCGGCGTCGCGAACACCATGCTGATCTGCCCACCGAGCAGATCAGCCAGTGCAGGGCCTCCGCCCTTGTAGGCCACGTGCAGCAGCTCGGTGCCGGTCAAGGCGCCCAGGAGCGCCCCCGCCAGATGCTGCAGGCTGCCCTGTCCGGCCGATCCGTACGTCAGGCTGCCGGGCCTGGTCTTCGCCAGCGCGATCAGATCCGGTATCGATCTGGCGGCAACCGTCGGTTGGAGAACCAGCACGTAGGATTGCCGAGTCATCTGCGTCACCGGAGCGAAGTCCTTCTGCAGGTCATAAGGCAACTTGCCGGCGTGGGTGGCTTCGCGTGCGGCATGGGTGCCGGTGATGAGAGCGATCGTATGACCGTCGGGCTGCGCGCGCGCAGCCATGTCCAAGGCTATCGCACCCGTCCCGCCGGGACGGTTGTCGACGACCACGGACTGCTTCCACAAGGCAGCCAGACGCGGCGCAAGCGTGCGCACCGTGATGTCCACGCCACCACCGGGTGCGAGGGGAATCAGAAAACGCACCGGTCGCTCGGGGAAGGACTGCGCAGAGGCTGCGGGCGCGAGCATTGCAGCGAGCAGGAACAGGACGACATGATTGCGAAGGCCGGACATCGGACGCCGTGATGAAACGCCGCCCACGAATGACGCGTTCATTGCAACCTCCTCGAGACGATCCACCTGCTTCAGGCTCCCGGCAGCATCGATGCAGCAGATGCAGCTTGGCCCGGCGTCCATGCTTTTTTTCATACTAGGCCACCGGCCGTGCCACGGTCAACCTGCGCCATCGAGCTCTTGCCGGGTCGTTGACAGGGCGCCGGATTTCGGTGAACGTTCGGCGCACGCGAACGTCAAGATTCGCGCTGTTCGTTGCAATGGTGAGGAGATCCACATGAAAGGCAGCGCTTCCCCGCTGGCCCTGTTCTGTGCTGCGCTGCTGATGTCGTCGATTGCAGGTGCACAGTCGTTTCCCTCGAAAAGCGTGCGCCTGGTGGTTCCATTCGCTGCTGGCGGCAGTACGGACATCGTTGCCCGCATGCTGGGGCAGAAGCTGTCCGAGATCTGGGGTCAGCCCGTCATCGTCGACAATCGTGCGGGTGGCAGCACCGTGATCGGGACCGATATCGTGGCCAAGGCGGCGCCGGACGGTCTTACCCTTCTGGTCACCCCGGCGCCCTTTACCATCGTGCCCAGCCTCATCGGCAAGCTGCCATACGATCCGCACAAGGATTTCGCACCCATCACGCTGATCAACACCACACCACTGGTGTTGGTGGTGCATCCGGGCGTGCCGGCGCGCGACGTTCAGGAACTGATCAAGCTGGCTAGGGCAAGGCCGAGCGCCCTCAACTTCGGTTCATCGGGCAGCGGCGGGTCCAACCACCTCGCCGGAGAACTGTTCAGTGCGATGGCGGGTGTGAAGATGGTTCACATCCCCTACAAGGGCAACGCGCCGGCACTGGCCGATCTCGTCGGAGGACATGTCGATCTCGTCTTCAATGGCCTGACCTCTGCAATCACACAGATCCAGTCCGGCAGGTTGCGGGCCCTGGCGGTCACCAGCCTCAATCGATCGGAGGCCCTGCCCGATCTGCCGACGCTGGATGAAGTCGGACTGAAAAGATTCCAGGCGGTGGCATGGAACGGCTTGACTGCGCCGGCAGGTACGCCGCAAGCGATCATCGAAAAGATCGGCGCCGACGTACGGAAGGTCATCAAGTCGCCCGATCTGGTGCAAAGGCTGCGCAGCGAGGGATCGGACCCGGTAGGCAGTACGGTGGCCGAGTACACGACCTTCCTGCGCGAGGAAATCGTGAAGTGGAAACGGATCATTGAGCAGGCGAAGATCAAGGGACTTTGACACTGCACGAAAATGCGGTGCCGCATCTGTCGACGGCAGTTGCAACCAGTCACCGAAGACAGCCTTGCCAGACTCACCCGCTCAGCGCGGCAGTGACGCCATGTCGATCACGAACCGATACTTCACGTCGCTGCGCAACATGCGCTCGTAGGCTTCGTTGATGTCCTGCATCCGGATCACCTCGATGTCGGAGGTGATCCCGTGCTGCCCGCAGAAGTCGAGCATCTCCTGGGTTTCCGCGATGCCGGCGATCGCCGATCCGGCGACCGACTTGCGACCCATCACCATCGGCACCGTGTCGAGCGCAGCATCGAGCGGCCCGAGGTAGCCGACCAGCACCAGCGTGCCGTCGATGGAAAGCGACGGCAGGTAGGCGTTGAGGTCGTGCGCATAAGGGACGGTATCGATGATCAGGTCGAAACGGTTCTTTACCGCGGCAAGTTGCGCATCGTCGGTCGACAGCACGACATGCCGTGCGCCGAGCCGACGTGCATCGTCCTCCTTGCCTGGCGAGCGGGTGAACAGCGTCGCTTCCGCGCCGAGCGCCCGTGCAAGCTTGAGCGCCATGTGGCCCAGCCCGCCCAGCCCGACCACTGCCAGCTGGCTGCCCTCACCGATCTTCCAATGCCGCAATGGCGACCAGGTGGTGATGCCGGCGCACAGCAGCGGTGCTGCCCCTGCCAGATCGAGGCCGGCCGGAATCTTCAGCACAAAGCGATCGGAGACGACGATCTGCCGTGAATAGCCACCGTAGGTCGGCAGGCCATCCCGGCGATCGAGCGCGTTGTAGGTGAGCGTCGGATAGGCCTCGCAATACTGCTCGAGGCCGCGCTTGCAGGCCGCGCATTCAAGGCAGGCATCGACCATGCAACCGACGCCGACTTGGTCGCCGGCCTTGAAGCCGGTGACCGCGCTGCCCACGGCGCTCACCAGGCCGATGATTTCATGGCCGGGGACCATCGGATAGAGGCTGTTGCCCCAGTCGTTGCGCGCCTGATGCAGGTCCGAATGGCAGACACCGCAGTGGGTGATGTCGATCACCACGTCGTTCAGGCGCGGGTCGCGGCGCTGGAACCGGAACGGCGCCACGCGGTCGTCGGCGGACTGCACTGCATAACCCGAAACGTCGATCGTCATCTTCGGTGCTCCACGGTGGACGAGAGCGAAGTTCCCGCACGAAGCCTGCCCGCGCCGTCGATCGGGGCGCTGCACCCGCGCGGCTGAGCGCGGCTGAGCACGCCCGGCGACCGACCGCAAGGCCGGATCGCTCAGCGATCGAGCTCGGGGTAGTGCCGGAAGATGCCGCTCTGGTTGAACGGGATGCGCCGCTTCGACTTCAGGTAGCGCGCCACCCGTGGCAGCTTCGCGACGCGCGCCGCCAGCGCGACGACCTCCGGGTGCGAAGGCTCGAGACGCGCCATCGCCTTCGGAAAAGCGTAACGCAACCCGGCGACCACCTGGAACACCGACAGGTCGACATAGGACAGAGACCCGCCGACC
>JBIITW010000213.1:0-8170 GCA_044340265.1 Burkholderiales bacterium | reverse complement strand
GGGTCTCTCCAGCAGGGCATCGCGGCCGACAAGCTCGACCAGGTCTGGGAATACCCGACCAGCCCCCTGTTCTCCGACGCCGAGCGGGTGGCCATCGAATTCTCCATTGCTGCCGCTTCGCAGCCCAACGACGTCACCGACGAACTGTTCGATCGCATGAAGCAGCACTGGAACGAGGGCCAGATCGTCGAGATCGTCGGGCTGGTCTCCTACTTCGGCTTCATGAACCGGTGGAACGACACGATGGCCACGCCGCTCGAGGAGGTCCCGGCTGAAACCGCTGCCAGGCACATCGCAAAGCATGGCTGGGCGCTGGGCAAGCATGGCCGGGGCGAGGCGGAAGGCTAGTCGCTCGCGGGCGCATCGCGTGCGCCTGCCAACAGGAGGGAGATCGATGGAACCGCGTCTGATTCTGCTCGCCGCCGTGTCGTTCTGCACGGCGTCCATTACCCATGCGGCCGATGCCTGGCCGAACCGGCCGATACGGATGATCGTCCCCAACGCCGCGGGCGGCGCCAACGACGTGGTGGCTCGCCTGGTGGCGCAGCCGCTGGCGGCAAGGCTCGGCCAGCCGATCATCATCGACAACCGCGGCGGTGCCGGCGGGGCGATCGGCGCCGAGATCGCCGCGGCCGCGACGCCGGATGGCTACACGTTCCTGGCTGCCACCTTCGCCACGCATTCGGTCATCCCGCATGTGCAGAAGGGCACGCGCTATGACGCCCTGCGTGACTTCACGCCGGTTGCACTGTTTGTCGTGCAGTACAGCATGCTTGCGGCACACCCGTCCCTTGCGGCCGGTAACGTGCGTGAACTGGTCGCGCTCGTCAAGGCGCGACCGGGCAAGGTCTTCTATGCCAGTGCCGGCCCGGGCTCGACCAGCCATGTCGCAGGGCTGATGTTCGCAAGGCAGGCCGGCATCGAACTGACCGTGGTGCCGTACAAGGGCGGCAGCCCCGCCATCGCTTCCCTGCTCGCCAATGAATCCCAGTTGAACTTCGGGCCGTTGCCGGCGACTGCAGCGCACATCCGTGCAGGAAAGCTCAAGGGCATTGCCGTCAGTGGTCCGGCGCGCAGCCTGTCCGCGCCCGACGTGCCGACGGTGGCGGAATCAGGGGTGCCGGGCTTCAGCCAGAGTTCCTGGGTCGGGCTGGTCGCGCCCGCGCGTACGCCGATGCCGATCGTCGAAGGGCTGCACCGCGCCGTCAACGAAGCGCTCGAATCGGCCGATCTGGTCAGCCAGATCGTGCGCACCGGCGCCGAACCGGCACCGCGCTCGCGGGCCGCATTCGCTGCGTTCCTGCGCGATGAATACGAGCGCTACGGCAGGCTGGTCCGGGAACTGGGCATCACTGCCGACTGACCGGCTTGCGCGCCGGGCGGTCAGGTGCGGCGCACCAGTCCGTCCAGCGAACGGTCCCAGGTCGCACCCGGGAACAGGTCGGCGATCCGCCGCTCCGGCAAGCCGAAGATGCGCGCCAGCGGCTGCGCGATGACCGCGCGGAAGTCGTGCAGCACCGGCAGGTCGCGGCCTTCGTTCAGGTTGCCCCGCGCGAGTCCTTCCCAGCGGCCGTGCACCTGGCCACCGGCCACCTGCCGGCCCATGAGCCACAGTGCGTTGCCCCGCCCGTGGTCGGTGCCGCGTGCACCGTTCTCGGCGCTGGTACGGCCGAACTCGCTCAACACCAGCACCAGGTCGCCCGGGCGGTTGAAGTCGCCATGCAGCTGCACCAGCCCGCGGGCGAGGTTGGCGAAGCGGCTGGCCAGCAGGCCGGTGGCCGCACCCTGGTTGGCATGGGTATCCCAGCCGCCCGCCGAGAGGAAGCCGATGCGCAGGGCCGGATCGGCGCGCATCAGTGCCGCCAGCTGGCGCGCCTCGCGTACGAGGCCTGCCGGATTTCCGGCGCCGTTGTCCGCGGCCATCATCTCGGCCGCCAGTTCCTTCGAGGTCATCAGCCGGCTCTCGACGCCTTCGCGGAAGGCGCGCGACAGCCGGTCGTCGCCCGAATAGAGCTCGAGCAGTGCATCGCGCGTCGCATCGTTGCCGATGACCCCGGCGCGCCCGGCCGCCTCGCCGCGCGGAATCAGCCGGGCGCGGACCGGTCCGGACAGGATGTGCGGGTTGGCCTCGCCGACGCCGATCAGCGGTACCGGCCGCGAACGGGTGTCGTCCATCGCGGCGAGCCGGTTGAGCCAGCCGGGCGCGCCGGTCGACTGGTCGGGCAGGCCGGTCTCCCAGTGATGCTGGGCTTCGAAGTGCGAACGGCTGCGGTTCGGCGATCCGGCGGCCGGTATCACCGCCAGCGAGCCCTCGCGCCACAGCGGCAGCAGCGGTGCCAGCGCCGGATGCAGCGCGAACCGCGCGTCGAGTTCGATCGAGGTCGCTGCCGTGCCGTCAGGCGCGGCGACGGCGATCGTCGGGCGCAGCCGGACGTAATCCGGGTCCGACCAAGGCACCAGCGCCGACAGGCCGTCGTAGGCACCGCGCAGGAACACCACCACAAGCCGTCCGCGGTCGAGCGCCGGTGCAGCCTGGGCGAAGCTGCGTGGCGAGGCGAGCGCGCCGGCCGCCAGCGTGCCGGAGGCCAGCAGGGTGCCGAGCAGTCGGCGGCGGGTGATCGGGTCGGGCTGCATCGATTGCTCCTTGTCCGTGGCCGCGGCTGCGCGGGCTGTCTGGGTGCCGTTCACTTGCGCATGAAGTCAGGGGCCGCCAGCGCCAGCGCGGCACGCGAGCCGGGTGCGACGCGACGTATGCGTTCGCGCGTGGCCTCGGCGTAGAAGGCGAGCAGGTGTTCCGGTTCACCCAGCCCGCGCGCCAGTGCGGCGGCGAGGTCGGCACGCCGGGTCAGCGACTCCGGCGTCAGCCAGGTCGCAGCATCGGTACGGTAGCCGTCCGGGGTCTGCCATCCGTTCACCGGCTGGCCTGCGCTGGCGAGGAAGCCGAGGCTGAGCATCACCGGGGGCGGCACTGCGGCACGGGTCGACACGCCGAGCGCAGAGCAGGCGAAGTCGTAGGGCGTCTTGAACAGCTCGTTTGCCGGGTCCCAGAACTCCGGGGACGCGACGAGCATGCGCATCACCCGGCGCAGGTCGCCGTTGCCGGCCAGGAACTCCGCTGCCAGCCGGTCGACCAGGGCGCGCGGCGGCTCGTCGGCGACGAAGAACTGCGCCAGCCGCAGCGAGAGGCGGCGAGCGGTGGCCGGACGGGCGGCAAGCATGGCGATCGCCTCGATGCCTTCGCGCTCGCCGCCCGCCGCACCCGGGCCACCGAACCGCCGCCCCAGCACCGTCTTCTCGCCGGTGTCGTGCAGGCGCTCGACGAAGCGGAAGCCCGACGGGCCGTCGGGATCGACGGTCCATCCGGTGAGCACCCGGGCGAGCTCGCGCACATCCTGCTGGGTGTACCCGCCATCGAGGCCCAGCGTGTGCAGCTCCATCAGCTCGCGCGCATAGTTCTCGTTGATCCCGCGTACCCGGCCCTGGGGCCCGGGCGTGCCGTCGGCCACGTTCTGGTTCTGGTCGAGGTAGAACAGCATCGCCGGATGGCGCGCGCTGGCGAGCAGGAGGTCCTCGAAACGGCCGAGCACGTTGGGCCGGATCGCATGCACCGCGTAGTGCCCGGCGAACGGGCGCACGGTCAGACGGCCGGCGAACACGTTCAGGTGGTTGAACCAGAACTCGGTCATGCGCGAGAGCAGCGGGTTCTCCACCGTCGGGTCGGAGCAACTGAGCAGCCGCCAGGTTGCCGCCTGCCGTGCGCTGACCGCCGAGGAGGGCTGGGCGGCCGCAGGCGTGGCGGCAGCCGGTTGCTGCATCGACTCCGGCGCTGACGGCTGTTGCATCTGCGTCTGCATCTGCATCTGCATCTGCATCTGCGGTGGCTGCGCTTGCTGTCCCGTCGGTGGCGCCACCATGGCGGCGGCCGCTGCCCTGGCCCGTGCGGCCTTGAACCGCTCCTCGCGCTCACGCCGCGCCTCGGCGAACACGGTGGGCAGCGGGGCCGTGACGGCGGGCAGGTGGTCGGGCACGCGTGCCGGCTGCCGACTGGCTTCGAATGCGCGATCGACCTCGTCCAGCGCCCAGCCACGTGCGCCACCCGGATGCGCCCGGATCGCCACCGCGCGTTCCTCTGATGGCCAGTAACCCAGGCGCGACGCCGCGCGCCAGACGGCCTGCGATTCGGTCAGTGCCGCGGGCTGCGGTGCGGCAGCGGCGGATGCTGGCCGGGAAGGACCGGCAATGGCTGCCAGGAGGGTCAGGGCAGCGAACAGTGCCGCCGTCCCACCTGTGCCCGGCAAGTGCTTCCGGTGCCGGTTTCGGGCAGTTCCATCGGGCTGTGTCTGGACGGGTGGCATCGAAGATGTTCGGTCAGGGATTTGCAGGTCGGATGGGACGGTGGGGCAGGCCGCCGCCCGGGTCATGCGCGCCATTGAACCCGGATCGGCGATGTCGGGAAAGGAGTTTACGCACGCAATCGCCTGTTCCCCGCCTGTCAGGCCGGACCATTTTGTGAGCAGTTGTTTCAGGTGTCGGCGCGAGGCGTGTCCGCTACAATGAATCCGGCCTGTTCCCCGACATCTTCAACCGCCCGATGGAGACCTGCGATGGATACCGCCACGCCTGCGACAGAAGTCCTGCAGTCCTATCCCGGGTTCAGCATGCGGCCGCTGTCGCCGGCGCTCGGTGCGGAGGTGCGCGGCCTGGACCTGTCCAGGCCGATGCCGCGCGAGGCGCTGCGCGCGGTGCGCCAGCTGCTCTACGAGAACTGCGTGCTGCTGGTGCCCGGGCAATCGCTCGATGAAGCGCAGCAGGTCCGCTTCGGCGAGTGCTTCGGCACCCTGGCGGCGACGCTCGGCAAGTACGCATCGCTGCAGAAGAGCCACCCGGCGGTGATGTACGTCACCAACGAGAAGGAGGACGGCAGGTATGTCGGCGCGCTGCCCGACGGCGAGATGTACTTCCACTCCGACCGCTGCTATGTCGAGCGCCCCTGCCTGTGCACGATGCTCTACGGCATCGACATCCCGTCGAAGGGTGGCGACACCTGCTTCGCCAACCAGTACAAGGCCTACGAGGCGCTGCCCGAGGACATGAAGCGGCGTATCGATGGCCTGCAGGCGGTGCATGCCTACGAGCCGGGCTACTACTCGCAGAACGCGGTGACGCTGACCCGCATCGAGCTCTCGGCCAATGCGCTGACCGCTGCGCATCCGATGGTGATCACCCATCCGGCGACCGGGCGCAAGGCGCTCTACGTGAACCGGCTGATGACCTCGTACATCGTCGGCATGCCGCGCGAGGAGAGCGCCGAGCTGCTCGAGTGGCTGTTCGGCCACCAGGAGCAGGCGCAGTTCATCTACGCGCACAAGTGGACGCCGGGTGACGTGGTCATCTGGGACAACCGCTGCGTGAACCATGCGCGCACCGATTTCGACGCGGGCGAGGCGCGCAAGTTGCGCCGGGTGGTGGTCGAGACCGAGGACACGCTGTAGGCGGTCCTCGGCTGGTCCTCAGCCGGTCTTCAGCGGTCGTGGTCCGGGTCGCTCTTCCAGAGGTCCGACAGGTACTCGTGTTCGCGCGTGTCGACCCATGACACCCGCGATTCCACCGGGCGGTCGGCGTAGGTGTACGCGATGCGGCGGATGCGCAGCACCGGCTGGCCGGCGCGCAGGCCGAGCAGTTTCGCGATCGGGGCAGGGCAGGCCACCGCCGACAGGCGCTCGCTGCTGCGCACGACGTTGATCCCGTAGTCGGCCTGGTACAGGCCGTAGATGGTGCCCGGCCTGCCCTCGAAACGCGTCCGGTCGAGGTCGGGGAACAGCGGGGCGGAGATGGAGATCTCGTCGACGATGACCGCGCGCCCGCCAAGCAGCAGCAGGTTTTCGATGCGCAGGATCGGCGCGTCGCGCTCGATGCCAAGCTCGCGCGCGATGGCGGCACTGGCCGATGCGCGCCGGAAGCTGCGCAGCATCGGGCGCGGCATCTCGCGTGCCGCCGCCGGTGCGCGGCTGGCGCCGTCGCTGCGCGGCACGACGTGGAAGAAATGGAACAGCAGTCGATCGGCGGTATGTGCGGCGACGAAGGTGCCGCGGCCCTGCTGCCGCACCAGGATCTTGCCCGCGACCAGTTCGTCGATCGCCTTGCGCACGGTGCCGATGGATACGCCGTACTGCTGCGCCAGCTTCGTTTCTGACGGCAGCGCCGCGCCGGGCGGCCAGGTGCCCTCGGACAGCGCGCGGGTCAGGCGGCGCTGCAGTTCGCGGTAGAGCGGCACGGCGGAGGCCCCGTCGGCATGCAACGGCGAGCCGCCCGCTGCGGGCGCGGCCCTGGACGCGGTCGCGGTCGCGTTTGTCCGGCTGGATGCTGCTCGGGTCGGGCTGTCGATCGGCATGGCAGCGTCGAGTCTAGTCGAACGATGCCCCGATTGGAACGGATTCATATAGATGAGTTATTTGACTCGCCCGGATCGGCTCACTATGATTGACGTTCTTTCGCCCTGTCGCTTCCGACTGTCCCAGGGGACGGCCGGAGACGACAGGGCAACCCTGAAATTCCCCAGGAGGAACGATGATTCACTTCGTGGTGCACGAAGACGGTGACGGCGTCGGTGTCGTGGTCGTCGAAGGCGTCAAGTCCGGAACCGAACTGACCGGCTGGATCATGGAACAGGACACCGAGATCAAGGTAGTCGCCAAGAGCGACATCCCGATCGGCCACAAGGTCTCGTTGATCGACTACAAGGCGGGCGACACCGTGATGAAATACGGTGTGGATATCGGCAAGGTGGTCGCGCCGATCGCGCGTGGCGAGCATGCCCACGTGCACAACATCAAGACCAAGCGCTGGTAGCCGACGCTGGTAGCCGCCCCCACCCGATTAGAGGAATTCCGACATGGATCTTAACAAGGCCACCTTCTGGGGCTTCAAGCGTGAGAACGGCCGCATCGGCGTTCGCAACCACGTGATCATCCTCCCGGTCGACGATCTGTCGAACGCCGCGGCCGAAGCGGTCGCACACAACATCAAGGGCGCGATGGCGCTGCCCCACCCGTACGGCCGCCTGCAGTTCGGCGCCGACCTCGACCTGCACTTCCGCACGCTGATCGGCACCGGCTCCAACCCGAACGTCGCCGCCGTGGTGGTGATCGGCATCGAAGACGGCTGGACCAAGCGTATCGTCGACGGCATCGCCGCCACCGGCAAGCCGGTCACCGGCTTCGGCATCGAAGGCCATGGCGACCACGAGACCATCCACAAGGCGTCGAAGGTCGCGCGCGAGTACGTGCAGTGGGCATCCGAGAAGCGGCGCGAAGAGCGGCCGCTGAAGGACCTCTGGGTGTCGACCAAGTGCGGCGAGTCCGACACCACCTCGGGCTGCGGTGCGAACCCGACCGTGGGCAATGCGTTCGACAAGCTCTACCCGCATGGCACCACGCTGGTGTTCGGCGAGACCTCCGAGATCACCGGCGGCGAGATGCTGGTGGCCGAGCGCTGCCGCACGCCGGAAGTGCGCGAGAAGTTCATGTTCATGTTCAACCGCTACCAGGACATGATCAACCGCTGGAAGACCGATGACCTGTCCGAGTCGCAGCCGACCAAGGGCAACATCGCCGGTGGCCTGACCACCATCGAGGAAAAGGCGCTGGGCAACATCCAGAAGATCGGTCGCAAGTGCCTGGTCGACGGCGTGATCGACAAGGCCGAAGCGCCGACCCATCCGGGCCTGTGGTTCATGGACTCGTCCTCTGCCGCGGCCGAGATGGTCACGCTGTGCGCGGCATCGGGCTACACGGTGCATTTCTTCCCGACGGGCCAGGGCAACGTGATCGGCAACCCGATCCTGCCGGTGATCAAGATCTGCGCGAACCCGAAGACGGTACGCACGATGGGCGAGCATGTCGACGTCGACGTGTCCGGGTTGCTGCGCAAGGAGATGAACCCCGACCAGGCCGGCGATGCGCTGCTCGAGTGCATGTTCCGTACCGCCAACGGCCGGCTGACCGCGGCCGAGGCCCTGGGTCATCGCGAGTTCGTGCTGACCCGGCTGTTCGAGAGCGCCTGATTTGGGCGTGGCGGTGCCGCCCGCAGGCAGCGATGCGGGCGGTGGCGGCAGCGACTCCGTCCCCGGCCCCGGCAACCCGTTTGCCGGGGCCGAGTCGCGTCCGCATGT
>JBIITW010000212.1:0-8214 GCA_044340265.1 Burkholderiales bacterium | reverse complement strand
CGACGCTCGGGATCTCGGGCAGCGCGCTGGAACGCTTCGCCGACGACACCGCGATCGCACGCAGCTTTCCCGCCTTGATGTGCGGCAATGCGCCGACCACGTTGGCGAACATCAGTTCGATCCGACCACCGAAGATGTCGACGAACGCGGGGGCCGCACCCTTGTACGGCACATGGTTCATCCGGATGCCGGCGCTCGCCTGCACCGACTCCATGCCCAGGTGCTGCAGGTTGCCGACGCCGGCCGACGCATAGTTCAACTCGTTCGGCCGTGCGCGCGCGAGCTTCACCAGTCCCGCGACATCCTTCACCGGCAGCGTCGGGCTGACCACCATCACCATCGGCGAGTTGAGGATCAGCGACAACGGCGCGAAGTCCTTCACCGGGTCGTACGGGATCTTCTTCATCAGGTTCGGGTTGATCGTCATCGGACCCGAGTTGCCGAGCAGGATGGTGTAGCCGTCGGGCGCGGAGCGGGCGACCATGTCGGCACCCAGGCTGCCGCCCGCGCCGCCGCGGTTGTCGACCACCACGGTCTGTCCCCAGGTCTCGGACATGCGAACACCCAGCGTACGCGCGACATCGTCGAGCGGGCCGCCTGCAGCATAAGGCACCACGATACGGATGGGCTTGGTCGGCCAGGCCTGTGCCAGTGCGGTACCCGCACCCGCGGTCAGCATCACGGCCATGAGGCCGATCTTGTACGGCATGTGCTGCTCCTCCTGTCGTTCCCGGTTCGTTGCCGGGTGAATCAGCGTACCGCGAACAGCGTGCCGACGGCTTCGCAGAAACCGTCGCCACTGCGCCGCGCGGTGATGTAGGTCGGCGGGGATACGAGCCGGTCCTTCACGTCCATCACGTTGGCGACACCGATCGAATGCGGGAAGTAATCGAACATCGGGCAATCGTTCGGCGAGTCGCCAAGGTACACGAAGAACTCGCGCTGGGCATCGAGGTCGATGCCCAGCACTTCGGAGAAGAAGCGGCGGGTCATGCCGAGCTTGTCATAGTTGCCGAACCAGCCGTTGACATGGCCTGCGCTGGCCATCGCGGTCAGCCCACCCTCACGCATGATGGCGAGGATGCGGTCGACTTTCTCCATCGGCAGACGGGCGACGTCCTCGGCCCAGTCGATCGCGAGGTCGCATTCACGATAAGGCTGGTCGGACGAGATCGCACAGCCGGGCACTTCGGCAATGATCCGGTTCGCGATGTCCACCAGGGCCGTTCGGTTCGCCCGGCGCACTTCGACCGGGTCGATAAACATCTGGCGCATGCGATTGGTGTGCGGGTCACGCCAGAAGCACAGGCTTCCACCCTCGCCCACCACCGCGCGTACCGGCCACATGCGTGCGATGTGGTCGCACCATCCGGCTGGCCGACCGGTGACCAGGACGGGAATCAGGTCCGCATCGTACAACCGCTCGAGTGCGAGATAGGCGTCGCTGGTCAGCCGCCCGCCAGTGGTCAGCGTATCGTCCAGGTCGAACAGCACGCCGCGGACGCGTGCCCGGGCGGCAGCCGGAAAATCAGTCAGCGGGCGCATGCGTCACCTCACCGTGGCGGCTCGAGGCGGGAAGGCCCGCGCTTGCGCGCGGGCGTCCGGTGTACCTGCTCGTGTACGCGCTGCAACCGGCAGGACCGGCGCGGCGCAATGCTGCAATGGTCAGCGCTTCTGGCGGAACTTGCGAATGGACGCGATCTGTGCGGCAAGGGTGGCCAGCTCGGCCTGCGCCGTCGCGACTTCCAGCTGGCCCTTCGCGTTGCGCAGGGTTTCCTCGGCCTGCTTGCGTGCTTCTTCCGCCTTGGCTTCGTCGAGGTCGGACCCGCGGATGGCGGTATCCGCCAGCACGGTCACCGTCTTCGGCTGCACTTCGAGGATGCCGCCCGCCACGAAGACGAACTCTTCATCGTCCTTGCCCGCGACCTTGATGCGTACTGCACCCGGCTTGATCCGGGTGATCAGCGGCGTGTGCTGCGGGTAGATGCCGAGCTCTCCGGCTTCGCCCGGCAGGACGACGAACTCGGCTTCGCCGGAGAAGATGCTCTCTTCGGCGCTGACGACGTCTACGTGGATGGTGTTGGCCATGGCGGTCCGGGTTCTTCCGTTTCGATGCTGCGATTACTGCAGGGTCTTGGCTTTTTCGAACGCTTCTTCGATCGTGCCGACCATGTAGAACGCCTGCTCCGGCAGTGCATCGCACTCGCCGTCGACGATCATCTTGAAGCCCTTGATCGTGTCCTTCAGCGCGACGATCTTGCCCGGCGAGCCGGTGAACACCTCGGCGACGTTGAACGGCTGCGACAGGAAACGCTGGATCTTCCGCGCACGGGACACGGCCAGCTTGTCTTCCGGCGACAGCTCGTCCATGCCCAGGATCGCGATGATGTCGCGCAGTTCCTTGTAGCGCTGCAGGGTCTGCTGCACGGCGCGCGTCACGTTGTAGTGCTCTTCGCCGATCACGTTCGGATCGAGCTGGCGCGACGTTGAGTCGAGCGGATCGACCGCCGGGTAGATGCCCAGCGAGGCGATGTCACGCGACAGCACGACGGTGGCGTCGAGGTGGGCGAAGGTGGTCGCCGGCGACGGGTCGGTCAGGTCGTCCGCGGGAACGTACACGGCCTGGATCGAGGTGATCGAACCGACCTTGGTCGACACGATCCGCTCCTGCAGGCGGCCCATCTCTTCGGCCAGCGTCGGCTGGTAACCCACCGCCGACGGCATCCGGCCCAGCAGTGCCGATACTTCGGTACCGGCCAGCGTGTAGCGGTAGATGTTGTCGACGAAGAACAGGATGTCGCGGCCTTCGTCGCGGAACTTCTCGGCCATCGTCAGGCCGGTCAGCGCCACGCGCAGGCGGTTGCCCGGCGGCTCGTTCATCTGGCCGAACACCATCGCCACCTTGTCGAGCACCTTCGACTCTTCCATCTCGTGGTAGAAGTCGTTGCCCTCGCGGGTGCGCTCGCCGACGCCGGCGAACACCGAGTAGCCGCCGTAGCTCTTGGCGATGTTATTGATCAGTTCCATCATGTTCACGGTCTTGCCGACGCCGGCACCCCCGAACAGGCCGATCTTGCCGCCCTTGGCGAACGGGCAGATCAGGTCGATGACCTTGATGCCCGTGGGCAGCAGTTCGACCGACGGCGACAGCTCGTCGAACTTCGGCGCCGGCTGGTGGATCGCGCGCCGCTCTTCGGTGGCGATGTCACCGGCCTGGTCGATCGGGCGGCCAAGCACGTCCATGATCCGGCCGAGCGTCGCGGTGCCGACCGGCACGGAGATGCCCTTGCCGGTGCCGCGCACCTGCATGCCGCGACGCAGGCCGTCGGAGGAGCCCATGGCGATCGTGCGAACGACGCCATCGCCCAGCTGCTGCTGCACCTCGAAGGTGAGTCCCTTCTCGGCGAAGCTTGCGCTGTCGCTGTCCTCGAGGATCAGCGCGTCATAGATGGCGGGCATCGAGTCGCGCGGGAATTGAATGTCGACCACGGGTCCGATGCACTGAACGACGGTTCCGTTGCTCATGGCTGCTTCCTTGACTTGAAATTGTTCAGACGGCGGCGGCGCCGGAGACGATCTCCGACAGCTCTTTGGTGATGGCCGCCTGGCGGGCCTTGTTGTAGACGAGCTTCAGCTCGTCGATCACTTTCTTCGCGTTGTCGCTGGCGGACTTCATCGCGACCATGCGTGCGCTCTGCTCCGACGCCATGTTCTCGGCGATCGCCTGGAACACCAGCGCCTCGACATAGCGGGTGAGCAACTCGTCGAGCACGGTCTGCGCATCGGGCTCGTACAGGTAATCCCAGGACAGCGAAGTGTTGCCGGCGGCGGCATCGACTGCAGCGTCAGCGGCCATGCGGTCGGCCGACAGCGGCAGCAGCTGTTCGATCTTCGGTTCCTGCTTCATCGTGTTGATGAAGTCGTTGTAGCAGAGGTAGACCGCGTCGATCTCGCCCTTGGCGAACTTGTCGAGCATGATCTTCACCGGCCCGATCAGCTTGTCCATGCGCGGCGTGTCACCCAGCCCGGTGACATGCGACACGATGCGCGCGCCCAGCCGCTGCAGGAAGCCGAAGCCCTTGTTGCCGATGGCGGTGGCTTCGATGCCGACCTTGCGCGACTCGCTGTCGCGCATCCGGACCAGCACCTGGCGCAGCAGGTTGGTGTTCAAGCCGCCGCACAGGCCCTTGTCGGAGGTGACGACGATGAAGCCGACATTCTTCAGTTCACGGTGCGGCACCAGGAACGGATGCTTGTACTCGGAGTTCGCCGACGCGAGGTGGGCGGCGATGTTGCGGATCTTCTCGGCGTACGGACGCGCGGCGCGCATGCGATCCTGCGCCTTGCGCATCTTGCTCGCAGCGACCATCTCCATCGCCTTGGTGATCTTTCGCGTGTTTTCCACGCTCTTGATCTTGCTGCGGATTTCCTTGGAGCCTGCCATCTCGATCTGCTCTCGAACTCGTCGGGTTGCTTCCGGGTCAGTAGCTGCCGGTCTTCTTGAAGTCCTGGATCGCCGCGGTCAGCTTGGCCTCGTCGTCCTTCGACAGGTCCTTGCTCGACTCGATCGAATCCGCCAGCGCCGCGTACTTGGTCTTGATGAAGTCGCGCAGCGAACGCTCGAACGACAGCGCCTTCTTCACGTCGACATCGTCGTAGAAGTTGTTGTTGACCGCGAACAGCGTCAGCGCCATCTCCCAGACCTGCAGCGGCTGGTACTGGGCCTGCTTCATCAGTTCGGTCACCAGGCGGCCACGCTCGAGCTGCCGGCGGGTCGCGTCATCGAGGTCGGAAGCGAACTGCGCGAACGCCGCCAGCTCGCGGTACTGCGCGAGCGACAGGCGCACGCCGCCACCGAGCTTCTTGATGACCTTGGTCTGCGCCGCGCCACCGACGCGCGACACCGAGACGCCGGCGTTGATTGCGGGACGGATGCCGGCGTTGAACAGGTCGGTCTCGAGGAAGATCTGGCCGTCGGTGATCGAGATCACGTTGGTCGGCACGAATGCCGACACGTCGCCGGCCTGGGTCTCGATGATCGGCAGCGCAGTCAGAGAACCGGTCTTGCCTTTCACTTCGCCCTTGGTGAACGCCTCGACATAGTCTTCGTTCACGCGCGCTGCACGCTCGAGCAGGCGGCTGTGCAGGTAGAACACGTCGCCGGGATACGCTTCGCGGCCCGGCGGGCGGCGCAGCAGCAGCGAGATCTGGCGGTAGGCCACGGCCTGCTTGGTCAGGTCGTCATAGACGATCAGTGCATCCTGGCCGCGGTCGCGGAAATACTCGCCCATCGTGCAGCCCGAGTAGGCCGAGATGTACTGCATCGCCGGCGACTCGGAGGCCGAGGCCGCCACGACGATCGTGTAGGCCATCGCGCCGTACTCTTCCAGCTTGCGCACGACGTTGGCGACGGTCGAGGCCTTCTGGCCGATCGCGACATACACGCAGAAGAGATCCTTGCCCTTCTGGTTGATGATGGTGTCGACGGCCACCGCGGTCTTGCCGGTCTGGCGGTCGCCGATGATCAGCTCGCGCTGGCCGCGGCCGACCGGAACCATCGCGTCGATCGACTTCAGGCCGGTCTGCACCGGCTGCGACACCGAACGGCGGTCGATCACGCCCGGGGCGACCTTCTCGATGACGTCGGTCATCTTCGCGTTGATCGGGCCCTTGCCGTCGATCGGGTTGCCCAGTGCATCGACCACGCGGCCGATGAGTTCCGGGCCGACGGGCACTTCAAGAATGCGACCGGTGGTCTTGACGACATCGCCTTCGGACAGGTGCTGGTACTCGCCCAGAATCACCGCGCCGACGGAATCACGCTCGAGGTTGAGCGCGAGGCCGAACGTGTTGTTCGGGAACTCGAGCATCTCGCCCTGCATCACGTTGGACAGGCCATGCACGCGGCAGATGCCGTCGGCGACCGACACGATGGTGCCCTGGTTGCGCACCTCCGAGTCGACGCCCAGATTCTGGATTCGGCTCTTGATCAGCTCGCTGATCTCGGACGGGTTCAATTGCATCACAGTGCTCCTAGGATTGAAGGGCGGTGGCCATCTGCGCGAGACGGCCGCGCACCGAAGCGTCCAGCACTTCGTCGCCGACGGTGACGCGTACCCCACCGATCAGTTCGGGGACGATCACCACGCTGTAGTTGAGTTTGCGAGCGAACTTCTTCTCGAGGCTGGAAACCAGCCCGGCCAGTTCGGCGCCTTCGAGGGCGAAGGCCGACTCGATCACCAGGTCGGCACACCCTTCCGACGCATTGCGCAACGCGTGGAACTGGGTCGCGATCTCGGGCAGCAGTTCGATGCGGCCGTTCTCGGCGAGCATCAGCACGAAGTTCCTGGCCTCGCCGGTGAGACCACCCGGCACGAGGGTGCCGAAGAAGTCGGCGAGCTTTGCCGGCAGCAGGCCGGGGTCGCCCAGGCGGCTGGCGACCTGCGGATCGGCAGCGATCGAACCGAGGCTGCCGACCAGGTCGGACCAGGCCGGAATGGAACCCGACTCCTGGGCCAGCTTGAACGCGGCTTCGGCGTACGGACGGGCGACGGTGGAGATCTCGGCCATCGTTTCGCTCAGAGTTCCTGTTTCAGGTCGTTCAGCATCGCGGCGTGCGCCTTGGCGTCGACTTCACGCTTCAGGATGCGCTCGGCGCCGGCGACCGCAAGTACGGCGACCTGCTCGCGCAGGGCCTGGCGGGCGCGCTGCACTTCCTGCTCGACTTCCGCCTTGGCTGCGGCCGAGATGCGGTCGGCTTCGGCTTTCGCCGTGACCTTGGCTTCCTCGATCACGGCAGCCGCACGCTTCTCGCTCTGCGCCAGGATTTCCTGGGCACGGTCACGGGCGGCACGGTCGGCTTCCTGGGCGCGCTTCTCGGCGGCGAGCAGGTCCTGCTTGCCGCGCTCGCCGGCGGCCAGGCCGTCGGCAATCTTCTTCTGGCGTTCTTCCAGCGCACCGATCAGCGGTGGCCAGATGAACTTCATGGTGATCATCGCACCGATGAAGAAGACGATCAGCTGAATGAACAGCGTAGCGTTGATACTCATGTCAAACCTCGATCGATCCGTGCGGCCCCTGCCCGGTTGCCCGGGCGGGTGGCTGCACGCGAACGCTGGTGGATGCTGCCTGCCGCAAGACCGGCCCGGCTGCGCTGCCCATCGACCAAGGCTGAAGGTTCAGCCAGCGGTTCCCGGGTGGCGACGACGGGCGCTGCAGGCGCCGGCGGTGGTGAATCAGCCGGCGAACGGGTTGGCGAACGCGAACATCATCGCGATACCGACGCCGATCAGGAACGCGGCGTCGATCAGGCCGGCCAGCAGGAACATCTTGGTCTGCAGCGTGTTCATCAGCTCGGGCTGGCGTGCGGCGGCTTCGATGTATTTGCCGCCCATGACGCCGATGCCGATACAGGCACCGATGGCACCGAGGCCGATGATCAAACCGCAGGCGAGGGCTACGAAGGCTACGTCAGTCATCACAACTACTCCTGTGGAAAAAACGCGAATGAATCAGGTGAAGGAAAACGAAAGGGAAAGCACGGAAAACGAGAGAAACAGGGACCAGCAGATACCAGTAACAGGACGCGCGGGCGGCCGACGATCAGTGGCCTTCGTGCGCCTGGCCGATGTAGACCAGGGTCAGCATCATGAAGATGAAGGCCTGCAGCAGCACGATCAGGATGTGGAACAGCAGCCAGGCAGTTCCGGCGATCACGTGGGCGAAGGCCAGCATGATGCCGGTGGCGTTCATCGCCGCGTAGCCGCCCATCAGTGCGATCAGGAAGAACAGCAGTTCGCCGGCATACATGTTGCCGAACAACCGCATGCCCAGCGAGACCATCTTGGCCAGGTACTCGATCAGGTTGAGCAGGAAGTTTGCCGGCCAGAGCAGCGGATTGGAGCCGAACGGCGCGCAGAACAGTTCATGGATGAAGCCGCCGAGGCCCTTGATCTTGATCCCGTAGTACAGCATCAGGATGAGCACGCCGAGCGACATGCCGAGCGTGCCGTTCAGGTCGGCGGTGGGCAGCGGACGCAGGTAGACGTCGTGTGCGCTCAGACCCGCGCCGTAGTAGCCGAGCAGCGAAGCGATCTTCGGGAACAGGTCGACCGGGATCAGGTCGATCGCATTCATCATGATGATCCAGACGAAGACGGTCAGCGCCAGCGGCGCGATGAATGCGCGGTTGCCGTGCACGATCGACTTGCTCTG
>JBIITW010000211.1:0-8215 GCA_044340265.1 Burkholderiales bacterium | reverse complement strand
ACCGCGGCGCAGTCGCTGATCCAGGACGAAGGCGGCGTCGTGCGTGGCGTGCGCGTCAAGCACCGCGGCCGCAGTTCCGAACTGCGCGCGAAGTCGGTCGTGCTCGCCTGCGGCGGCTTCGAGTCCAATGCCGAGATGCGCGCCCGCTACCTCGGCCCGAGCTGGGACCTCGCCAAGGTGCGCGGCACCCGCTACAACACCGGGCTGGGACTGCGCATGGCGATGGACGCCGGTGCGATGCCGTACGGCCACTGGTCAGGGTGCCACGCGGTTGCCTGGGACCAGAACGCGCCCGGGTTCGGCGACCTCGAGGTCGGCGACAACTTCCAGAAGCACAGCTATCCCCTGGGCATCATGGTCAATGCCAACGGCGAACGGTTCGTCGACGAAGGCGCCGACTTCCGCAACTACACGTACGCCAAGTACGGCGCCGTGGTGCTCGCACAGCCGGGCATGTTCGCCTGGCAGATCTTCGACCAGAAGGTGGTCGGCATGCTGCGCGGCGAGTACCGCATCCGGCAGGTGACCAAGGCGCGCGCCGACACGCTCGAGGAACTGGTGCGTAAGCTCGATGGCGTGGATGCGGACCGCTGCCTGGCGGAGATCAACGCCTACAATCGTGCCGTGCAGGCCGAGGTGCCGTTCAACCCGGCGGTCAAGGACGGGCGCGGCACCGTCGGGCTGCGCGTGCCCAAATCCAACTGGGCGAACACGATCGACGAGGGCCCGTTCGAGGCCTATGCGGTCACCTGCGGCGTCACCTTCACCTTCGGCGGCGTCAAGGTCAATGCCGAGGGCGAGGTCGAGGACACCGGCGGCAACGTGATCCCCGGGCTGTATGCTGCGGGCGAGATGGTCGGCGGCTTGTTCTTCCACAACTATCCCGGCGGCAGCGGGCTGACCTCGGGAGCGGTGTTCGGCCGCATCGCGGGCGACTCGGCTGGCGCGCATGCGGTCGGGACCTGAGCGGCACCCTTTCTTCGACACACCCTTCACCACACACAAGGAGTTCCCGATGGACCAGACCCAAGGTGCCGGCGCCGAGATGGCCGTTCCCGGCGGCGATGCGAAGATCGCCAACCGCAATGCGTATGACCCGTCGCGCTCCGTCAAGGCGCAGGTGAGCGAGGCCGAGTGGAAGGCGCGGATCGACCTCGCAGCCTGCTACCGGCTGATGGCCCTCTACGGCATGACCGAGATGATCGCCAACCACATCTCCTCGCGCGTGCCCGGCACCGAAGGAGAGTTCCTGATCAACCCGTACGGCATGCTCTATGAAGAGATGACCGCCTCGGACATGATCAAGATCGACATCGACGGCAACGTGCTGTTCAACGCCACGAAGTTCGGCGTGAACAAGGCCGGCTACGTGATCCACAGCGCCGTGCACAAGGTACGCCACGACGTCGACTGCGTGATCCACACCCACACCATCGCCGGCATGGCGGTGTCCGCGATGAAGTGCGGCGTGCTGCCGATCGCCCAGACCTCGATGCGTTTCGGCGACATCGCCTACCACGACTACGAAGGCGTGGCGCTCAACATGGAAGAGCAGGAGCGGCTGTGCGCCGACCTCGGCGACCGCGAAGCGATGGTGTTGCGCAACCACGGCCTGCTGACCGTCGGGCCGACGGTGGCGGAGTGCTTCAACAACATGTGGCGCCTGGAGCGGGCCTGCCAGATCCAGATCGCCGCCCTGTCGTGCAACACCGAACTGTCGCTGCCGCCGAAGGAAGTGGTCGACCAGACCACGCACCTGTACCAGCGTGGTACGCGCCGTCCGTTCGGCCTGCTCGAGTGGCCGACGATGCTGCGCAAGCTCGATCGCGAGAATCCGGGATACGACGCCTGATACGCGGGTCCGCGTGTGCGATTCCCGGGGGGAACCCGGGGATCGCGTGCCCACGTGTCGAACCGGTCACGGACTTCGATCCGGATCGGTGTTGATGCGGGCGACTGCGGGATACAGTTCCAGCAGGCGGCTGTTGAAGGCCGCCACCATGGCGGGTTCGCAGGGGTAGGGTGTCTTGACCACGGCGCCTGAAGCGAACGTGCAGGGGTATGAAGCGTCTGCTGGGGACGCTGCGAGCGCTGGCAACGCCGGTGCCAGCGAGAACGCTGCTGCAGCGATTGCCTGAAGCAGGGCCGCCCTGGGCCCGGCCATCGTTCGTTGCGCGTGCTCGATACTCATGGAATCGAGTCTCTGCCCGCGATGGAGTGCCGTCTGTTCGCTGGGAAACGGAGCGGATGTTGGCGCCGGCCGAAAGCCATGAACTTCGCAGGTGCGTTACTCGCTTGAGCCCGGATGGCGTGACGCCCTCATGGCCGAGGCGGCAGCGAGCCATCGTCCCGCGTCGCAGATCGCCGCCGGCAAGCATGCCAGCGCCGAAGCGGTGGAAACGCGATCGGCTGCACGGCATACGGCATGGCGAGGCACTTTCTGCATCTACATTCTGATTGACCACGCAGTACTTTGCATATACAGTAAAGCCATGATCACGTGGGACGAGTCGAAGCGGCGAGACAATCTCAGCAAGCACAAGATTGATCTTGCTCACCTCGAGCCGGCATTCGACGGTCCGATGATCACTGTGGAAGATACTCGCGAAAGCTACGGCGAACTCAGGCTGCAAAGCCTGGGCATGTGGCGGGGTCGGGTCATCTTTTTTGTGTGGACTCCGCGCGGTGACGACACCGCGCATTTGATCTCATGCCGTCATGCCAATCGCAAAGAAGCAGATGAATTCTTCAGCGCGTTTTAGTCCCGCAGAGATTGGTCACGCGAAGACAGCGGCTTCTGTCCGCACGTCTGGCGAGCAGAAGATCAACTGGAAGGCGGGTACAGTTACGCACGGTGGGGGTGTGGCGGCCACCCTGGCCACGCTGCGGAGAACCCGGGGGCCCAGCAAGAAGCCCGCCAAGGAACAGGTTGCCATACGCCTCGACCAGGACGTCCTCGGCGCGCTGCGCGCCAGCGGTCCCGGCTGGCAGACGCGTGTCAACGCTGCACTGAAAGATTGGCTGGCCAAGCAACCTGTGAAGCGTTAACCGCGCGCAATGGATGTGACATCGTTCACAGAATGCATTGAAGCAGGGCAAGGATCACCACCGAGAACGCCATGATCAGCGCAAGCGCCTCCCCGACGACTACTATCGTCGGGGGATCGGCTGGCTGTCGAGGTCGATCCGGTTCACCCGGCCCTGGAGGTCATAGCCGTAGCGCTCGCGCAATTCTGGCGCAGGTCAGTCAGCTTGATTGCTTTTCTTGTTGGGACTACTGCGCCACATCAGGAACAAAATCAGACTCCCAGCCGAAAACCACAAAAGACCGAGCGCGATCTTGCCGAGGTCGTCGCCGACAGAGACGAAAAGGATGTCGTTTATCCAGCAACTCGTTCTGCACATTCGTTGCAACGGTTCGGAAGACGTTCCGACCCCAATGCCGACCATCATGAAGATCAGTGCAATCGAGACCCCGAAAAAAAAGCGCGCGATTCGCGAATACATTTGCTATCGGCCGCGCCAGAACTGAACAGACCACCTTACCGCGTCAGCAGTATCGAGAACGTCAGGCGAAGGCTTTCCCGCCCAGTTCACGGCTGCGATTGGCAATGCGCATCGACAGCCATGTGGTGCGTCGCTGACGAGGCGCGCTGCAGGGGCGAAGTCTGTCGGGGCACGTACATCACTAGGACTACATTGCCTGCGCGTCTGCTCGCAGTGCCATCTCGCACATACGAACTCGGCCGGCGGCGGCTCAAAAAAGCCAGCGGCGTCATTCCAGTTCTGAGGTCTTGGTGGACGAGGCAACTCGCCGGGAGCGTGGCGCTCCGATTGCCGGCGATCGCGCGCTGATCCTCCGGGCTTCGCCCTCGCGATAGATTTTTCTCCAGTAGGATCAAATTCCGACATCGGGGTCTGGTTCGCGTAGTTATACGTATTAATCCCCCCCGCCAACCCAATCGGATCCGACTGCACATACCGGCCGATCGCCGGATCGTAATCCCTGAAGTAGTTGTAGTGAAGCCCGGTCTCGCGATCGAGGAACTGTCCGGGGAACCGCAGATCGAAGCGCACGAGGTTCCCATCGCCGTCGGGGTCTTCATTCGGCACGAACGCCCCATACGGATCCCGATCCCACCGCCACACCTGCACCGCTGCGGCATTCATGATCGATACCACCGTATCGAGATGATCGGCCTGCAGGATGCTGATCGCAGGGGTTGCCGCCGTCCCGGTGAGCATCGCCACCGGGGTGTTGCCCAGGTAGAGGATGTCCGTCCAGTTGTCCTGTCCCGCAACGGACGTGGCGATCAGCTTGCCGGTCGGATCGTAGTGGAAGACGTTCGTCCCGCCCGGGGTCAGCGGGCCGGACTTGGTGATGCGCTCGCCCAGCGCGTTGATCGTGAAGCTGGTCGTGCCGCCAGCGGCGGTGACCTGCGACAGCCGCCCGCGCGCATCGTGCACGAGGGTGCGCAGCCCGTCGGCGGTGGTGCGGCCGCTGGGGTCGAAGGTGAAGGCGCGTGGCGGTGTCACGTTCGACACCGCCTGCAGCCGATTGCTCGCCCCTGCGGTGGGCGGGTCGACGAAGGTCGAGGCCTGTACGTTGCCGCCGACCGTCTGGCTGCGCCGGTTGCCGTTGAGGTCGAAGGTCCAGGCGTAGCTGGTGGTGCCCGAGGTCCAGCTGGTGAGCCGGTCGGAGGTGTCGTAGCCGAAGGTGTGGTTCGCCCAGGGCGCAGGCTGGGTGATCGAGGTGATGCGGCTGGCGAGGTCGTAGCCGAGCACGTGGATCGCGGCGTTGCCGGTGCGGTAGCTCTGCACCCGACCATCGGTGTCCAGCGGACGCGACCAGGCCACGCCGTTCCAGTAGGTGCCGGAGACGGCCGGGCCGAACGGGTGGTAGCCGATGTTCTGCAGGATCGGCTGGCCGGCCAGGTCGATGCGGTTCACCCGGCCCTGCAGGTCGTAGCCGTAGCGCACCTGGCGGCCGGAGGGGTAGCGCATCTCGAACAGCCGGCCCTGGGCATCGCGGGTGAAGCGAAGCTCGGTGGTGACACCGGATACCGTCTGCCGGCGCACGCTCAACCGGCCGCGGGCGTCGTATTCGAGCACCGTGCTGCCGGAGGGGTCGGTGAAGCCGGTGAGCCGCCCGCGGCCGTTCGTGCCCTGGTCGTAGCTGAAGCCGAGCGTGATCGTCGGCCGCCCCGTCTGTGCGTGCACTTCGGTGAGCAGGCGGTTCAGTGCATCCCAGGTGCGCGTGACCGTGCGCCCGGCGGCATCGGTCTCGGTGAGCACGTTGCCGGCGGCATCGAAGGTGCGGTTGGTGATGCCGGTGTCGGGGCTGGTGAGGCGGGTCTGGTTGCCCAGGGCGTTCTGTGCTTCCTGCACGGCTCAGAGCGAATGCCTATCCATAGCTCATGAGACCTGCAACAAAATGGCCAAAAATCAGGTACCAAAGATTTCGCCACCGAAGATAGATGAGCGCGCAACAAGCGCCGAGCACGGTTGCCGCAAGAACAACATCGAGGCCACGCGCGAAGTGTGCCAGGCCGAAGAGAATCGAAGACATCACGACATACACCACCTTGTCCGACGCGTCTCGGCCGATCAGTGCCGCCGCCAGCATCCCGCGAAAGACAACCTCTTCAGCTACTGCGGCCGTCAGAGAGAAATACAGGATCCAGAACAGTCTGTTCTCGCCTTTCAGGACCGTGCCGAAGTAGCTGCTCGCGGAGTCAGCGCTGACATCACTTCCGGGAAGAAGCTGGCCAAAAACGAACGTGAGCGGCGTAAACAGGACGAATGCGATCAGGATGAGCGAAAGTTGCGTCAGGACGCTGCCGTGAGTCGTGTTTTGCTCGAGCGGTACGAGGCCCAGATGGTGCGGCCGTAACCCAGCAAAGCGGCACGCGAGTGCAATCGCTGCGCAGGGAATCGCGATCAGCACAGCGATATCGACAGCCCAGAATGCCAGTGCCGTCGTCGCAGGGCGGGGCCAGGCCAACGCCGCAACAAAGCTGGCAATCGCCGCCGGGAAAGCAAGGATTCCCAAAAACAGGCGATTTACCGGCGTCGAACCCGCTGGAAGCGGTCTTGCTGCTCGGTCTTGGCTAGCTTGATTCAACTACTGCGCCTTCGCTCCTTGAGCCTACAAGACATGCGCTCGCGACATTCATCGGATTCGACCAGCGCCTGCGCCCGCAGGAATCTGAAATCCAGACGCCGGCCATAAACCCATGATATCGGAAGAAGTCACTGGTTCGAGACGAAAATCCATCGGTCCCGATCCATGCGCGGCGCAGATGCAACCCGTTGGGGGCTTAGGGAAGGTCTGAACAAGTCATCGGAAATGTGATTTCATCGGAACATCAGCGGACGATGGGGCGGACCGATGAGCCAAATGAGTTTCAGCGATGCGGAGCACGCAGGCAAGCGGAAGAAGACGCGCCGCGAACTGTTCCTTGAAGAGATGGAGCAGATCATCCCCTGGAAGGCGCTGATCCGGGAGATCGATCCGGTCTACCCGAAGGCGGGTCGCGGTCGCCAGCCGTACCCACTGCAGACGATGCTGCGCATCCACCTGATGCAGAACTGGTTCGGGCTGAGCGATCCGGGGATGGAGGAAGCCCTCTACGAAGTGGCTTCGATGCGCAAGTTCGCCGGGCTGTCGCTGCTCGAGGCCATCCCCGACGAGACGACGATTTTGAACTTCCGGCGACTGATCGAGCGGGAGGAACTCGCACCGCTGATCCTGGATGCGGTCAACGCTCACCTGGCTCGCAAGGGAATGATGGTCAAGCGCGGAACGATGGTCGACGCGACGATCATCGCTGCGCCCAGTTCGACGAAGAACAGCAGCGGCGAGCGCGACCCGGAGATGCACCAGACGAAGAAGGGCAACAACTGGCACTTCGGCATGAAGGCGCATATCGGCGCCGACACCGATTCGGGACTGGTACATACGGTCGTCACGACGCCCGCCAATGAATCCGATGTGGAGCAGGTTGACCAGTTGCTTCATGGCAAAGAGAAAACGGTGCATGCCGACGCGGGCTACACCGGCGCCGAGCAGCGCGTGGGCCGCCGGAAGATCGAGTGGAAGATCGCCCGCCGTCGTAGCCAGGTGAAGAAGATCACATCGGAACACGCGCGCGAACTGGTGATGCGCGAGGAGAAGCGCAAGGCCCAGGTGCGGGCGCGGGTCGAGCATCCGTTCTGGGCGCTGAAGTGCATCTTCGGTTACCGGAAAGTCCGCTTCAAGGGGTTGATGAAGAACACCTCGCAGATCGTCACGCTGTTCGCTCTGACCAACTTGTACATGGTTCGAAAGCGATTGCTGGCGATGACGGGAGTGGTGCGTCCGCAAATGACATGAAGAGAAAAAACGGCAACTATATCGAACGGTTTCGGTGGCTCAGGCTGCCCGCTGACGCGATTCGCGCCACGATTGGAAGCCGACGCGCATCATCAGTGACTTGTTCAGACCTTCCTTAGTGACATCTACGGCTGTCGGTAAGAAATCCGTCGCGCCTCGGTAGTCGCCAGGCTGGCAAAGCCCCGTATTCTGGGGACAATGCCACTGCATGCAGAAACGAGGTCTTCCTCGAGCGCCGATCTCCCCTGCTGTATCTCTTGCTGAACTTTCCGGATGTCGCCTTATAGGGTCGATACGGGCAGGTACGAGATCGTCCCGACGGGCGCCGCCAGGATTGCGCCAATAGGGCTGCGCGAATCCCTGCGAGTCTCCACCACCGGATCGGCGTCTTAGCCCATCCTCATCCATGTAGCCGATCGGGTTCCCTCCGACGTAAGCATATGTATTCACACCGCCCGCCAACCCAATCGGATCCGACTGCACATACCTTCCGATCGCCGGATCGTAATCCCTGAAGTAGTTGTAGTGAAGCCCCGTCTCGCGATCGAGGACCTGCCCCGGGAAGCGGAGGTCGAAGCGCACGAGGTTCCCATCTCCGTCCGGGTCTTCATTGGGCACGAAGGATCCGTACGGATCCCGATCCCAGCGCCACACCTGCACCGCTGCGGCATTCATGATCGACACCACCGTATCGAGATGATCGGCCTGCAGGATGCTGATCGCCGGGGTCGCCGCCGCCCCGGTGAGCATCGCCACCGGGGTGTTGCCCAGGTAGAGGATGTCCGTCCAGTTGTCCTGTCCCGCAACGGACGTGGCGATCAGCTTGCCGGTCGGATCGTA
>JBIITW010000210.1:0-8244 GCA_044340265.1 Burkholderiales bacterium | reverse complement strand
AGGACGCTGTTCGGACAGCCGGCGCGCGATCTTCAGGCTCGAAACGGAATGCACCCAGTCGAAATGTTCGGCCACCAGGCGCGTCTTGTTGCTCTGGAGCGGGCCGATGAAGTGCCATTCGATGCCGGGATCCGGGATCGCCGCGATCTTGTCCACCGCCTCCTGCACATAGCTTTCGCCGAACGCCCGCTGTCCGGCGGCGCGGGCGGCGACCACCGCTCCGGCATCGAATGTCTTGCTCACCGCAAGCAGGCCCACGCCCGCCGGATCACGTCCGGCAGAAGCCGCGGCGGCGGCGATGCGCGCACGAACAGCTTGCAAGTTGTCGCCGATGGCTCCCATAATTTAAACGCGACGCGTCAATGACTTGAACGCGGGTCCCGGAGGATGGGGCAAGACGGTAGGGCGCATGTTGGACGCACGCAGCAGGGGGGACGGAAGGGCCGGCAGGGTTGGAAACAGACGGTCGGCGGTGTTGGAATCGGGACGACGGATCACCGGGACGCGCTAAAGAGCGAGGGGTTCCGGCCGATCTACACCCGTGGGCTGGTCGTCCTGCGCTGCGGATGCGGCGCAGAAACCTCGTTTCGTATCGAAATCAACTGCCGGGAAAGTATAGTGGACATCTCCGAACTGCTCGCATTCGTCGTCAAGAACAAGGCCTCCGACCTCCACCTGTCCGCCGGCCTGCCGCCGATGATCCGGGTGCATGGCGACGTTCGCCGGATCAACCTGCCGCCGCTCGAGCACAAGGATGTGCACGGCATGGTGTACGACATCATGAACGACCAGCAGCGGAAGACGTACGAAGAGAACCTCGAGCTCGACTTCTCGTTCGCGATCCCGAACCTGGCGCGGTTCCGGGTCAATGCCTTCGTGCAGCAGCGCGGCGCGGCGGCGGTCCTGCGGACGATTCCGTCCAAGGTGCTGTCCCTGGAAGAAATCAAGGCGCCGCCGATCTTCGCCGAGATCTCCAACCAGCCGCGCGGCATCGTGCTGGTCACCGGCCCGACGGGCTCCGGCAAGTCGACCACGCTGGCGGCGATGGTCGACCACATCAACAACAACGACTACGGCCACATCCTCACCATCGAGGACCCGATCGAATTCGTGCACGAGAGCAAGAAGTGCCTGATCAACCAGCGCGAGGTCGGGCCGCACACGCTGTCGTTCTCCAATGCGCTGCGTTCGGCGCTGCGCGAGGACCCCGACATCATCCTGGTCGGCGAGCTGCGCGACCTCGAGACGATCCGGCTGGCCCTGACCGGCGCGGAAACCGGCCACCTGGTGTTCGGCACGCTGCACACCAGTTCGGCGGCGAAGACGATCGACCGGATCATCGACGTCTTCCCGGCGGCGGAGAAGGAAATGGTGCGCTCGATGCTGTCCGAATCGTTGCGTGCGGTGATCTCGCAGACGCTGCTCAAGACCAAGGATGGCACCGGGCGCGTGGCCGCGCACGAGATCATGATCGGCACCCCGGCCATCCGCAACCTGATCCGCGAGAACAAGATCGCCCAGATGTATTCCGCGATCCAGACCGGCCAGACCTTCGGCATGCAGACCCTCGACCAGAACCTGCAGGAACTGGTCAAGCGCAACATCGTGTCCTCCGCCGAAGCGAAGATGAAGGCCGCGAACAAGGACAACTTCCAGTAGGTCGCACCGACCCGGCGCCGCGACGGCGCAGCGGCTCACCGTAACGCATCGACCCAGGCAAGGAAACACACCGAATGGAACGCGATCAGGCCATCAAGTTCGTCCACGAATTGCTGCGCGTCATGGTCAGCAAGAAGGCGTCGGACCTGTTCGTCACCGCCGGCTTCCCGCCGGCGTTCAAGCTCGACGGCAAGGTGGTTCCCGTGTCGAACCAGACACTGACGCCGGCCCATACCGCGGACCTCGCGCGCTCGATCATGAACGACCGGCAGGCGGCCGAATTCGAGGCCACCCGCGAGTGCAACTTCGCGATCAGCCCGGCGGGCATCGGCCGCTTCCGGGTCAATGCGTTCATGCAGCAGGGGCGGGTCGGTCTGGTGCTGCGGGTGATCACCTCCACCATCCCGAAGTTCGAAGACCTCGGCCTGCCGAACGTGCTGAAGGACGTGGCGATGACCAAGCGCGGGCTGGTCATCTTCGTCGGCGCGACCGGGTCGGGCAAATCGACCTCGCTCGCCTCGATGATCGGCTACCGCAACGAGAACAGCTACGGCCACATCATCACCGTCGAGGATCCGGTCGAGTTCGTGCACGAGCACAAGAACTGCATCGTCACCCATCGTGAGGTCGGGGTCGACACCGAGTCCTGGCACACCGCCTTGAAGAACACCCTGCGCCAGGCGCCCGACGTCATCCTGATCGGCGAGGTGCGCGACCGCGAGACGATGGACTACGCGATCGCCTTCGCCGAGACCGGCCACCTGGCGATGTGCACGCTGCATGCGAACAACGCCAACCAGGCACTCGACCGGATCATCAACTTCTTCCCGGAAGAGCGCCGGCCGCAGCTGCTGATGGACCTGTCGCTGAACCTGAAAGGCATCGTGTCGCAGCGCCTGATCCCCCGGCGCGAAGGCAAGGGCCGGGTCGCCGCCGTCGAGGTGCTGCTCAACTCGCCGCTGATCTCCGACCTGGTGTTCAAGGGCGACGTACACGAGATCAAGGAAGTCATGAAGAAGTCGCGCGAGATGGGCATGCAGACCTTCGACCAGGCGCTGTTCGACCTGTACGAGGCAGGCTCGATCAGCTACGAAGACGGCCTGCGCAACGCCGACTCGGTCAACGACCTGCGCCTGCAGATCAAGCTGCACAGCTCCGAGTCCAAGGACCGCGACGTCATGGGCGGCATCGACCACCTCAACATCGTCTGATCCAGCCCGGCCGGAAATCCGGGTCAGAGACGAATTTCCCTCGGGAAATTCGTCTCTGACCCGGATTTCCGTCGTCGATCTTCAGCGGTGGGAGCCGGCGACCATGCGGAATTCGAACAGCCGGCATTCGATCGCGCCGTTGAACAGCACGGTGCGCTTCGAGGCCTTCAGGCCGAGCTGGCCGGGAAGCTTCATCTCGGGTGAGATCAGGTAGGCGGTCCAGCCGGCGAACGAGGCCTTGAGCGCGGCGCCGAGCTGGGGATAGAACAGTTCGAGCGACTCGCGACTCTCCAGGCGCACGCCGTACGGCGGATTCGATACCAGGATGCCCTCGGCTGCCGGCGCTTCGCGGCGGCGCATGTCGACCACCTCGAACTGCACGGCCCGGTCGACGCCGGCCCTCGCGGCATTTGCCCGCGCGGCCACCACCGACCGGCCTTCCCGGTCGGAGCCGAACACTGCAACCTGCCGGCGGCCGCGCTCCACCCGTTCGCCCGCATCGTCGAGCAGCTGCTTCCACAATCCGGCATCGAAACCGCGCAGCCGCTCGAAGCCGAAGCTGCGCCCGAGGCCGGGCGCGATGCCGAGCATCATCTGTGCAGCCTCGATCGCGATCGTCCCGCTGCCGCACATCGGGTCGAGCAACGGCGTGCCGGGTTGCCAGCCCGACAGTGCGACCATGCCGGCGGCCAGGTTTTCACGCAGCGGCGCCTCGCCGGCCTCCTCTCGCCAGCCGCGCTTGAACAGCGGATCGCCGGAAAGGTCGAGGTAGACGGTCATCGTGTCGGCGGTCAGGAACAGCTGTACCCGAACATCGGGCGACACGGTATCGACGCTCGGCCGCGCCCCCTGCTTCTCGCGGAACCGGTCGCAGATGGCATCCTTCACCCGCAGCGTGGCGAACTCCAGGCTGCGCAGCGGCGAGCGGATCGCCGACACGTCCACCCGCAACGTTCTATCCACCGTGAACAGGGCCGGCCAGTCGATCGACTTCACGAACGCATAGATGTCCAGCTCGCTCGCATAGCGACCCTCGCCCAGGCTGAGCAGGATCCGGCTCGCCACTCGGCTTTCCAGGTTTGCCCGGTAGCCGACAGCGAGATCGCCGCCGAAACCCACGCCACCCGGCACCGCCGCCACGCGTGACGCACCCAGGCGCGCCAGTTCAACGACCAGCGTTTCCTCCAGTCCGCGCGGGCATGGCGCAAAATAGCGGCCAGTCGCGGTCACCGGCAACCGCCGTTCGTTACATATCCCGGTACCTTCGCCTTCGATCGCATGCCCGCTCCGAACCCGGGGCCCCGCAGGGCCCGCTCAACATGAACGCCAGGATGACCAACCTCGCTCGACTGCTGCAGCGTCATGAAGGCACGCCGGAAAAGGTGCTGTACCGGCAGTGGGAAGCAGGCACGGCAGCCGAAGGCAGTGGCGAGGCGGCGGCGTGGCGTGATTATACGGTCGCGCAGGTGATCGCCCTCGCCGCGCGCTGGCAGCAGGCCTTCCGCGCGCGCGGTTTCGAAAAGGGCGACCGCATCGCCATCTGCCTGAAGAACAGCGTGCAGTGGGTGGCGATCGACCAGGCCGCCCTCGGCATGGGGCTGGTCGTCGTACCGCTGTACGTGATCGACAACGCCGAGAACATCGCCTGGTGCGTCGGCAACTCCGATGCCCGCCTGCTGGTGCTGGACACGCCCCGCGCCCTGCCCCGCCTGCGCGAACTGATGCCCTCGCTGCCGCCCGTCGTCTGCATCGAGGCGCCCGCCGCCGCCGCACCGGACGGCACCCCGTCGCCCCGGCCACAGGTCGACACCATCGACACGTTCCTGCCGGCCGATGCGCCGCCGTTCGAAGTCCAGCCGCTGGAACCCGACACGCTGGCGACCATCGTCTACACCTCCGGCACCACCGGCAAGCCCAAGGGCGTGAAACTGTCCCATGCCAGCATCCTCGCCAATGTCGAGGCCAGTTCGAAGGTGATCGAACTGCGCGACTCCGACACCTCGCTGTCGGTGCTGCCGATGTCGCACATGTTCGAGCGCACCTGCGGCTGCTACCTGATGCTGTACGCCGGCGTCTGCGTCGCCTACTCGCGCGGCATCCAGCAGATCGGCGACGACCTTGCCGCGGTGCGTCCGACGCTGCTGGTCGCTGTGCCCCGGCTGTTCGAACGCTTCCTCGCGCGCATCGAGCAGGCAGTCGCCGGCTCCGCGGTGAAACGTACCTTGTTCAGGATGACCGTGCGCTATGGCTGGAAGGTGTTCCTGGGCGAGGCGAACCTGTTCGAGCGTCTCGCCTACGCACGGCTTCAGCCATTGGTAGCAGTGCCGATCCTCGAGAAGCTGGGCGGCCGGCTGCGACTGGCCGCCGCTGGCGGCGCCAAGCTGGAACTGCGCATCGCGCAGACCTTCATCGGCCTGGGCCTGAAGATGATCCAGGGCTATGGCATGACCGAGGCGTCACCGGTGATCGCCGGCAACCGGGAGGACGACAACGACCCGAGTTCGGTCGGCCAGTTGCTCGACGGCCTCGAGTCCAGAATCTCCGACGCCGGCGAGCTGCTGGTGCGCGGACCCTCCGTGATGCAGGGCTACTGGCGCAACCCGGAAGCCACCGCCAGGGTGCTGTCGCCCGACGGCTGGCTCAACACCGGTGACATCGTCGAGATCCGCGGCGGCAAGATCTACATCCGGGGGCGGTCGAAGGACATCATCGTCCTGTCCAACGGAGAGAAATTCCCGCCCGAAGAGGCCGAAGCCGCCCTGCTCGACGACCCGGTGTTCGAGCAGGTCATGCTGTTCGGCGAAGGCCGGCATTTCCTCACCCTGCTCGCGGTGACCCAGGAGACCGACGAGAAGAAGCTCGTGCGCCTGGCCAACCAGCAGCTGAAGGACTTCCCGCGTTACGTGCGCGTCCGCCGGGTGATCGCGGTGAAGGAGCCCTGGACCATCGACAACGGCATGCTGACCCCGACGCTGAAGGTGAAGCGGCCGGTGGTCACCCGGCGTTTCGCGCATTCGATCGAGGCGGTCTATGGCAAGGACTCGGACGACTAGCGCAGGACGACCAGTGCAGGACGACCGCCCCCGGCAAGCCGGTTTCGCCCAAGCGTGGTGCCGCATCCGACGCGCCGCCCTAAAGCAGGGCCCTGCCGCGCCGATAAGTGTCCCATGAGCCTTCACGCGCAACACGGCAGATCGCCTTGATCCTCGCACCGATCCCCGCCAATGAAGCAGAGCGGCTGAATGCCTTGCGGACATTGCTCGTCCTCGACACCCCGCCAGAGGAACGATTCGACCGCATCGCACGCTTCGCCAGCATGGAATTCGACGTTCCCGTGGCGCTGGTCAGCCTGGTGGACGAGCATCGGCAGTGGTTCAAGGCGCGCGTCGGCCTTGAAGCCTGCGAAACCTCGCGCGACGTCTCTTTCTGCGGCCACGCGGTCGTTGGCAGCGACGTGCTGGTGATCGAAGACACGCTGAAGGACCCGCGATTCGCGGACAACCCCCTGGTGACCGGAGATCCGTTCATCCGCTTCTATGCTGGCGCACCGCTGATCCTGCCAGGCAGCCTCGCCGTCGGTACGCTGTGCGTGATCGACACCGAGCCGCGCGCATTCTCGCCGATCGACCATGCCATCCTTTCCGCGCTGCGCGACGTGGTGGTGGAGGAACTCACGCACCAGGCAGCAACGCCATGAGCCTGTCCACAGCCGATGCACCGTTGCCGGACGTGCTGCTGGCCGACGCCGACCTGCTGCTCCGGCGAGCGGTCGTCCAGGTCGCGGCCGAACTGACCCTGGCCCGCATCCATGACACATCCGATGTGCACGCAGCCGTCTCCCAGGTAGAGTCGCGACCGTTCAGGGCGATGGTGATCGCGCTCGATGGCGGCCAGGCTGCCATCGACCTCCTGACCCTGCTGCGCTGCGGGCAGTATCCATCGCCGGCGGCGACGCCGGTCGCCGTGCTCACCGGCCCCGGCCGTGACATCGAGGCGGCGCGGCTGTCCTCGCTCGGGATCCGCGAGACCCTGCGCAGCCCCTGCTCGGCACGGGGCGTGCTGGACCTGATCGCGCGCCTGCTCCACCAGCCGCTCCCCGGGGAACCCTCATGATCCTTCGTCGCTCGTTCATGGCGCTGGCCGCAGCCGGCACCACGCTGGCCGCCTGCGCTGCACTCGCCCAGACGGTGCACGACCACCGGCACGGCTTCGGCGGCGCACACAAGTGGCTGAAGGTGCTGGAAGACCCGAAACGGGATGCCTGGCAGAAGCCGCACGAGGTGATCCAGGCGCTGTCGCTGAAGCCCGACGCAGTGGTGGCCGACATCGGCGCCGGCACCGGCTACTTCGCGACGCGGCTCGCGCACATGCTTCCCCGGGGACGGGTCTACGGGGTCGACAGCGAACCCGACATGGTGAAGCACCTCGCCGAGCGGGCCGCGAAGGGCGGATTGAAGAACCTGCAGGCGATCGCGGCCAGCCCGGATGACCCGAAGCTGCCCGGGCGCGTCGACCTGGTGCTCATGGTCAACGTGTTCCACCATGTCGACGACCGCGACCGCTGGTTCCGCCGCCTGCAGGACGCGCTCGCGGCCGGCGGCCGGGTCGCGATCATCGACTTCACCCTGGAATCGCCGGAGGGGCCGCCGAAGGCCGCCCGCGTGGGCGCGCGGCAGGTCCAGGCCGAGATGGAGAAGGCCGGGTATCGGCTGGCGCGCGAGCATGGCTTCCTGCCGAACCAGTTCTTCCTCGAGTTCACGCCCGCCCGGCGCTGATCGCCGTCACCGCGGCAGCACCAGCACCACCTCGAACTCGATCCGGTCCCACGGGTTGCGCGCGGCACGCAGCCGCGAGATGCGCGCCTCGAGCGCAGCCCCGAGGTCCATCTGCCGGGCCACCTGCGGGTTGTCGCGCCGGGGCACGTAGCCGAGCTTCACCTGCCGCCACTCGACGCGCACCGCGTTGCGGTCGTGCGGGTTGTCCGGTTCGCGCACCAGCGCCAGCCGGTCGCCGACCTGCATCTGCGCGAACAGCTCCTCCCCGGCGTGGAACTGGAAGCCCGCCAGCGGCGAACTGCGCACCACGATCATCGCCTCGATGGCGGTCGGGGTCGGGGTCACGGCTGCGACGGCCGTGCCCGGCAGCACCACCACCAGCAGCGCCAGCGCAACGAAGAGCTGCCGCACGATGCCCACCGGCCCCGTGAACCTCAGAACGGCTTGACCACCACCAGCACCACCACCGCGAACAGCACCAGCACCGGCAGCTCGTTCATCCAGCGGTAGAACACATGGCCTCGCGTGTTGCCGCCCGCCTTGAACACGCCGAGCACCCGGCCGCACCACAGGTGGTAGACGACCAGCAGCACGGTCAG
>JBIITW010000209.1:0-8260 GCA_044340265.1 Burkholderiales bacterium | reverse complement strand
AGGTCTGGCGACCCACGTGGCCGATCAGGCTGAAGCCGCTGCTGCCCAGCGGCAGGGTCGCGGTCAGGTCGAGGTAGTCGCTGCCGCGGGCATTGTCGACGCCGAAGGTGTCGCCGAGCGAGTACGAGTACTTCAGGGTGACGAACTTCCAGCCGATTGCCGCGTACAGCTCGTTGGTGTCGGCTTTCGCCGCACCGGCGGGCAGTCCGGCCGGCGGCAGGCGGCCGGGGAAGTTGTAGCGCAGGAAGCCGACGTCGAACGTGAAGTCGCCGACCGGAACCTTGAAGCCGAGGTAGGTGTCGATTTCGACCGAGTAGCTGCCGCCGTTGTAGGCCGCGGAATCGGTCAGCCAGCTCACGTTCGAGCCCCAGAGGCCGGCGTAGAAGCCGCTGGCATGGCTGTAGTCGAAGCCACCCTGCAATGCGGGCTTGCCATCGGTCTGGGTCAGGCCGCGGAAGATGTACTGATTGAACAGGCCGACGTTACCGGTGAACGTGTGCGGCGATGCGGGTGCCTTGGCCTGTGCCAGCACGGCCATCGGGGTTGCCAGAGCGGCGGCTACGGCGCCGACGAGCAAGGTCTTGTTGAAAGATTTCATTCTTCAGCCTCCGGGGGGGGGTGTATCGAACTCACAACAGAAAGGTGTCTCGGGTCGACTGAAGCATTTGCTGTGCCAGAAAAAAATCAGCGCACCAACAAATGCTTGACGTGTCCGAGACCGACTGCAGCCGAACCTTCGCACTATCCGGGTGCATGAATGCGACCAATTGCACCGGAAGAGTGCGAAAATTCATTTGAAACAACGAACTGCAGCCATAGCTTCTGTCCCGGCGTGGAACTGCGGCAACCTTGAGGAGGCCTCTCGCGCCAATAGTGTTGTTTTCGCGCAACACCTGCGGGCTTCATGGCAACAGCGTCAGCTTCGGGGGGTGAACAGTATCGGTGCGCCAACAGGGTTTCCTGCATCCATGACGTGCGGCGGGTTTCCCTATACTCGTCGTGTCCCCGATGTCTCGACCCTTTCCGGAGCGCGCCGATGATCAACCAGACCACCCTCGATGACCTGTCCCGCCGTCTGCGCGAGCTCGTGGCCAGCAGCCCGGCGCAGGATGTGCAGCGAAACGTGCGTGCGGTCGTCGGCTCGGCGCTGCAGCGCATGGATCTGGTCACCCGCGAAGAGTTCGATGTGCAGGCGGCGGTACTCGCCCGTACCCGCGAGAAGCTGGAAGCACTCGAAGCCCGGGTCGCCGGACTCGAAGGCGGGAAGACGGTCGCAAAGGGGCCTGCCGTCGACCCGGCGGCCTGAGTTCCTGCGACGCCGACATTGCACCTGGCCCGGCTACCCGGCCGCTGTAACGATTTCCGTCCGGACGGAATGACCCGATGGGCCCCCAGGATACGGATGCTGAGCCCGGTGCGGCGCTCCGGGCATACCCGGTCCGGCAGGTAGCGGTCCTGCACAGCCGGGCCCTGCTCGGCATGGAGGCGCCACCGGTCAGCGTGGAAGTCCATCTTGCCAACGGCCTGCCCTCCTTTGCCCTGGTCGGGCTGCCCGAGGCCGAAGTGCGCGAGGCGCGCGAGCGGGTCCGGGCAGCGATCGTCAATTGCGGCTTCGAGTTCCCGGCGCGGCGTATCACCGTCAACCTCGCCCCGGCCGAACTGCCGAAGGAGAGCGGACGCTTCGACCTGCCGATCGCCATCGGTATCCTGGTTGCGTCCGGCCAGTTGCGCCGGCGCCCACCGGGCGGGGATGCGGCGCCCGGCTGGATGGAGTCGCACGAGTTCGCCGGCGAGCTCGCGCTCACCGGTGACCTGCGCCCGGTGCGCGGTGCGCTTGCGATGACCTGGTTCGCCGCGCGCGAGGGGCGGGCCTTCGTTCTGCCCCGCGCCAGTGCCGGCGAAGCCGCGCTGGTCGAGGGCGCATGCGTGCTGCCTGCGGCCGACCTGCATGCAGTGGTCATGCACCTGGAGGGCAGGGTACCGCTGGTTCGCGCGGCCCCGGCGGTGGCCGCGTTTCCCGGAGGCGACCCGGTCGGCGACCTCGCCGACGTCGCCGGGCAGCCGCAGGCGCGTCGCGCGCTCGAACTGGCGGCGGCCGGCGGGCACAGCCTGCTGCTGGTCGGGCCGCCAGGCACTGGCAAGACCATGCTCGCATCCCGGCTGCCAGGGATCCTGCCGCCGATGACCGATGCAGAGGCGATCGAATCGGCGGCAATGCAGTCGCTCGCCGATGGCGGCTTCGACCTGCGGCACTGGCGCCGACGGCCGTTCCGGGCGCCCCACCATACGGCTTCGGCGGCCGCGCTGGTCGGTGGTGGCAGCCTGCCCCGGCCGGGCGAGATCTCGCTGGCGCTGCACGGCGTGCTGTTCCTCGATGAACTGACCGAATTCCCCCGACGGGTGCTGGAGGTCCTGCGCGAACCGCTGGAAAGTGGCCGTGTCACGGTGTCCCGTGCGGCCCGTCGCGCGGAGTTCCCGGCGCGATTCCAGTTCGTCGCCGCGATGAATCCCTGCCCGTGCGGATACCTCGGCCACCCCTCGGGACGCTGCCAGTGCAGCCAGGAACAGGTGGGGCGCTACCGGCGCCGCGTGTCCGGGCCCCTGGTCGACCGCATCGACATCGCACTCGACGTGCCGCCGGTGAACCAGCGCGACCTGGTCGAGGCGCCGCGCGGCGAGCCCAGCGCGGCGGTACGTGAACGGGTTGCGGTGGCCCGGGCCCGGCAGCTTGCCAGGCAGGGGCGGCCGAATGCGTTGCTCGAACCGGGCGAACTCGAGGCGCACTGCGAACTCGATGCCGCCGGGCTTGCACTGATCCGCCGGGCGCTCGACCGTTTTTCGCTGTCGGCGCGCGCCTACCAGCGCATCCGCAAGGTGGCGCGTACGATCGCCGACATCGAACAGGCGCCTGCCATCGAGTCGGCACATGTCGCCGAGGCGATCCAGTTGCGGCGCTTCGACCGGGGCGAGTGAGCCGCGGCAGGTTACGGTGGTAGCCTCGAGCGACCGCCGCGAGGCACCGCCGATCTGCGCCACCCCGCACGCCACCCCGCACGCCACCCCGACCCGAGCCCCAGATGAACGACGACCTGCCCGCCAGTGCCTCGCTGAAATCCGCCCGCACCGACGCCGACGATCCCCTGTTCCGCGTCCGCTACATGAACTCGTCCGACCTGTGGAGCGCGCCGCGCCTGACCCAGGTCGTCGACGTGCGCCACGCGCGGATGGTCTACCTGTCCGGGCAGGCACCGGCCGACGCCGCCTACAAGGTCGCCAGCGCTGATTTCCGCGCCCAGATGCACAAGGTGTTCGACAACATCGAGGTGGCGCTGGCGGTGGCCGGCGCCACGCTGGCCGATATCGTGAAGACCACCACCTACATCACCGATATCGCCAACCGCGGCGCGATGCGTGAAGTGCGGGCCGAGCGCCTCGGCCACCTGCAGGCACCGCCGGCCAATACCGCGCTGGTGGTCGCCGGCCTGATCGAGCCCGAGTTCCTGGTCGAGGTCGACGTGGTCGCTGCAGTACCGCTGCGCTGAGCGCGCGCGAGGATCCCCGCCCAGTGCGCCCGGCGCGTCCACCGGCCGCGGGTTCCCCGCCCGACGCGCAGCGCCGCACCCACGGCATCCTGCTGCCCTGGCTGCTTGCCGCGCTGGCCACGATCGGCCCGTTCTCGATCGACACCTACCTGCCGTCGTTCCCGTCGATGGCGCGCGACTATGCGGTCGACGAACTGTACGTGCAGCAGACGCTGTCGGCCTACATGGGCAGCTTCGCGATCATGACCCTGTTCCATGGTGCGCTGTCCGATTCGTTCGGACGCCGTCCGGTGATCCTGGTCAACCTGCTGGTGTTCGTCGTGGCATCGATCGGCTGTGCGCTGGCGCCGACCATCGAGGCGCTGCTCGCCTGCCGCGCCCTCCAGGGCATGTCGGCCGGTGCGGGCATCGTCGTCGGGCGGGCGATCATCCGCGATACCTACGACGGACCGATGGCGCAGCGGCTGATGTCGCAGGTGACCATGCTGTTCAGCCTCGCCCCGGCGGTGGCGCCGGTGATCGGCGGCCTGCTCGACATCGCCTTCGGCTGGCGCTCCATCTTCGTCTTCCTCACGATCTTTTCCCTGCTGACCTGGGCCGGCTGCGCATGGACCCTGCCCGAAACGCTGGCCCGGCAGGACCGCCAGCCGTTTCGCGCGGCGCCGCTGTTCGCCAGCTACGTGAAGGTGTTCGGCAGTGCCCGCTTCGCGATGCTCGCCTTCGCGGTCGCCTTCAACTTCGCCGGCTTCTTCATCTACGTGGTCTCCGCGCCCGCGGTGATCTACCGGCACCTGGGCCTGTCCGCGACCGAGTTCGCCTGGCTGTTCGTGCCCGGCATCGGCGGCGTGGTGATCGGCGCGTGGCTGTCAGGACGCCTGGCCGGACGGGTGACGCCCGAGCGCACGGTCGCGCTGGGCTTTGCCGTCATGACCACCGCTGCCTGCCTGAGCATCGCCTATCACCTGGTGTTCCCGCCGGCGATTCCATGGACCGTGCTGCCGCTGATGCTCTATTCGCTGGGCATGGCGCTGGCGATGCCCAGCATCACCCTCCTCGCGCTCGACCTGTTCCCGCACACCCGGGGCATGGCGGCCTCGGTGCAGGGATTCACGCAGTCGATGACCAATGCGTTGCTTGCCGGGGTGGTGTCGCCGCTGGTCGCGGCCACGCAACTGTCGCTGGCGGTCACCGCCGGCATCGCGATGGCGCTCGGTGCCGCATGCTGGTTGAACTACCTGCGGCTGACCCGGCGCTGATCGGGACGTCCGCCCGGCCGATCCCACGGCACGTCCGTTACGCCGACGTGATATTCCGCACGCGGCTTGGCAGGTCCTGTGCCGGTCGGCGCCTGGGGGGTGCATGCTAGGATCAAGGGTTCATTCGACTGGATCCAAACCGCACCATGTCCCTCCCCGAATCCGAGATTTTCGCCACCCTCCGCCAGCAGCTCGCCTCGCGCATCCTGATCCTCGACGGCGCGATGGGCACGATGATCCAGCGCTACAAGCTGGGAGAGGCGGAATACCGCGGTGCGCGTTTCGCCGATTTCGCGCATGACGTGAAGGGCAACAACGAGCTGCTGGTGCTTACCCAGCCACACGTGATCCAGGAGATCCACGAGCAGTACCTGGCCGCCGGCGCGGACCTGATCGAGACCAACACCTTCGGTGCGACCACCGTCGCGCAGGGTGACTACCACATGGAACATCTCGTCTACGAGATGAACGTGGCGGCAGCCCGGCTGGCGAAGGCGGCGTGCGCGAAGTATTCGACCCCGGACCGCCCGCGCTTTGCCGCCGGTGCGTTCGGCCCGACGCCGAAGACCGCGTCGATCTCGCCCGACGTGAACGACCCGGGTGCGCGCAACGTCACCTTCGACGAGCTGGTCGCGGCCTACCTCGACCAGGCGCGTGCGCTGGTCGAAGGCGGCGTCGACTTCTTTCTGGTCGAGACCATCTTCGACACGCTGAACGCGAAGGCCGCGCTGTTCGCGATCGACACCTTCTTCGAGGAGCACGGTTCCCGCCTGCCGGTGATGATCTCCGGCACGGTGACCGATGCCTCGGGTCGCATCCTGTCCGGACAGACGGTCGAGGCGTTCTGGAATTCGGTGCGCCATGCCAACCCGATCACCATCGGCCTGAACTGCGCGCTCGGCGCGACGCTGATGCGTCCGTACGTGGAAGAGCTGTCGAAGATCTGCGACACGAACATCTGCATCTACCCGAACGCCGGGCTGCCCAACCCGATGAGCGACACCGGCTTCGACGAGACGCCCGACATCACCTCGTCGCTGGTGCGCGAGTTCGCCGAGAGCGGCTTCGTCAACATCGCCGGTGGCTGTTGCGGCACCACGCCCGACCATATCCGCGCGATCGCCGAGCAGCTGCAGGGCATCACGCCGCGCACGATCGCGGCACCTGACCACAAGATGCGCCTGTCCGGCCTCGAGGCGTTCAACGTCGACGGGTCTTCGCTGTTCGTCAACGTCGGCGAGCGCACCAACGTCACCGGTTCGAAGGCGTTCGCACGGCTCATCCTGAACGAGCAGTACGACGAGGCACTCGCGGTCGCGCGCCAGCAGGTCGAGAACGGCGCGCAGGTGATCGACATCAACATGGACGAGGCGATGCTCGATTCGAAGGCGGCGATGGTCCGCTTCCTGAATCTCGTCGCCTCCGAGCCCGACATCTCGCGCGTGCCGCTGATGATCGATTCCTCCAAGTGGGAGGTGATCGAGGCCGGCCTGAAGTGCGTCCAGGGCAAGGCGATCGTCAACTCGATCAGCATGAAGGAAGGCGAGGCGGAGTTCCTCCGCCAGGCGAAGCTGTGCCGCCGCTATGGCGCGGCCGTCATCGTGATGGCGTTCGACGAGCGGGGCCAGGCCGATACCTACCAGCGCAAGATCGAGATCTGCGAGCGTGCCTACCGGCTGCTGGTCGATCAGGTCGGCTTCCCGCCCGAAGACATCGTGTTCGACCCGAACATCTTCGCCATCGCCACCGGCATCGAGGAACACAACAACTACGGCGTCGATTTCATCGAGGCGACGAAGTGGATCCGCGACAACCTGCCTCATGCCAAGGTGAGCGGCGGCGTGTCCAACGTGAGCTTCAGCTTCCGCGGCAACGACCCGGCGCGCGAGGCGATCCACACCGTGTTCCTGTACCACGCGATCCGCAACGGCATGACGATGGGTATCGTCAACGCCGGCATGGTCGGCGTCTACGACGACCTGGCGCCCGAGCTGCGCGAGCGGGTGGAAGACGTCGTGCTCAACCGGCGCCCCGACTCCACCGAGCGCATGATCGAGTTCGCCGGCACGCTGAAGGCCGGCGGCGCGAAGCAGGAGCAGAGCCTCGAGTGGCGCGAGCAGGACGTCGACGCCCGCCTGGCGCATGCGATGGTCCACGGCATCACCCAGTGGATCGTCGAGGACACGGAAGAGGCCCGCGCGCGCCTGGCCGCGAACGGCGGTCGCCCGATCGAGGTGATCGAGGGTCCGCTGATGAACGGCATGAACGTCGTCGGTGACCTGTTCGGCGCCGGCAAGATGTTCCTGCCGCAGGTCGTGAAGTCGGCGCGCGTGATGAAGCAGGCGGTGGCGCACCTCGTGCCCTTCATCGAGGCCGAGAAGGCGCTGTCGGGCGACACCAAGGCCAAGGGCAAGATCCTGATCGCCACCGTGAAGGGCGACGTGCACGACATCGGCAAGAACATCGTGTCGGTGGTGCTCCAGTGCAACAACTACGAGGTGGTGAACATGGGCGTGATGGTTCCCGCCCAGCAGATCCTCGACAAGGCGCGGGAGGAGAAGTGCGACATCATCGGCCTGTCGGGCCTGATCACGCCGTCGCTGGAAGAGATGGGCCATGTCGCGCGCGAGATGGAACGGCAGGGATTCACCCAGCCCTTGCTGATCGGCGGTGCGACCACCTCGCGCACGCATACGGCGGTGAAGATCGCCCCCGGCTACACGCGCGGCCCGACCGTCTGGGTGCCGGATGCCTCGCGCAGCGTGGCGGTCTGCACCAGCCTGCTGGCCGAGGACGAGACCGTGCGCCGGAAGTACCTCGACGAACTGGAGCAGGACTACACCAAGGTGCGCGAGCAGCATGCGAACAAGCGCGGCCCTGAGCTGATCCCCCTGTCGCGCGCACGCGCGAACCTGCAGCCGTTCGCGTGGCCGACGTATGTCCCGCCGAAGCCCGGATTCACCGGCACCCGCCAGCTGAAGAACTACGACCTCGCCGAGATCGCGCAGTACATCGACTGGGGTCCGTTCTTCCAGACCTGGGACCTCGCCGGCCCGTATCCGAAGATCCTCGAGGATGAAGTGGTCGGCGAGGCCGCGCGCAACGTGTTCCGTGACGGCCAGGCGATGCTGAAGAAGGTGGTCGAAGGCCGCTGGCTCACCGCCAATGCCGTGCTCGCGCTGTACCCGGCGAATTCGGTCGGCGACGATGTCGAGATCTACGCCGACGAGAAGCGTGACCGCGTGCTGATGACCTGGCACAACCTGCGCCAGCAGAACCAGAAGCCCGACGGCCGGGCCAACCAGTGCCTGTCCGACTTCATCGCGCCGAAGGCGAGCGGCATCGCCGACTACATCGGGGCGTTCGCGGTCACCGCCGGCATCGGCATCGAGAAGCACCTCGACGCGTTCGAGCGCGCGAACGACGATTACGGTTCGATCATGCTCAAGGCGATCGCCGACC
>JBIITW010000208.1:0-8280 GCA_044340265.1 Burkholderiales bacterium | reverse complement strand
ATGCGACCAGCGTGCCGACGCCGATCAGCAGCAGCGGATAGATCGACGCACTCACCACCGTGCGCTTCAGCAGGTCCGCCTGGGCCTGGTAGGACACGAAGCGGCCCAGGGCCTCCGGCAGGTCGCCGGTCTGTTCGCTCGCGCGGATGGTGGCGACATACAGGGCCGGAAAGGCGTCCGGCTGCCGGTCGAGCGCCTGTGACAGGCTGCGGCCCTCGCGCAGGTCATGCACCAGCCGGGTCAGGACCGCACGCACCGGCGCGCGCGGCTCCTTCTCGACCAGTGCATCGAGCGACTCGGTGAGCGACAGGCCGGCTTCAAGCAACGACAGCAGTTCCCGGCTGAACGGCAGCAACGGGAACGAGCCACGGGCCATGCCCAGCGCCAGCCGCCCGGCCCGGCGCTCGCGCGCGTCGAGGACCCGATAGCCGCGCGCTTCAGCCTGCAGCACCGCCGCACCAACGTCGGAGTGCTCGGCCGAGAAGGTCTCGAACTGCCCGGCGCGGCTCACCGCCTTGATCTCAACCTGCATGGCGTCTGTCCGCGATCACCAGCTGGTGATGTCCGCGCCGTCGTCGGCACCGCCGGGCTGGCCATCGCGGCCGAACGAGAACAGGTCGAATTCCCCATGCTCACCCGGGCTGCGGTACTGGTACGGCCGTCCCCACGGGTCGTTCGGCAGTGCCTTCGACAGGTACGGGCCATCCCACTTGTGCTCGCTGCCGGGACGCGCGTTCAGCGCGGCCAGCCCCTGTTCGGTGGTCGGGTATCGACCGACATCCAGGCGGTACTGGTCGAGGGCCTTGGCGATGGCCTCGATCTGGGTGCGCGCGGTCTTTACCTCCGACTTCCCGATCTGGCTGAAATACTTCGGCCCCACGTAGCCGGCGAGCAGCCCGAGGATGACCATCACCACCAGCAGTTCGAGCAGGGTGAAGCCGAAGTTCCGGAGCCGCCGCGTGCAGCCGGAACCAACAGGAGTGTTCAGGGAAAAGCGGGAAGTCATCGGGATCGGGGAGCTCTGTAGCGGATTCACTGTTCTGGGGCGACGGCAGCGCGAGGCACACGCCGTGCACACCGGCAGATAGCTTATCGCCCCGCCATATGACCGGGTTATTAACATCATGCACGGTCCCGGGGCGACGTGACGGTTCCCGGGTTGGTCGGCGCCCGCCCGAACCCGTCCTTGTACACCCGCAAGAGGTGTGGAGAAAGGCGCGGGAAGGAGCTGCCCACCAGCCAACGTCGGCAGCACGACTGGCATGTCTTTATCGGACTCTCACGCAGCCGGCTTTAGGCCGGATGGTTGGCTGCGCGTGTCGCGCGCGCCTGGTCGAGCATCCGATCCTTCGAAGGAAGGAACGATCAGCCGTCATCGTTCACGTTCATCCTTCCCATGTCATCCCCGATGGAGCCAAGCGATGGACCGCGAAACCATGATCGAACTGCTGGTCGGCGACGCACTGGTACGCGCGACCGAAGGCCGTGGCCTGTCCCGGTTGGCCGACATCCTGCGCAACGGCTTCAGCGGCTATGGAGCCTTCAGCGACGAGGAACTGCGCGACGAGATCGAGATCCATGGACTCGCGGCCCTGGATGCGGATGCGGATTCGGATTCGGATTCGGATGACGAAGATCTCTCCGCCCATGACGCCGCAGAGATCGACGACCTGCGTGAACTCTCGATGGAGGACGATCGGTTCAGCTGACACACTGCGCGCCGCCGGCGCGGTCGACTCGATCGGGGATCTGCGTCAGCGCCGTCGCCCGAGCAGGACGCCGAGCATCAGGCAACCGCCGACGATCAACCATGGCAAGGGTATGGGGACGTTTGCCGATGCGGGAATGACGTCGAGTTCCAGCACCGGGCCGGTGAATCCATTGCGACTTTCGAATCGCATCGCGCTTCGTTCGGCTTCGTCTCCGATCAGTATCCAGCCGAAGTTGTCCGCGGGAGACGCGAGCCAGAGCTGTACATCCGAGGCGAGCCCGGCGCTGCTCCAGGTCCAGGTGACACCGCTGAAGTCGACCCGCGTCGATACGCTGGGTGGGCCCGTGATGAAATCACCGCCAGGCACTGTCCAGGGGACACGACCGCCGAAGAAACGGAACCCCCAGGTCACGTCCGCCGCAGTGGCTGCCCCGCCAGCGCCCCCTGCGCCACCGGTCGAGGTACCCTCGCCCCAGGATGCGAGCAGCCGGCGCACCTCGACCACGCGGCCGACGGAAATCGATTTGGACATGGCGATGCGCAGCCGCGCGGCGACCACGACACTGCCAGGCGGAACGGCGGACAGGTCGAAACGTACCAGCGCCCTGCGGTTGTTGCCGACGTGGGTCTGTCCCACCCAGATGTACGGACCCGCTCCGTCGGACACTGCGTCCGCTTCGCTGTACATGCTGTTGTCCGCGACCGCGTGCAGGATGACGGTGGTGGAGGTGGCAGCCTGCACGGTCGCGCACAGCACGAGCAGCAGCACCGCTCCAGCGGTGGAGCGCAGGGCTGCATGGGACATCCTTTCCGGTAGCCAGGGCATCGATGAAGCTCCCGTCGGGGCAGGGTCAGCGGCAAGGTGCGGCGTTCCACCCGTCCGGCCCCTTGTCCGTCTGACGGTAGCGTCGCGTCATGACACGCGGATGTGACGACGATGACAGCTCCCGCCGCCGGACATGGTCCGTTCGGACCATGGATGGGACCGGATGGTGCCGGATGGTGCCAATCGGCCTGGCGGGACGCGCGAGGATTCCAAAATGGTATCGTCGCGGTTTCCCCCTGTTTTAATGCACCGCACCATGAGGAGAGCGACCTTGCAGAAATCCTTCCAGGTACGTCACCGCCCGCCGTTCGCGCTGGCGTTCGCGCTGTGTGCCGCCGTGCTCGCGGGCGCGTTGCCCGCGCTCGCCCAGGCCCAGAAGTACCCGGAAAAGCCGATCCGTCTCGTCGTGCCGTTCGCCCCGGGCGGCGGCGCGGACATCTTCGGCCGGCTGGTCGCGCAGCGCCTGACCGAGACCCTGGGCACCATGGTGGTCGAGAACCGGCCGGGTGCCGGCAGCACGGTGGGGATCGAATTCGTGGCCAGGGCCCCTGCGGACGGCTACACGTTGCTGCTGTCCTCCGCGGCCTTCAGCGCGGCGGCCGCGCTCTATCCGAAACTGGGCTACGACCCGGTGAAGGATTTCGCGCCGATCTCGGTGGTGACCACGGTACCGCTGGTGGTGGTGACCCACCCGGCGCTGCCGGTGAAGACGGTGCTCGACCTGGTCAAGCTCGCTCGCGCGAAGCCGGGCGAACTGCTCTATTCCACCGCCGGCCCGGGCAGCCTGATCCACCTCGCCGGCGAATCCTTCATGTCGGCGACGCAGACCCGGCTGACCCAGGTGCCGTACAAGGGTGGCGGCCAGGCGATGACCGGTGTGCTCACCGGCGAGACACAGGTGATGTTCGCCACCATCGAGACGGTGATGGCGCAGATCCGGGCCGGCAAGCTGCGCGCGGTGGCGATGACCACGACGGAGCGTTCTCCCGCACTGCCGAACGTGCCGACGGTCGGTGAACAGGGCCTGAAAGGCTACGAGGCACAGGGCTGGTTCGCCTTGTTCGCCCCCGCAGGCACGTCGCCGGACATCGTCAACCGCATCCAGTCCGAGGTCGCGCGTGCCATGAAGGTCCCGGAGTTCCGGGAGCGCTTCCTGAACGAAGGTGCAGTCCCGGTCGGCGGTACGCCGGCACAGCTCGACAAGCTGGTACGCAGCGAGATCGCGCTGTGGGCCCGCCTGGTGAAGGAAGCAAAGATCAAGGTGGACTGATGAGCAAGACCGTCGATGCACTCGCCGCCCACGCGTCCCGCACGCGCTGGGGAGACCTCCCTTCCGCAGTACAGCACCATGCGCGCCTGGTCCTGCTCGACACGGTCGGGGTGATGCTCGCGGGTTCGCTGCAGCCTGAAGTGGTGCAGTTGCGCCGCGCGCTGCTCGCGCGAGGAATCGTCGATGGCGAAGCCACACTGGTCTGTACGCCGCCGGTGCGGACGGATGTACGCACTGCGGCGCTGCTCAACGGCATCGCCGGCCGATCGGTGGAATTGTGCGAAGGCCACCGCTTCGTGTCATGCCAGGCCGGCGTGCAGGTGCTGCCGGCCGTACTGGCCGTCGGCGAGCGGATGCGCACCTCGGGGGCCGAGCTGCTGACCGCCCTGGTGGTCGGATACGACGTCGGCGTGCGCTTCGGTGCGGGACTGGTGGCCCGGCCGCGCGCCCACCAGAACGGCCAGACGGCGATGCTCGGCGCGATCGCGGCGGGTGCGCGGTTGCGCGGCCTGGACGCTGCCGGCATCGGACGCGCGATGCGCATCGGTGCCCCGCTCGTCCTCGTGCCGTCCTATTCGCATACCGTCGCTGGCGCGACGGCACTCAACGTGGCCGGCGGCATGAGCGGCTTCAACGGCACGCTGGCTGCCGAACTCGTGGCTGCGGGTTTCACCGGGCGCGATGACGCGGTCGAAGAGGCACTCGCCGGCCTCGTCGGTGACGGCTTCGATCCGGCACCGGTCATCGAGGAACTGGGCACCCGCTGGGAGATCACCCGCAACCACTTCCGGCTGCGTGCCTGTTGCAATCCGATCTATTCGGCGCTCGATGCGCTCGAGGCCGGGCTCGCGGATCTGTCCCCGAAGCCCGCCGAGATCGCGCGCATCGACGTCGAGACCTATGCGTTCGCCTCGGTGATGAACAACCCCTCCCCGGTGAACTATTTCGCCTCGAAGTATTCTCTGCCCCATGCGGCCGCCGCGCTGGTGCTGCTCGGCCATGCCGGCTATCAGGCGTTCACTGCGGACAAGGTATCGGACCCGGCGTTCGCCGCGCTGAGGAAGAAGGTGTTCATCAGCGAAGATCCGGCGTTCAGTGCGCAGGTGCCTCGGCTGAAGCCCGCGCGGGTGACCCTTACCCTCATCGATGGTCGCTCCAGCACGCATACCGTCGAGAGCGCGCGCGGTGACTTCCAGAACCCGCATCCGGAGTCGGCGCTGCGCGCGAAGTTCCGCGAGCTCGCAGGGCTGGTGCTGTCGAGCGACGGCGTGTCCAAGCTCGAGGCCGCCATCGACCGCGCGCACGAGTGGCGCGACACCGACGAGATGTTCGGCGTGATCCGGAACTACGGCGCCGGCTGAGGGCTGGCCTGCGGCACGTCCTGCAGGCCCGCATGCTTCGACTGCGCCCGTGCCACCTCGTCGTCCAGTACATCGAGCAGTGTCGATATCCAGCGGCCCGGGATCGATTCGCCGATGAAGACCATCCGCGTGCGACGGTCCGCGGAAGGCCAGCGATCGAGCCACTCGGGCGGATGGAAGACATGCTGCACGCCATGCAGCACCGCCGGGCGGCCGGGCCGCTCGACGACGTTGACGATGCCCTTCACGCGCAGCAGCCGGTCCCCGCAGTGCTCCATCAGGCCCTCGAGGAACAATGGCAAGGTCAGCGCATGCACGGGCCGCTCCCTGAGCAGGCACCATGAAGCAATGGAAGAATCGTGCAGGGCCGCATGTGCATCCGCGCCGCGGCCTGCGATCGAGGCCGCAGGCGCGCCCTCGATCGGCAGGTAACCGGCCAGCGCCGGGTCACTGCGGGCGTCTGTTCCAGCCCGTCCCGACCGGTCGAACAGTTCATCGGCGCCGATCGCCCCGTGCTCGATGCATTGCCGGCGCGCCGCCGGGTTCAACCGCTGCAGGCGGGCATCGAGTTCGGCACTGCACGGCGCGAGATCGCCCTTGGTGAGCAGGATCCGGTCGGCGACCGCGACCTGGCGCACCGATTGCCGATGGCCATCGAGCGTCGTCGCGCCCAGCAGCGAGTCGACGGTGGTGACCACCTCGCCCAGCGTGTACCACTCGGCGAGGTCACGGTCGATCATCAGCGCCTGCAGGATCGCCGCCGGATCCGCGAGGCCGGAGGTTTCGATCAGCACCCGCTCGAACGCGGGCAGCAGGCCGGCGGCGCGCCGGTGTGCCATGTCGCGCAGCGTCATCACCAGGTCGCTGCGCACCTTGCAGCACAGGCAGCCGGTGGTCAGTTCGATGAAGTTCTCGTCGCTCGATTCGATCAGGTCGTGGTCGATCCCGATCTCGCCGAACTCGTTGATGATCACCGCGGTGCGTCCCATCGCCGGATCGCGCAGCAGGTGGCGCAGCAGGGTCGTCTTGCCGCTGCCGAGGAAGCCGGTGATCACCGCCACCGGCGTGCGACAACCCGTGTCGATGCCCGTGTTGATGCTCGTGTCCGTGCTCATCGGACGGCTCCGGCACCGGTACCGATGCGGATCTTCGCCACCGGCGACACGCCCAGCGACTCGCGCAGCGTGCGCAGCAGCCCGAGCGTCGATGCACACGGCTTGCGCCGCAGCAACGCCCCCTCGGCAGCACCGGCGACGGCCGGCTCGCTCCAGCGCAGCCACCATCGGAACGGTGCTTCGTCCGGCGCGGCTTCCCGCACGGTCAGCACGAGGCCGTCGGGCAATGCCAGCCTCGCGCAGAGTGGCTGGTCGCCGACGTCCTGAAGCACGGCGTCGGCACCCCACAACTCGAGGCTGGTACGCAGCAGCGTATCGAGCTGGTCGGCAGTCATCCTGGCGAAGGCGTCACCCACCGCGTCAGCGACCACGGCGGCATCAGCGCCGGCCGGGCAGCCCGGCGCCGGCCAGCAGTGCCGGATCGAGCCTGCGCTTCAGGTACTGCCCGTCGCCGAGCTCGGCGGTGAAGCGGCCCTCCTCCACGACCACCTTGCCGCGCGCGACGGTGAGCACCGGCCAGGCGTACACCTCGTGGCCTTCCCAGGGCGAATAGTCAGATTCGTGCAGGAACTCGTTGCGCACCGTGCGCCGCAGCGCCGGATCGAGCACCGTGATGTCGGCATCGCTGCCCGGGGCCAGCGCGCCCTTGCGCGGATACAGGCCCATCAGCCGGGCGGCATTGGTCGAAGTCAGGTCGACGAACTTCTCGAGCGACCAGCCGCGCTTGCCGACCATCTCGGTGTACATGACGGCCAGCCTCGGCTCGACGCCGGAGTTGCCACCGGTGGTGTCGTCGAAGCGGCTGCCCTGGACCTTGGTCGCCAGCGAGCAGCACAGCTCGTCGGTGGCGACGGTCTGCAGCGAACCGTCCGTCGCGCCGCTCCACAGTGCCTGCTGGTCGGCCTGCGACTTGAGCGACGGATAGGTGTGGTACATCTGGCCGTTGGGCCGCAGGTAGTCGTCGGCGTTGAACAGCATGTACTGGTGCAGCGTTTCGCCATAGACCGGGCTGCCCTTCGCACGCGCCTCGCGGATCGCCTCGACGCCGGTGGCTGCGCTGACGTGCATGAAGTAGATCGCCGCCTTGCCCGGCACGCTTTCCGCCAGCCGGATCACGCGCCTGAACGACAGGTCTTCCGACAGCGTGTTGTGCACCTCGGGCAGGTAGCGGAAGTGGGTGCGGCCCTCGCGGATCAGCTTCTCGTACATGTGCATGACGATGTCGTTGTCCTCGCCATGCATCACGCACATGCCGCCTTCCCTGGCCACCACCTGGAACACCTCCCAGATGTCGCCGAAGTCGACCATGCGCCCCTTGCGGCTGGGCGTGATGTCGGTGGTGAAGATCTTGATCGTCGGATAGCCGTCGCGGATCGCCTCGGCGATCTGCTCGAACAGTTCCGGCGGCAACTGGCCTTCGACCATCAGGTGGTAGCTGTAGTCGCAGTAGCACTTCCCGACCCAGTCCTGGTCGCGTCGCGCGATGGCCTGCGGCAGCGTGTTGCCATGGGTCCAGCGCACGAAATCGATCAGGGTCGTCGTGCCGCCGTGCAGCGCCGCCCGGCTCACCGTCGCCGGCGGATCGGAGAACCCCGCACTGCCGTCCGGATTGGGTACATGCCACAGGCAGTGCACATGCGGGTCCACGCCACCGGGCATCACGATGCGGTCGGCGGCATCGATCAGGCGGTGCGTGGTTCCGGCATCGTAGGTGCCTGCGCTGGCCACGGCGACGATCTTCTCGCCCTGGATCGCGACGTCGAAGGCACCGGTGCCCATCGGCGTGACTACCTTTTTGCCCCTGATCACCAGGTCGAGCATCGCATCTTTCCCCTGTCGTTGAGCCAGCCGATGCCGGGTCGCCCGGCCGGCGTGTCCACCGGGCGTCCCGCCCGGGGCGCTAGTTGTGAAGCGTCAAGAGGTTATTCCTTCCTGACGGCTTGAGTCTGGACATCGGAGCTACGCCCCCGATTCCTGCATGGGGGCGATGCCAGTTG
>JBIITW010000207.1:0-8329 GCA_044340265.1 Burkholderiales bacterium | reverse complement strand
CGAAATAGTTTGCAGTGGCCCGGATGGTGACGAAGAACGCGAGTTTGTTTCAGCCGACTTTGCCCGCACCCTAGAACGCGAACTCACCGCCACGAAGGCCGAGGTCGAGGCGTTGGAAGCTGCTTTGGAGACTCTAGTTAACCGCTGCAACCACGATTTTGCCTTGGCCGCAGACCCCGCTGTGATTGCGGCAGAGGCCGCGCTGGAGCGTCTGTATCGTGCCCGCGCCGCGCTCACCAAGGAGAAAGCATGATCGAAATTAAGGAAGTGCTTGAGGAAGCAGCGCGGGTGTGTGACAGCGTGAGCCATGAAAACCCCATGACCGCGAGTGATTGTGCCGCCGCCATCCGCGCACTCGCAGCGAAGTACGAAGGCTGCATTGTGGCGGAGGACACGGTTATCGCCTGGAAGCGGTCAGTCGAGTTTGCCGGGACCGGCATGGGCGCGCATATCCCGCACGACGTAGAAATTCCCCTCTACCGCTCCAAGGAGCCGAAATGAAGATCGCACTGAAGCGTCCCAAAGACTCGCGCCGCGCCGCGACCGTCTGGAGCGCCTGTCTGCCGTTCGTTGACAACGATCGCGCGGTGCTGATTCACCGCCCGAAAGCGGTGCAGAGTTTCAAGATTCACAGGCTCCCGCACCTGGGCGTGCATTACTGGTGCAACGGCATGGCTACTGGGGGCAAGAACTTCACGTTCTTGGCGCTCGCGCCAGAGAACAAACTTGTTTGCCAACGATGCGAGGACGCGGCGATTGAATCCGGACTCCCCTCGACCGATGAACTCTGCGGTGCGCACCGTCACAAGGGAACCGTCGTTGCTGTGCGTACATGCCACACGCAGGAGCCGACGAAATGACCCGCGACGAGATCATCGAGATGGCGCGGGAGTGGCTGCCAAAAGCGTACCGCGATGGTGATGTTGGTGACGAGCCAAAGTTCACTAGGCACAACATGGAGGTTGCATTTGCCGCTGGAGCCGCTGCCGAGCGTGAGGCGTGCGCGAAAGTGTGTGATGACTACGAAGACTGGTGCGATACATGGGGGCAGGATGACAAGCATATGGCGGCGGTATCCGCAGCCTCCGAGCTTGCCCAGGCCATCCGCGCAAGGGGAGAGAAATGACCGAGCCGATCAAACTGCCGCCTATGCTGCTTGACCTGTACGCGAGCATGCGAAACCAAGAGCAACTAGACGCGGTTGATGCCTACGCCCGTCTCGCCGTCGAGCAGAACATCGAGCAGGCCACCGCCGATTTGCGGGCTGAGTTGTCAGTCATTCGCGCCACGTTGACGGGCAGCGATGCAGACAGCCTCCCGAACGACTACACGACGGTCCGCATGGCTGCAACGATCCGCGCCGAGCGCGACAAGTTTATGTGGCAGGTCCGCGACACATGCGCCCGCGCCGAGAAAGCCGAAGCCGAGCGCGACGAACTGGCGCGGCTGACGACTCTGCGGCCTGCGAGTGAGCATGACGGCGTCGCTGAAGTGCTTTGGTGGGGAAACGGCGAGTTTCGCTACATAGGCAACGAGGGCGACGATTGGCTTTGCTGGACCACGCTGCCCGACGTGAAGGAGCCGAAATGACCGAGCCGATCAAGCTGCCGCCTTTTCCGTGGGTGATAAGAGACGGCCTGCCGCAGATGGGCAATGACAAGTTGCTGCTGGTCGAGGACTACGCCCGCCTCGCCGTCGAGCAGGCCACCGCCGATTTGCGGGAGAAGCTGGCAAAGGCCGAGGCGTTAAATGATCAATGGGCCGCACGGGCGAAGACATGGCTTGCGTCACCGGAGGGGCTGCACCAGTTAGAGGGATATCGCAGCCTTGCCGAAGCCATGGTGAAACTGGACGACGAACTAACCGCAGCTCGTTGTCAGCGCGACGAAGCCCGTGCCGAACTGGCGCGGCTGACGACGCCTGCTGATGTTTGCGACACGCCGGGCCGGTGCAGCTGGCATCCGTGGTGCGCCGAGAACAATCAGTGCCTTACTCGACACTTGGAAAAAGTACTCCCGCTCCCGCCCGTGAAGGAGACGAAATGACCGAGCCAATCAAGCTGCCGCCTCTCGGGCGACCGTCCGGGATATGGGCGCACACCTACGGCGAGACTCAGGTCTTAGCCTACGCCCGCCTCGCCGTCGAGCAGAACACCGCCGATTTGCGGGCGGAAAACTTTGCAGCGTTCGCAAAGTATCAATCCGTCACAGCCGCGCTGGAAGCCCGCGCCGAGAAAGCCGAAGCCGAGTGCCTGGAACAAGCCCGTCTGAACGGCATGGGCAGCGAACGGGAAGCAAGGTTGATGGCTCAGGTGCGGGAAGGGCAAGCGAAACTGGCGCGGCTGACGACGGTAGCGCACAAGCACGAATGGTTCCGCACGGGCGCAATGGAACCGGGACAGATGCGCTGCATAAGCTGCGGCGTCTGGGGGAAAGAAGAAACCCCGCTCCCGCCCGTGAAGGAGGCAGACAAGTGATCACATGGACCGCGTTTCGATACGCGCTGCCGAGTCCGGACGACTGCAACGCATGCGGCTGCGTAGCGGCATTGCAGACGGATGGCCGGATGCGCGCTGTCAGGGCGAACTGGGTAAGCACCGCCGACCTGTGGCAAGTCAACGGCTTTCATTCATGGGCGCCGCTGCCGAAGTCAGACGAGACCGAGCCCGCGACGATGATGGAGAAATTGCCATGACCGCCCGCGAACGCCCAATCCTGTTCTCCGCCCCGATGGTCCGCGCGATCCTCGACGGCAGCAAGACGCAGACGCGGCGGGTGGTGAAGCCGCAGCCGCGCATCCTGGCCGGTGACCTGTTGTGCTGGAAAGACGATGCGCTGACGGACGACCAGATGGCTTTGCGTTGCCCGTACGGAAAGCCCGGCGACCGGCTGTGGGTGCGGGAGGCGTGGCATGCCGATAGCGACGTTGACCACTTGCCGCCGCGCGATATCCCCGAAGGCTCGCATGTCTGGTTCAAAGCCGGCCGCGGTCTGTCGGCCATCCGCGGGCTTTCCCGAATGGGCAAGACGCGCCCCGGCATGTTCATGCCCCGCTGGGCCAGCCGCATCACGCTGGAGGTGACCGGCATCCGCGTCGAGCGGCTGCAGGACATCAGCGACGAGGACAGTCTGTCCGAAGGAGTGTACCCAACGAGCACGGGCCTGTACCCTGGATCGCCGCGCGCCGCATATCAGAAGCTATGGGAACAGCTTCACGGCCTTGAATCGTGGGACGCGAACCCGTGGGTGTGGGTGGTCGAGTTCAGGAGGCTGCCATGAAGCCCCGCCTCGCCCCGATCCGCGTCGAATCGGTCGGCCGCCCGGCTGCGGTATCCTCGCTGGCCGCGCTAATACTTTCGCTAGCGAACCGCCCCACGTTGAAGGTCGTGCCCAATGAGCAACCTAGCGGCGGCCTATTGCCGAAGCTCGAAGGACCGCAGTGATGTCTCGATCGACGCGCAGCGCCGAGCCCTGCACGAGCTGGCCGTCACGCGCGGACTGGTCGTGGCGGCCGAGTTCACCGACGCCGTAGAGTCCGGCAAGGACGACAACCGCCCAGGCTTCCAGGCGATGATCGCCGCCCTCCGGGATCCAGCCCGCACCTGGACGACGATCCTTGTGCTCGACACCGCCAGGATCGCGCGCCGCCGACTGATCTCGATGATCTTCGAGCAGGAGGTCGAGAAGCGCGGGGTCAAGCTGGTCTACAAGAGCCTGCCCGATGGCGACCCGGCGACCGACATGGTGCTGCGCTCCGTGCTCCAGGCGTTCGATGAGTATCACTCGCTGGTCAGCCGCGCGAAGGGTCTCGCCGGCATGTCGGAGAACATCAAGCAGGGCTGGCGTGCCGGCGGCCGGGCGCCGCGTGGGTACCTCCTGCACTACACCCCCACCGGCGCCACCCGCGACGGCGAGCCGGTGCTCAAGTCGAAGCTCCAGGTGGACGACGACACCGCCGGCCCGGTCGCCGCCTACCTGCGCCTGCGCGCCGCTGGCGTTCCGCGCGGTGAGGCCGCGTCCAGGTCGGGCGCCCCGTGGACGGCGGCCAGCCTGCACTCGATGGACTGGCAGGCGCTGACCTATGCCGGGCACACAGCCTGGAATGTGCACGCCGAATCAGGATCCGCTGCGAAGCGCCGGCCGCGATCGGACTGGGTTGTCACCCGCGACACGCACCCGGCGCTGATCACGGACGCCGAGGCCGAGGCGATCCTCGAACAGTGCGAGCGCGCGACCCAGGGCCGGCGCACCGCGCGCGCGGTAGATCTGCTGTTCGCCGGCCTGCTGGTGGCGCCGGACGGGCAGGCGTGGCACAGCGACGGCTGCGGGCACTACCGACTGGGCAAGGGGCGCAAGGTCGCCGCCGCCAGGATCGAGCCCGCCGTCCTCCAGCGGATCAAGGAAGACATGCTCGGCGCCAGGGCGGTCGAGAGCGTGCTGCAGGCCGTCCGGTCCTTGCAGGATGCACCGCCCTCCCGGAAGGCGATCGCCGCGCTGGAGCGCCGCCTCGCCAGCCTGGGCACGCAGATCAACCGGACGGTCGATCTCGCCGGCAGGATGGACGATCCCGCCCCGGTCCTGCGCCGGGTCCAGCAGCTTGAGCAGGAGCGCGCCACGATCGCGGACCAGTTGGTCGAGGCCAGCGCGCTGGAGCGTCAGGCCACCGCCGGCCGCCGGCTGACCGTGGCCGATGTCCGGGTGCTGCTCGGCCGGCTGTTCTCGGAGATCGACACCGGCACGGCGCCGGCCGGGATTCGGGCAGCGCTGGCGCAGGTGGTAGATCGGGTGGAGCTTGACGCTGGTAGCCTCGTTGCGACCGTGCATTACCGGGTCGCAACGGGGGATAACTTGGCGTCCCCAGGGGGATTCGAACCCCCGTTACCGCCGTGAAAGGGCGATGTCCTAGGCCTCTAGACGATGGGGACGAGGCGTGGTGCGGACTCTACGGTGAACTGCGACTGCCAACACTACAACAACTGAAACCAAAACTGATGCATCTGCGAATTATTGGTGGAGGTAAGCGGGATCGAACCGCTGACCTCTTGCATGCCATGCAAGCGCTCTCCCAGCTGAGCTATACCCCCACACGAGAGGCGCGAATTATACGCAGGCCTTCGCTCGCATGTAAACACGCATGCTGTTGAATGTTAGATTGCCCTTCCTGCCCTGCCCTCATTCTCGTACTCCGACGGACGCAACCCCGATGCCGACACCCTCTGCCAGCGCCCTGTCCGGCGCGGCCCATGTGCTCTCCGATGCCACCCGCCAGGCGATGCCGATCGCCACCGGCCTGTTCGAAACCATTGCGGACGCCACGAATGACGGCGTGGGCATGGCGCGCGAACCCTACAGCCCCAACGAGCAGAAGGCCTCGGACCTGCTGGAGGCCAGCGCCAGTGGCCTCGGGCTGGAGATCTGCAAGGACGTGTTCGGCAATCTCTACATGACCCTTCCCGGACGCGACCGCAGCGCGCCGGGCTGGATCACCGGATCGCATATCGATTCGGTCCCGAGCGGGGGCAACTTCGACGGGCTGGCTGGCGTGGTCGCAGGCCTCACGGCCATCGCCGCGTTGCGCGCCGCCGATGTCATGCCCGCCACCGACATCACGGTGATGGGCGTGCGCGCCGAAGAAGCCAGCGCCTGGTATGCAGGGGCGCACGGCGGCCATATCGGCAGCCGGTCGGCGCTGGGTATCCTGCCGCCGGCCGAGCTCGACTCGGCGGTCAACACGCGCAGCGGACGCACGCTGCGCGCGCACATGGCCGAGGCCGGCTTCTCGCCCGACCGGGTCGAACTCGGCAAGGGAACGATCGAGCTCGCCCGCTATCGCGGCTGGCTGGAACTGCACATCGAGCAGGGACCGGTGCTCGAACGGCTCGGCCTGCCGGTCGGCGTGGTCACCGCCATCCGCGGCTCGGCACGTGCGCGCAGCAGCCGCTGCAGCGGCGCCTATACCCACTCGGGCGCCGTGCCGCACGAATACCGCAGCGACGCCGTGCTGGCCACCGTGGAGCTGGTGCATCGCCTCGAGCAGGAGGCCACCCGCCTCAGGGCCGACGGTGGCGACCTCACCTATACCGTCGGCAAGCTGTTCACCGATGCCGACCTGCATTCGATCACCAAGGTGCCAGGCCAGGTCGATTTCTGCCTCGAGTACCGCAGCCAGGCGCGCGAGGTTCTCGACCACATGATCGACTGCGCCCGCACCGAGGCAGCGCGCATCGCTGCGGAGCGGCGCGTGGCGTTCGACCTCGGCAGCTTCTCGCCGCAGGATCCGGCGACGATGGATCCCGGCTTCCGGGCCACGCTCAACCGCGGCGCGGTCGAACTGGGCATCCCGGCAATGGACATCCCGAGCGGTGCCGGCCATGACGCGCAGGACTTCGTGCATGCAGGCCTGCCGGCGGCGATGATCTTCGTGCGCAACGCCAACGGCAGCCACAACGCCAGGGAAGCCATGGACTACGCCGACTTCGAACTGGGCACCCGCCTGCTCGCGTGGATGATGGCGCAGTAGCCCGCGCCGCCCTCAGCCCAGGTAACGCTCCAGCCGCGACAGCACCCGCTCGCGCGAGGACAGCGCGATCACCGCATCCAGCGAGGGCGTCTGCGCAGTGCCGGCGATGATCGCGCGCAGCGGCATCATCAACTGCGGCATCTTCAGCGCGTGCTTCGCCGCGCTGCGCTTGACCAGCGCGCCGATCTCCTCGCGCGACCAGGTGAGCATCGCCAGTTCCTTCGCCAGCTCGCGCAGCGGCTCGCGCACCGCATCGGTCACATGCTGCGCCAGCAGCTCAGGGGTCGGCTCGACGGGTGCATACAGCAGGCGTGCGCCATCGGCCAGTTCCACCAGCGTGCGTGCCCGGTCCTTGAACAGCTTCACCGCTTCCATCGGCAACGGTCCGTCGGCCAGCGACACACCCGAGGCTTCCAGCCGCTGCGCGACCTCGCGCCCCAGCCGTGCATCGTCGGCGACCTTGATGTACTCGTGGTTCATCCAGCCCAGCTTCTCGGGGTTGAACTGCGCCGGCGAACGGCTGATGTGGCGCAGGTCGAACCACTCGACCAGCTGGTCGACGCTGAACACCTCCTCGTCGCCATGCGACCAGCCCAGCCGCGCGAGGTAGTTGACCATCGCTTCCGGCAGGTAGCCCTCTTCGTGGTACTGCATCACGCTCACCGCCCCGTGGCGCTTGGACAGCCGCTCGCCATCGGCGCCGAGGATCATCGGCACATGCGCGAACTGCGGCAGGCTGGCACCGAGCGCACGGTAGACGTTGATCTGCCGCGGCGTGTTGTTCACATGGTCATCGCCGCGGATCACGTGGGTGATGTTCATGTCGAGGTCGTCGACCACCACCCCGAAGTTGTAGGTGGGCACCCCGTCGGCGCGCAGGATGACGAAGTCGTCCAGTTCCGCGTTGGCGAACGAGATCGGGCCCTTGACCAGGTCGTTGAAGGCCACGTCGCCGCCGATCGGGTTCTTCAGGCGTACCACCGGCGGCACGTCCGGCGGCGGCGTGCGGTTCGAATCGCGCCAGCGGCCGTCGTAGCGCGGCTTCTCGCCGCGCGCGCGCTGCGCCTCGCGCATCTCGTCCAGTTCCTGCTTCGTCGCGTAGCAGTAGTAGGCATGGCCTTCGCGGATCATCCGCTCGGCGATCTCCTGGTAGCGCGCCAGGCGCTGCATCTGGAATTCCGGGCCTTCATCCCAGTCGATGCCGAGCCACGACAGCCCGTCGAGGATCGCCTGCACCGAGGCCTGGGTCGAACGCTCCAGGTCGGTATCCTCGATGCGCAGCACGAACTTGCCGCCATGCTTGCGCGCATAGGCCCAGGAGAACAGCGCGGTGCGCGCACCGCCGATATGGAGATAGCCGGTCGGGCTGGGGGCGAAGCGGGTACGTATCGTGGTCATGGTCTGGTTGTCTGGCCCGGGTTCATTCAATGCGCACTTTTGCGCCGTCGATCACCTTCTTCCAGCGTGCGGTCTCGCTGCGGATGCGCTCGGCGAACTGGGCCTGCGTGGATCCCACGACCTGGGCGCCCTGGCTCAGGAAGAACTCGCGCACCCTGGGCTGCTTGAGCACCGCTACCGTGTCGGCGTGCAGCCTGCCGAGGATATCCTGCGGCACGGCGGCCGGCGCCCACAAGCCCAGCCACACCACCGCCTCGAACGCACCGAGGCCGAGTTCGGCTGCCGTAGGCACGTCCGGCAGTACCGGCGAGCGCACCGGCGCTGCGACCGCGAGGGCGCGCAGCTTGCCCGCCTTCACCATCGGCAGCGCGGTCAGCACCACGTCGAACATCATCGAGATGTGCCCGCCCAG
>JBIITW010000206.1:0-8345 GCA_044340265.1 Burkholderiales bacterium | reverse complement strand
ATCGAGATGCCGTTGTCGTCGTAGAAGGCGATCAGCTTGCCGAGCTTCAGCGTACCGGCGAGCGAGCAGGCCTCATGCGAGATGCCTTCCATCAGGCAACCGTCGCCGAGGAACACCCAGGTGTGATGGTCGACGATCGCATGGCCCGGCCGGTTGAACTCGCCGGCGAGCAGTGCTTCGCCCAGCGCCATGCCGACCGCGTTGGCCAGGCCCTGGCCGAGCGGTCCGGTGGTGGTCTCGACCCCGGCCGTGATGTGGTACTCGGGGTGGCCCGGAGTCTTCGAATGCAGCTGGCGGAAGGCAGCCAGTTCCGACATCGGAAGGTCATAGCCGGTCAGGTGGAGCAGCGCATAGAGCAGCATCGAACCATGCCCGTTCGACAGCACGAAGCGATCGCGATCGGCCCAGTGCGGATCCGAAGGATCATGCTTCAGGTGGTGGCGCCAGAGCGACTCCGCGATGTCGGCCATGCCCATCGGCATGCCGGGATGCCCGGAGTTGGCTTTTTGCACCGCGTCCATGGAAAGGACTCGGATTGCGTTGGCAAGTTCGGTACGGTTGGGCATGGGGTCCGGGTCGTGATTCGGGTCGTGATTCGGGTCGAAGTTCGAGATGCGGTACGGTGCCCGCAGGGCAATCCGCGATTATCCCGCATCAGGCGCACCCGCGGCACGGATCACGCAGCCGATCCAGGCCCCGCACGGCACGTCGTTCACTCTTCGGAGCGACGCGTGCGAATCCCCAGCTGCTTGATCTTGCGGTACAGGTGGGTGCGCTCGAGGCCGACCTTGTCGGCGACCCGGCTCATGTTGCCGCCCTCCAGCGCGATGTGATGCTCGAGGTAGGACTTCTCGAAGGCATCGCGGGCCTCGCGCAGCGGCGCATCGAAGTTCAGGCTGGACGCGGGATTGGGCGCCGGCGCCAGGGCCGGAGCCGACCCATCCTGCTGGACGACGAGGCGCGCGACGTCCTGGGCGGTGATCTCTGCACCCAGAGAAGTGACCGCCAGCGAGCGCACCACCTGCTCGAGCTGCAGCAGGTTGCCCGGCCATTCGTAGTTGCGCAGCGCATTCAGCGCCGCGGTCTCCAGGCTGCGCGGGGGACTTTCCTTCGCCTCGACGATCCGCGTGAGCAGGAGCGTCGCCAGTTCGGGGACGTCCTCCCGGTGATCGCGCAGCGGCGGCACCTGCAGGGTGACCGGTGCCGCCTCGAGCAGACGCGGCTCGACCGAACCGGCGGCGATGAGGTCGGCAAGATCGCGTTCGCAACCGATCACCACGCGCGCGCGATGGCGGTCAGAGCGTCCCATGACCAGTGCCAGCCCTTTCTGCTCGGCTCTCGACAGCTGCGCGAGCGAAGGCACGTACAGCACGCCCTCGTTCGCGCTGGCCGCGAGATCGAGCGGCGAATTGAGCAACGGCCGCGCATCCTCGACCTCGACCCAGGGGGTATTGGGCACATGCAGGTACTGTGCGCAAAGGTCCGCCCGGCAGCCGGCCTCGGCGACCAGCACCACCGGGCCGCGGGTGGCGCGCAGCTGCGCGAGCCGCTGCTTGAGGTCGGCCATCACCGGCGACCGGCCAAGACTGTCGAGCGACAGTTCGGGCATCGGCGATGCTTCCGACCGCCGCAACACGCGGCCCACGGTCGACAGCAGCTTCTGGAGCGCGATCGGCTTCTCGAGGAAATCGGAGGCACCCAGCTTTGTCGACTCGACGGCGGTATCGATCGTCGCGTGGCCGGACATCATCACCACCGGCATCGTGAGCTGGCCGCCACGCGCCCATTCCTTCAGCAGCGTGATGCCGTCGGTGTCAGGCATCCAGATGTCGAGCAGGACGAGGTCCGGCCGGGCCCGGGCCCGCTCGCGCCGTGCCTGGTCGCCGTTTTCGGCAAGCCGGACGTTGTAACCCTCGTCGCGCAGGATTTCCGACAGCAGCTCGCGGATGCCGATCTCGTCGTCTACGACCAGGATGTCGCTCATTCGCTTCCGTCAACTGCGCTGGCGTTCATGCTTGACCCCTCCTCGGGCCCTGACCTGTACCTTCGCCATGCATCGCGGAGGATCCGGCCGGCCTAGGCTGCTGCACTCATTCCGCTTCGGTCGCTGCGCGCGGCGGCCACCGGCACGGTGAAACTGACGCGTGCGCCGCCGGGTTCGGCATTGCCCACCTCGATGGACCCACGATGCTCTTCGATGATCTTCTTCACGATCGCCAGCCCCAGGCCGGTTCCCTTCGGCTTGCTGGTGACATAAGGCTCGAACACGCGCTCCAGAATTGCTGGCGGAAAACCGCATCCGTTGTCGATCACCGACAGCCGGACGCAGGCCCGGGTACCGGCCGCAGCCGGCGCAAGCTCGGTACGCACCACGATTCTAGGCTCTGGGACGTCGCCCAGCGCATCCTGCGCATTCTGGAGCAGGTTGTGAAGTACCTGCCTCAGCTGCGTCGGGCTGCCGATCACCTTGGGCAGCCCGCTGGCGAGCTGGGCATCGATCGCGATCACGGACGATCCTGACTCGTAAAGCCCGAGCACTTCACGCGCCAGCTGGTTCAGGTCGATCTCGGCGGTGACCATGTCCGGCTTGCTGCGCGCGTACTCGGAGAAGGCATCGACCATGCTCTTCAGTGCCGAGACCTGGTTGACGATCGTGCGGGTGGAGCGCTCCAGCATCTGGGCATCGACCGCGTCCAGCTTCGCAGCGAGCTTGTGGTGCAGGCGCTCCGCCGAAAGCTGGATCGGTGTCAGCGGATTCTTGATCTCGTGCGCGAGCCGCCGTGCCACCTCACCCCATGCGGCATCGCGCTGCGCCTGCATCAGGCCGGTCACGTCGTCGAACACGATCACGTAGCCAACGTTGCTGTCGCGCTCACGATCAAGACGCAGGTGGGACCCGCGCAACAACAGCATCCGGCGCGCGCCCTTGGCGCCATACTCGACCTGTACCTCCCACGTGCGCGCCTCGTCACCGGATTCACCGACATTGAAGCGTGCGGACAGTTCGTGCGCGAGCAGGGCCAACGGAGATGTGCCGTCGCCATCCCCGGTCAGCTGCGTGCCGAGCAGTTCGCCGAGTTCGATGCCGAGGATCACGCTCGCGCTGCGATTGGCCGCACGCAGCCGGAACTGTGCATCGAACGACATGACGCCCGACGACAGGTTGCCGAGCACGCTCTCGAGGTAGGCCTTTGCCGTCTCGATCTCGGCCTGAGTGCGCTGGTTGGCGGCCCGTACCTCATTCAGCTGGCGGGTCATCACGTTGAAGGAACCGGTGAGCACGCCCAGCTCGTCGCCGCTGGCCACGGTGGCGCGCTGGCTGAAGTCCCCGCGCGCCACCGCGGCCGTACCCTCGGCAAGGATCGACAGCGGCGAGGCCAGCTGCTCGGAAAGGAAGATCGCCAGTGCGAACGCACCGAGCAGGCCGAGCAGCAGGGTCAGGGTCAGCGTCACGCCGTAGAGCTGCTTCAGGCCGACACGGGACAGCAGGAGCTCCTGGTAGTCCTGGTAGCCGAGCTGCACCGTCTCGGCAGCGGCGGCAAGTTCCGGCGGCACCTGGTGCAGTACCTGCAGCACACGTATGTCGTCGGTGAGCGAAAGCGTATTGACCGGTACCACCACCCGGAGATAGAGGCCCTTCTCGGGCAGCGACTCGATCGACGCATAGGGCTGCTGCGCGCGCACCTGGCGCATCACCGCACCGACCGGCAGCTCCGGCATCACCGCAATGCCGGTTCCGGCCATTGCCAGCGCGGTGCCGCGCGGGCTGAACAATGCAGCCTCGTCCACGCGATACTGGTCGCGCAGCCCGTCCAGTGCGCCGGCCTGCTGGACCGGGCCTTTCTCGGCCAGGGCTACCGCCATCGATTGCGCCTTCACCGACAGTTCGCGCAGCGAACCATCCAGCGTCGATCGTCCCAGCGACAGTGCGCCCTCCAATGCCTTGTCGAGCTTCACGTCGAACCAGGATTCGATGCTGCGTGACATGAACTGGACGCTCACCGCATAGACGAGGGCGCCGGGCAGCACGGCCACCAGCGAGAAGAAGATCGCCAGCCTGAACGCCAGCTTCGATCCGAAGACGCCGGATTTCAGCTTGCGGCGCAATCCCCAGAGCTGCAGGCCGATCAGCCCCAGCAACGAGATCACCAGCCCCGCATTGAGGATCAGCAGCTGCCGGTAATGGTTGGCGAACAACTGGGTGTTCGCCGTGGCCGTCGACAGCAGGAACAGCAGCACCGCCGCAAAGCCGATCAACAGCACGGCGGCATACTTGAACCGACGAGATGACAACCAGCCGCTGGCCGGTAGCGCAGGCCCGTTCAAGGCGACACCGTGAACCGGAACCAGTCGGAGGCGAGGTTCCAGTCGCGCGAGGCGAACGGACTGGCCTGGAACGGACGCGGCAGCTGCGAAAGATCGAGGCGCAGGCGCACGGCAGCCGAATAGGTGCTGGCGGGCGCCAGCGCATTCAGGGGCAGCATCGGTCGCCGGCGTACCCGCCCCAGCACGGCCAGCGCTTCCTGCAGCGTCGCGAAGTTCTGGAACAGCGTACCGGCCGACAGCCGGTACTGGCGGGTCAGCGTGTTGTAGCCGAGCCGGTACGACTGGGACGCGATGCCGGCGCGCTGGTCGAACCAGTACCAGCGGGCGCGGTTGACCTCGAGTTCAAGCACGAAGAACAGCGTGATGCCCTTGGACAATGCCTCCTCGACCGGGGCCGAGAGGGTGATATCGAAGTCGCTCGACAGCAGCCAGCCGTCCTCGCTCGATTCAAGCGAGGCATTGCGCGCGATGATCGAGTCGGCCTGCAGCGGCCCTGTCGACAGCGCGAACAGCAACCCGATCGCGACCATCGCGACCGAAGCGACCATCCGCCGCATGAAACCAGCGCGGCGCCAGTCAAGGCTTGCTGAGTAAGGCGTAGTGGAACCCATCATGGTCTGGATCCGGCAACAGCCGCAGGTCGTCCCCGGATGGCTGGTCACCGCTGCCACATCCTGCCGCGGACTCGATCGTTCCGCCCGCGGGCGTGAGGCCGGATGCGTGTGCTTGCTGCGCGCAGGATACCCGACGTGCGCCCGGGTGGTCGGCAAGGAATGTTTCCAGCACCGCCTCGTTTTCGACCGGGAACACCGAACACGTGCAATAGAGGAGCCTGCCACCCGGTGCGAGCGTCGGCCAGAGGGCTTCCAGCAGACGGCGCTGCTGCGCAGCCAGGCGCGGCAGGTCGGCCGCCCGCCGAAGCCACTTGATGTCTGGATGACGCCGCACCACGCCCGATCCGGAACACGGTGCATCGAGCAGGATACGGTCGAACGGCCGGCCATCCCACCACGCCGGCAGGTGGGCCGCGTCAGCGGCGACCAGCGTCGCCTGCTCACCGACCCTGCCGAGGTTGTCCGCGACACGCCGCAGCCGACCCGCATCGCTGTCGATTGCAATCAGCTCGATCGCCGCTCGCTCGAGCAGGTGGGTCGATTTCCCGCCCGGCGCGGCGCAGGCATCGAGCACGAGATGACCGTCCTGCACGTCCAGCAGGGGGGCTGCCAGCTGGGCGCCCGCATCCTGCACGCTGAACCAGCCTTCGGCGAACCCGGGCAGCGCATCCACCGGCAGCGCACGCGACACCCGCACGCAGGTATCGAGCGGCACCCTGAGCGGCTGCGGACCAGTGAGGCCGCTCGCGGCCCCTACAGAACCGTCGGGAATCCGAAAGGCTTCGAGTGAATCGATCCGGACGGTTTCGATTTCCCGTTCGGCACAGGCGGCGATGAAGTGATCGACCGTCACCCGGCGGCGGTTGATGCGCAGCGTGAACGGCGGATGGCCACTGCCCGCCGCCAGCACGTCGCGCCAGTGCTGCGGGTGGTCCCTGCGCATCCGCTCGATCCACCAGGCCGGGAATGAATAACGTGCACTGTCGTCCGCGATCGCCACGGCATCCATCTCTGCGCAGCGCCTGAGGGCATTGCGCAACACGGCGTTGACGAGCCCGCGCGCGCGCGGGCTGCCGATTGCCGTACAGGCCTCCACCGCGCCGTCCACCACCGCGTAATGGGCGGCACGTGTGTGGCGCAGCTGGTAGAGCCCCACCCATACGAGCGCCTGCAGCAGCGCATCGGTCAGGGGACGGTCGACCAGCGCCCCGGCAACCGCCCGCAACTCACCGAGGTGGCGCAGGGTGCCGTAGCAGAGATCCTGAAGCTGGCCACGATCGCCGCCAGCCAGTGCCGGGTGCCTGTCGAGCGCCGCGACGAGTTCCGTGGACAGGCTGCGTCCGGCGAGTACCGCGGCCACGGTGCGTGCAGCTCGGACCTGGACCGCCTCCATCAGCCGGCTGCGCCTGGGCGGTCACCAGCCGCAGGCACGGGTGCCGGCGCCATCGCTGCCAGACCGCAACCGAACACCGCTCCCGGAACCAGGCCAGCCGAGCGCGCGAACTCGATCGCCGCCTGGCGCCGGCCACCGGCCCGCTGCACCTCGAGCAGACGCAGGGTGCCGATACCGCATGCGACAGTCAGCCCATCCAGATCGATCGACAGCAGGGTGCCCGGAGCGGCACCGGCCGGCGCAGGCACGCGACCGACGCGGGTGCGCCAGACCTTGAGCAGTGCCCCGGCAGACTCGCAGAATGCTCCCGGGACGGGGTCGAACGCACGAACCTGCCGATCGATGTCGGTGGCCGGGCCGGCGAAGTCGATGGCAGCATCCCGCTTCTCGATCTTGTGCGCATAGGTGACGCCGTCCACCGGTTGGACCTGTGGCGATCCTGTGGGCCCGGCTCCTGCCAGCACATCGACGATCAGGCGAGCGCCGAGAGCCGTCAGCCGCTCGAGCAGGGTTCCAGCCGTCTCGTCGGCGGCGATCGGCAGACTGCGGCTCGACCAGACCGGCCCGGTATCGAGGCCGGCATCCATCTGCATGATGCAGACGCCGGATTCGGAATCGCCCGCGAGCAGGGCTCGCTGGATCGGTGCCGCGCCGCGCCAGCGCGGCAGCAGGGACGCATGGATGTTCAGGCAGCCAAGCCGCGGGATCGCGAGCACCGGCGGCGGCAGCAGCAGCCCGTAGGCCGCAACGACCATTGCATCCGGGGCGAGGCCAGCCAGCGCTGCCTGTGCCGCCGGATCGCGCAGCGTCGACGGCTGCTCGACCGGAAATCCGCGCTGCACCGCGAGTGCCTTGACCGCACTCGCAGTGAGCTTCATGCCACGGCCGGATGGCCGATCGGGCTGCGTCAGCACGCAGACGATCTGATGGCCGGCATCGGCCAGCGCCGCCAGGGCTGCCGCGGCAAAAGGGGGGGTACCTGCAAAGACCACTCGCATCGGATCGGGGCTCGGTCGGGACTTTCCGCAGTCGCCCGCTCAAGCACAGGCCGGAATGCGCCGCTACTGAGCGGGACTAGACAACCTTCTGCTGCTGCTTGCGCAGCTTGCTCACGATCCGGTTGCGCTTCAACCGGGACAGATGATCGACGAAAACGATGCCTTCCAGATGATCCATCTCGTGCTGGACACAGACCGCCAGCAAGCCCGTCGGCCTTGAGCCGGAAGGGTTTTCCGTCGAGTCCGAGCGCTTCCACCTCGACCCGCGCCGGCCGCTCGACCTCGTCGTAGATGCCGGGGACCGACAGACAGCCTTCCTCGCATTCCTGAAGATCCGCAGACAGGTCGACGATGCGCGGGTTGATCAGGGTGATCAACTGGTCGTGCGCCTCGGAGATATCGATCACGATGAGCCGCCGGTGGACATCGACCTGCGTGGCGGCGAGCCCGATGCCGGGCGCGTCGTACATGGTTTCGGCCATGTCGGCTGCGAGTCGACGAACTTCGTCATCGACCTGATGGATCGGTGCGGCGACCTTCTGGAGCCGGGGGTCGGGATAGTGGAGGATCGTGAGCAGGGCCATATTTGCTTGCTAATTTAGTACATTACCCGCAGAATCTAATGCAACGATTTAACTCCGGAGTGCATCCGGCCGCTCTATGGCGGTCCGGCGCTCGGTCGGTGCTCCGGCCCGACTCCAGCGCTGGCCACCATGAATTGCGGCACTTCGCGCGTTTGTCCGGAGGTCAGAGTCCACACGCCACTGCACCGCGGTGGGGGAGACGACTGCCATGATGCACCCGATGTCCAAGCCGATTCCGTCCATTATATCGCTCGCGATTGCCGGCACTGCGCTGGTTTTTGCGTGCCAGGTGCAGGCCCAGCCTGCAAGCTCAGGACCAGCCAGGCCGCCGGCCGCCACCGGCGCGCCCGCTGCGGCCGGCGCGCCGACCCTGCGCGAGGACGCGCCGGACCGCTACGTGGTCGTTCCAGGCGACACGCTCTGGGCGATC
>JBIITW010000205.1:0-8353 GCA_044340265.1 Burkholderiales bacterium | reverse complement strand
CTGCGCAGGCTGCCCAGCTGGCTGTCGCCGGCGAACGCCTCGACCAGGCTCTGCAGGAAATCGAGGTTGCCGTTGATCGGCACCCGCACCTGCTGGCCGAACGCCTCCTGGATCTGCACCACCACGCCATCGGCCAGCATGTCGATGTCCGACACCAGCACCACCTGGGCATCGGCCGAGGCCTTCGCCAGGTGGGCGGCAGGGTCCGCCGGCGGCTGCGCGGCCGGTGTGGCACCCGGTCCGGTGGTCGGGTCGGCAGGCGCGCCATCGCGCAGCGGCACCGGCAGGTTCTCTTCGGCCTTCGGCGGACCGTCGGAGAAGGCGGTCGGGAAACGTCCGCTCAGGCGCAGCGCAAGCGCGTTCGCCTTGCCCGTCGGCTGGAAGCCGCGGGCAGCCGCTTCGCCCGACAGGGTCGCGATGATCGGATCGATCAGCATCGAGTTGGGCGAAGTACGCGCGAGCACGGTGGTGGTCAGCCCGGGCACCGCCTTGCCGGCGATCGGATCGAACCAGCCCGGGAACGGGATGGTCAGCGCGCCCACCTGGCCGATGACCACGTCGTCCTTGTTCAGCGCATCGCCCTGCACGTTCAGCAGGGTCGGCATCGCACGACCATTCTGCAGGCTGGCCAGCGTCAGGTCGCCCGCGATCTTGCCGGTCGGCATCGAGTAGCCCCAGGCACCGAGCAGGTGGCGGAACGTCGATTCGCTCGCGGTATTGCCGGCCAGGGGATTCTCGAGGTTTCGCTGCTGGTCGAAGAACGCATACGGGTCGAGGAAGGCGATCAGCCGGCCGCCGCGCATCACGAACTGGTCGATTGCGTACTCTCCGGCGTCGCTCAGGTCGCGCGGGTGGATCACCAGCAGCACCTTCACGTCGTCGGGAATGCGCGTGCTCTCCATCGGCACCGGGCGCACGTCGAAGTTGCGTTGCAGTTCCTGGATCGCGATCCACGGACCGGTCGGCAACCGGCCGAGCATCAGTTCCATCGGACGACCGAACACCGGGATCGCGCTCATCACGCCGATCACCGGACGGCGCTCCTGCATCACCTGGGCTATGGCGCGGGTGATGTCGTACTCGAGCAGCCGTTCACGCTCGGGCGACAGCACCGGTATCGCGACCAGGTTGGCGGCCTTGGCGGCATCGCCCTTCGCAGCGTCCCCCTTGCCTGCGCCGCCCTTCGCACCTTCGGCCAGGCCGTCGCGCCGGGCGATGGCCAGGCCCAGGTAGAACTTCTCCTGGTTGGGCGTCACCTGGCCATCGATGCCGTCGCGGATGGCGGCTTCCTCGGCATCGGAATCCGGCTCGGGGTTCAACCGCTCCAGCACCAGCCGCCCACCGGAGGCGGCGACGTATTCGGCGAGCAGGTCCTGCACCCGCTTGGCGAAGGTGTTCAGCGCCACCGGCACCGAAGTATCGCCGCTCTGCGTGTAGTAGAGGCGCACCACCACCGGCGCATCGAGCTTCGCCAGCACCTGGCGCGTACCGTCGGACAGCGTGTACACGCGTCCTTCGGTCAGGTCGATGCGCGCCGGCACGGTGGAGAACACGACATTGAGGGCGACCAGGGCGATGAACAGCACCGCGAGGCCGGCGGGGGACATCAGTCGTTTCACGAGGTTTCCAGGGGTCATCGTCACATTCCTTCAGCCGGCCCGCAGGCCGCGCACGATCACCGCATTGCCGAACAGCGCGAAGCCGATCACCGACAGGAAGAACCCGACGTCGCGCAGGTCGATCACGCCGCGCTGGAGCGCATCGAAGTGCGTCATCACCGAGAACGAGGCGACCGCGCTCACCACGCCGGGGCTCGTCCAGCGGGTGAGCAGGTCGGTCACCGGGCTGTAGCCGGCGATCACCAGCAGCAGGCAGATCATCACCGACAGGATGAAGCTCACCGCCTGATTGCGGGTCATCGCCGAGGTCATCGAGGTGATCGCGAGGAAGCTGCCCGCGAGCAGCAGGCTGCCCAGGTAGGCGGTGAGGATCGCGCCGTTGTCGGGCGAGCCGAGCACGTTGACGGTGATCCACACCGGACAGGTCAGCGCCAGCGCGATCGCCAGGAAGATCCATGACGCGAGGAACTTGCCGATGATCACCTGCGGCAGCGTGACCGGCAGCGTGAGCAGCAGCTCGAGCGTGCCGAGCCTGCGCTCTTCCGACCACAGCCGCATGCCGACCGCCGGCACCAGGAACAGGTACATCCACGGGTGCCAGGTGAAGAACGACACCAGCGACGCCTCGGCACGCTCGAAGAAGCGGCCGAGGGTGAAGGTGAGGAAACCTGCCATCAGCAGGAAGATCACCAGGAACACATAGGCGACCGGCGAGCCGAAGTAGCCGGACAGCTCGCGCCGGACGATGCCGTAGATGTTGCGGAAGGTCGTTCCGTTCATTTCGCCACCGTATCGGGCAGGGTTATCGAGCGGAACACGTCTTCGAGGCGTCCCTCCTCGGTGGACAGCGCCTGCACCTGCCAGCCCGCCGCCTGCGCGCACTGCGCGACCGCCACCGTCAGTGCCGCACCGGCGGCACCGATCGCGCCGCTGTCGTCGCGCTTCGGATAGACGCGCACCGTGACCCGCCCGTCCGGCGCGACGTCTGCACCCGGCAGCGGTTCCGCGCGCGCAGCCCCGGGCAATTGCCCGAACTGCGCGACGACCGCATCGGCGGCCGCGCCGGCGAGCGTCACCCGCACGCAGCCCGCCGTCGCCGATCGCGCCTTGAGTTCCGCCGGCGTGCCGTTGGCGACCACCGAGCCGCGATCGATGATCACCGCGCGGGTGCAGGCCGCCTCGACTTCCTCCAGGATATGCGTGGAGAAGACGATCGCCTTGGTCCTGCCCATGCGGCGGATCAGTTCGCGCGCCGCATGCTTCTGGTTCGGATCGAGTCCATCGGTGGGCTCGTCGAGGATCAGCACGTCGGGATCGTGCAGGATCGCCTGCGCGAGGCAGGTGCGATGCCGGTAGCCCTTGGACAGCGTGTCGATCGGCTGGTGCAGCACGCTTTCGAGCAGGCAGGTCTCGACCGCGCCATGCACCGCAGCCTTCTTCGCGCTGCCCGACAGCCCGCGCAGGTCGGCGATGAACGACAGGAAGCCCTGCACGGTCATGTCGGCATACGACGGCGCGCTCTCGGGCAGGTAGCCGATCAGCGCCTTGACCCGGATCGGGTCGGTGGCGACATCATGGCCGCCGACCGTGACCCGGCCCGAGGTGGCCGGATAGAAGCCGGTGATGATGCGCATCGTGGTCGACTTGCCGGCGCCGTTGGGCCCGAGCAAACCGAGCACTTCACCCCGCTCGACGGAAAACGATACGCCATTGACGGCGCGCTTGGCGCCGAACTGCTTGACGAGATTCTCTACCCGGATCATCGGCTGTTTTTCTTGGGCTGTTCTTGGAAGGGCAGGATGAGGGGGCGAGTGTGCCCAAGATCGGGGACACGTGCCGGGCCGCGTGCAGATGCCTCGGCGCCATTGCCAAGGTCTCGGACCTGCGGATTGTCACAAAGTTCCATTCCGGCACCAACCCGCTGCGCCCGGAGACCCCGCATGGCATGGCGTTTGCTGCCGATCGGGGTCATCCGACCAACCTTTGTCTGTCAATGCGCCAGCGCGCGAGAGGCCTGCAGATCATGCGTCCGTCGACACCAGCGGCTTTGACATTCCTCTGCCTTGCAGCACCGTTCAACGCTCACGGCCAGCCTTCCGCTTTCCCTGCCAAGCCGGTGCGCATCATCGTTCCGGTCGCCCCGGGCGGAGGCATCGACCTGGTCGCACGTGCCATTGCGCCCAGACTCGCCGAGGAACTCGGCCAGGCCGTCATCGTCGAGAACCGCGCGGGCAATGCGATGGTCACCGGCACTGCAGCCGTCGCGAAGGCAGCGCCCGACGGCCATGCACTAGGACTGAACAACACCAACCTCGCCGCCGTCGCCGCCTTGCGCCAGAGCCTGCCCTACGACACGCTGCGCGACCTCACGCCGATCTCGTTGGTGGCCACGCAGCCGAGCATCGTGGTCGTGCATCCGTCGCTACCCGCGAAGACCGTCGCCGACCTGGTGAGGCTGGCGAAGGCCCGGCCGAACGAACTGACCTACGGATCCGGCGGCATCGGCACCAGCATCCATCTCGCGGCGGCCCTGATCGCAGCCAACGCGGGCATCGAGATGCTGCATGTTCCATACAAGGGCGCAGGACCGGTGCTGGCCGACCTGGTCGGCGGCCACCTGCAGGTGGCAGTACCCACGCTCGGGTCCGCGCTTCCGTTCGTGAACAACAACCGACTGCGTGCACTGGGGGTGACCACCGCGAAGCGCCTGCCGGCCCTGCCACAGGTTCCCACCGTCGCCGAGTCGGGCCTGCCCGGCTACGAGTTCACGACCTGGTACGGACTGACCGCGCCGGGCGGCACGCCCGCCCCGATCGTCACGGCGCTGCATGCAGCGGTGGTGCGCACGATCGGCGATCCGGCGGTGGCCGCGGTACTGGTAAAGCAGGAGTTGCAGCCGATGAGCAACACGCCAGCCGAGTTCGGCGCGTTCCTCAAGGCCGAAGTCGACAAGTGGGCCCGGGTGGTCCGGCTCGCGAAGATCCCGGTGGAGTGATCAAGGTAGCGGCGGGGACACCCGGAGCGCGGGCTGCGTGAATGCGCGCGGTGGCTCGATCGCATCGGACCTGGACCAGCGCAGCGGCACGGTTGCCGAGCCGGACTCGATGAACAACCGCCTGATCATCGGAAACCGCTCCCTGACCTGGCGCTCGACCTCGGCCATCGCGAGGGCTGCGTCGACCGTTTCCGTCCCTGCGTCGAAGTCGAGGTCCATCGTGACCAGCGCGTCGTCGGGCCCGACGTACATCGACAGCACGCGCCCGACGTTTCGCACGCAAGGCTGCGCCAGGGCGATGCTGCGGAGTTCGCGCGCGGTCTCCGGCCGGATGCCTTCCCCGATCAGCAGGCCGCGCGACTGCCAGGCCAGCAGGCTCGCGACGCCCGCCAGCAGGATGCCGATCAGCAGCGACGCTGCGCCATCCAGCACGGGCATGTCCAGCCAGTGGCTGAGTGCGATGCCCGCCGCGGCGATCGCCAGCCCGACGAGGGCAGCGGAATCCTCCGCCAGCACGGTGTAGCTGGACGGGTCCTTGCTGCGATGGGCGAACTGCAGGAACGGGGTGCCGCCGGCCATCCGCCGGAACTGGCGCAGCGCGATGGCGAAGCTGATGCCTTCGAACACGGCCGCTGCGCCGAGCACCGCATAGTTCCAGCCGGGATCGTGCAGCGGCTCCGGATCGCGCATGTGCTGCACGCCTTCGTAGAACGAGATGCCGCCGCCGAGGCCGAAGATCAGCACGGCGACGATCAGGCTCCAGAAGTACAGCTCCTTGCCATGCCCGAACGGATGCTCGGGCGTGGCGGGCCGCTGGCTCAGATGGATGCCGACCAGCAGGAGTACGCCGTTGAAGCTGTCGACCGATGAATGGATGCCTTCCGACAGCATCGCCGAGCTGCCGGTGATGCCGGCGACTGTGAGCTTGGTGGCGGCAATGGCGACGTTGGCCGCGATGGCGGCATAGATGGCGAGCTTCGAAGATGCCAGCCAGTTCGACCTCACCGCGCAGCCGATCCGGTCGGCCCGTCGCGGCCTGGACCCATCCGGCACGACGATCGTGGCGGCAGGCGACGCATGCGCCTAGCGAACCAGCGCGCGTGCCACCGCAATCGACGTGAGCGGATCGTGCTGCCCGAAATACATGGGCGGTATCGCCAGCGACGGCTTCACGAATTCCTTCACTGCAAGCATCGCACCCAGCACGCTGTACTCCGTGGTGAAAACGATGCCATCGGGAATCTCCACGAACTGCCCGAGGAACGCAAAGTTCCTGGAACCCTCCGGAACCACCGCAGGCCGGTCGCCCCGCACCCTGCCGAGGAACTGGCTGGTGCCGTAGGGCAGCAGGCAGGGGATGCAGGTGGAAGTGTCGAGCATCTCGTCCTTCTCCCCCGCGTCATGGTCGAATTGCAGGTGACCCAGCAACTCTTCCAGGATCTCCCGACCCGTGCACTCGGTCATGGCCTTCCTCACGAACGTGCCGGTGTGGCTGCTGCCCAGCGCCGTCACCCAGATCACGCAGGTATCGCGCGGCTGGTCGGGAAACAGGGGCTGGCGGTAGGTGTGCAGGTGCAGGATCCACGGGGACGCCGTGAGGGGCAGCGGGCTCTGGCGGCCCATCTGGCGCTCCACCAGCCACTCGAACTTGCGCTGGAACAGTCCGCCACGAAAGGTGACGGTGAAGGTCATCATCGTGGACTGCGGGATGTCGCGCAGGAACTGCTCGGGGCGACCGAAGTCGGGTTGCCGGGCGGCGATCTTCTTCCACAGTGTCCATGCGCCACCCGGGCCCTGGCCGTCGGGCGCGGGCCTGTCCACCGGCCGGTCGTGCGCGCCGAACGAGGCGTTGCTGACGATCGAGCCGATGGTCAGGAAGACGAGGTCGGTGTCGCGCACCGGGATGGGGGGCATTACCTCGCCGCTGCCGGTCTCGAGGTGGATACGCTCGACAGACCGCCCGTTGCCGTCGGAGTCCAGTGCAAAATCGACGTCCGATATCCTGCAGTCGTAGTGGATGTTCACGCCCTTGTCCTGCATGAAGCGCAGGGCGGGCAGGATGAACGAGTGGTAGTTGGTATGGCGGGTACGCTCCAGTGCGACCATCGTGTCCATGTTGGGCATCTCGTGAAAGAAGAGATGCATGTAGCGCTTCATCTCCACCGCCGAGTGCCATGGCTGGAAGGCAAACAGTGCCCGCCACATGTACCAGTAGTTGCTGGTGAAGAAGGCCGCTCCGAAGATATCCGTGATCCTTGCCCCGTCCGGGATGAGGAACTCGGGCGTGGCCAGGAGCCTCGCCATCTTCAGTTTCTCGGAAGTGCCGAGACCCAGCTGGTACCCGGTGTCCTTCAGACCGTGTTCATGCAGGAGGCGGACGACCGTGTGAACCCTGCATTCCTCGAGGTTCTTCTGGTGGTCTTCCAGGCACGATTGATTTTCGTCGTACGGGATGATGGACCACAGTTCCTTGGTGCAGGGGTACACCTTGTCCTCGAACATGCGGCTGCCCTGCATGACGTATGCGGGCTGGTCGTCGACGATCACCTCCGTGGCATCACAGCTTCCTCCGACGAGATGCCGGGCGCCCATCTGCTCGAAGATGTGGATCCTGGACGGATCGAAGTCCGCCTTCCGGACCAGGTACATCGCAGCGGCTATGGAGCCCAGGCCCAGGCCATTGAGGTACACATCCACGGAAGAATCTTCTCTCTTGTTCATTCTGGTCCGACGAGCCTGTACTCCCGCAGCAAGGCGCCGATCTGCGTCTTGTCGAGTTCCTTCATCAGCAGGTTGCGCAGGAATGCGGGGCCGGGCAGATCGATCTCCTTGCCATCGCGCAGGCGGGCGGAGGCGGCCAGGAGCATGCGGATGTCGTAGGTGGAATTGAAGACCTCCGGCACGCCGCGCTCGACATCGAGCAGCGTGTACACGGCCTCCATCGGCGTGCGCACGGAATACTCGGTGGTGAAGATGCAGTCGCGCTGCCTGGATTCGGCGAACTGGCCGATGAAGGCGAAGTTCACCGCACCCTCCGGCACCACGTCCGGGCGGTCACCGGCCCGGCGCGGCATGAAGAAGGCGGTGACGTACGGCATCATCACCGGCACGGTCTGCGCGCCGGTGGCGGCCAGTCCCGGGATGTCCTGCACCGGCACGCCCATGTGGTAGAGCCATTCCTGGGTGATCTCCTCGCCCGTGCAGTCCTGCATCGGCTTCTTCACGTAGTCACCCGGCTTGTCGACGAACAGCCCGTAGACCCAGACGACGATCTGGTCGCCGGGCTGGGCCTTGAAGTGCGGCTGCCGGTTCACCGTCCAGCTGAGAAGCCAGGCGGAATCCTTCGCCGTCACGATGCCGCCAGTGACGACCTTGCCGCTGAACGGATCGCGCCTGGCGATCCTGGCGATGTGCCGCGGGATGCGCGGGTCGAGCGTGGTGACGGTCGCCGACTCCCACTTCGTTTCGGGGATGTGCGCACCGAACACGTCGGGGCGGCCGAACGCTGGATCCTTCGCCGCGATGCGCCGCCACAGGTCCCAGGCCGGCGCCGGGCCCACGTCGAGCTTCGCCGGCGTGTGATGGTCGCCATCGTCGGAGTTCTCGGTGAGCGAGCCGATGGTCATGAACAGCAGGTCGTCGGGGCCGAGGTCGGCGCCGCCTTCGACACCCTGGCTCTGCCAGTGGATGCGGGTGGCCTGCTTGCGGCCGGGGACGATGTCGAAATCGACGTCGGTGA
>JBIITW010000204.1:0-8439 GCA_044340265.1 Burkholderiales bacterium | reverse complement strand
CAGCTCCTGGATGATCTTGCCGTTGCCGCGCACCGGGCCGTCGAGCCGCTGCAGGTTGCAGTTGATCACGAAGACCAGGTTGTCCAGGCGCTCGCGGGCAGCCAGCGAGATCGCGCCGAGCGACTCCGGCTCGTCCATCTCGCCATCGCCCATGTACGCGAACACCTTGCGCTTCGATGTGTCGACGATGCCGCGATCGTGCAGGTACTTCATGAACCGCGCCTGGTAGATCGCCTGCAGCGGGCCCAGGCCCATCGATACGGTCGGGAACTGCCAGAAGTCGGGCATCAGCCACGGGTGCGGGTAGGACGACACCCCCTTGCCTTCGACTTCCTGGCGGAAGTTGTCGAGCTGGTCCTGTGTGATGCGGCCCTCGAGGAAGGCGCGCGCATAGACACCGGGCGAAGAATGCCCCTGGAAGAACACCAGGTCGCCGCCATGGTTTTCGGAGGGCGCATGGAAGAAATGGTTGAAGCCGACGTCGTACAACGTGGCCGCCGACGCGAAGCTCGCGATATGGCCGCCGAGCTCCGACGAATGCTTGTTCGCGCGGATCACCATCGCCATCGCGTTCCAGCGGATGATCGAACGGATCCGGTGCTCGAGTTCGTGGTTGCCCGGCGACTTCGCTTCCATGTGCGCCGGTATCGTGTTGATGTACGCGGTCTGCGCGCTGAACGGCAGGTAGCCGGTACTGCGCCTGGCGACATCGACCAGCTTCTCGAGCAGGAAGTGTGCGCGTTCCGGCCCTTCGTTCTCGAGGACGCCCTTGAGCGCCTCGACCCATTCCTGCGTCTCTGCGGGATCCGGGTCGGTTTTTGCGCCGGCGTGCATGTCCGTCAAATCCATGGGGGATGACCTTGGGTAGAGGTTGAACGTTCGTCCGCGGGGACGAGGCCGACGCGCGCTCGTGGCAGGCGTGGCACTGTTTCGATCGGCGACCGAATCACGCGGTCGCGACCGAGTATAGCGCGCGGTTTTTCACAGTCCGGGCCCCTGGTGGATACGCCAGGAAACGATCTCGTGACGTGGGCGGACTTGCTGCGACGCGCCATGCAGTCTTCCCACGCAGACTCAGGTTTCCTGTCGCGCTGCGGCAAAAGTGCTCGTGAACCAGTCGGCCACCCGCGTGGCGACCTCGGCTTCGCGGCCGCGGTAGAAATGATCGCAACGCTCGACGATGGATACCGTGCAGGGGCCGGCGGCGAGCCCGGCGAACGCCTCTGCCGGATACAGGTCGGACGGCTCGCTGTCGCCGCGCAGGTACAGGCTCGGGCAGGCCACGCGCGGCGCCAGGCCCAGCGTGTCGGGCAGGTTGTCCATCCGGTCGAGGAAACTCTCTGCGCTGGATACGTACCACCATCCGGGCAGGTGCATCAGCTCGCGGCCACGGCCCTCGTCGACCAGCCGGCGCGCGCTGGCAGCGACCGAGTCGAGGTCGAGTCCGTCCAGCGCGCCGGCCGCGGCAGCGTGGCGGATCATGGCGCGGCCGCCGCACTGCGCCGACAGCAGCACCAGGCCGGGCGTGCGGGGATGGTCGGCGACATGGCGCACCGCGAGCATGCCGCCGTTGCTGTGGCCGACGATGACCGGATCCGGCAGGCCGCGCGCCTCCAGCCAGCGCGCAGCGATCCGGTTGTCCTCGATCGCTTCATCGGTCATCTGCCATGCAGCACCTTCAGCCTGGCGCGAGTCGCGGATGCTCATGATGTCGTGGCCGCGACGATTGAAGGCGAGGCAGGCATAGCCGAGCGCGGTCAGCACCGGCGGCAGGAACCGGGGTGCGCCCCACAGGAAGCTCATCCGGTTGCCGTGGAACAGCAGTACGCTGCCGATCGGGGGACGGTCTTCGGGCAGGTAGAAGGCGCCGTCGATGGGGGTGCTGCCGGTGGGCAGGGTGATCAGTTCCGTGCGCATCGCACATATACTCCTGAAATGAGAAACCAGCGCCCCGGGCCGTCGCCCGCGGCCAGACACGGAGGAAGCCAGGTGATGCGTTACAGCAGGAAGGGAAAACCGGTGCAGCGGGCGACGACGCAAGCGAGGCCGCGCAAGTCCGCCGGTAGCGCCGGGGCGCCGCTGGGTGCGGCATTGTGTGCGCTGTGCATGATGATTGCACCGGCTGCGGTGCTCGCGCAGTCCGAGTTTCCGGTGAAGCCGATCCGCATCCTGGTACCCCTGGCGCCAGGCGGCGGCAACGACGCCATCGCCCGCATGGTCGGCACGCGGCTTCAGGAGCGGCTGGGCCAGCCGATCCTGGTGGACAACCGTCCCGGCGCCGGCGGCGTGGTCGGCACCGAGATCGCGGCACGTGCCGCCCCGGATGGCTACACGATGATCGTGGTGAACAACTCGCACGTGATCATGGGCGACCTGTATTCGAAGCTGTCGTTCGATCCGATGCGCGACTTCACGCCGATATCGCTGGCGGCTTCCTCGCCGCTGATGGTGGTGGTCCATCCGTCGCTGCCGGTGAACAACATCACCGAGCTGCTCGCATGGACGCGGGCCAACCCCGGCAAGATGAACTACGGTACGTCGGGTGTCGGCAGCCCGCCCCATCTCGCCGGCGAACTGCTGGCCCAGATGGGCAAGGTCGACATGACGGCCATCGTGTTCAAGGGCATCGGCCCGGCGGTCGCGGCGGTGATGGGCAACGAGATCCCGATGACCCTGCCCAACCTGATCGTCGGCATCCCGCAGGCCAAGGCAGGGCGGGTGCGGGCGCTGGCCATCACCAGCCTGAAGCGCAGCGAGTCGGCGCCGGATCTGCCCACCGTGGCCGAAGCCGGGCTTCCCGGCTACGAGGCGGCGATCTGGTTCGGCTTCCTCGCGCCGCGCGGCGTGGCAGCGCCGATCGTCGATCGCCTGAACCGCGAGATCGTCAACGTGCTGCGGCTGCCGGAAGTGCGCCAGCAGATCACCGGCATCGGTGCCGATCCGATCGCCAGCACGCCAGCCGAGTTCGGCGCGGTGATGAAGTCCGACGCCGAGCGGCTGGGGCGGCTGATCCGGGAGCGGAATATCCGCGCGAACTGACGCCGGCAGCCGGGGCTGCCGGCGCGCGTCCGGCGGTGGCCTGCGAAATGAAAAACGCCCGCGATTGCGGGCGTTTTCCGTTTGCTGCCAGGGCAGCCCCGATCGATGCCGCGATCAGGCAGTTGCAGGCTTGCGGCGGCGGGCGATGAAGCCGGCGCCGAGCACGCCCGACAGCAGCAGCAGGGCCGAACCCGGGACCGGCACCACGCCGAACACGTGGTTGTCCGACTCGAGCGCGAAGTTCGACGACTGCAGCACGATGCGGTCGTAGGCGTCGCCGTTGGTGAAGAAGAAGTTCACATAGACGGCGGTCTGCTGGTTGCCGGGCTGGAGGCTGGGCAGGGGCAGGGCGATGATGTCCGCGCCGCCGAACGATTTCACCTGGGTCGCGCCACGGAAGAAGGTGATCGAGTTGTAGGTGTCGACCGAACCCCAGTACATGCCGAAGTAGCTCGACAGGAAAGGTGCGGCGATCGACACCGAGCCGGGCGCCGAACCGGTGGGGACGGTCAGGTACGGGCTGGTGTTGAGCCCCGGAGCCGCAGGGGTGCTCGGGGCTGCATACTGGCCGCCGACGCTGCCGGTCACGACGGCGGCGCTGCCGGTGTAGTTCGACGGCAGGGTGCCGCCGTTGAAGGTCTCGGTCACGAAGCCGGCCATCCCGCTGAACTGGGACGTCAGCCCGTTGTTCGGGAGGGCGCTGGCGACGCCATTGATGGTCACGGCGACATCCGCCTGGGCCGCGACCGACCCCATGAGGGCGATCGCCGAAACGGCTGACAGCAGCTTGCTTCTGGTCATCGAGAGGCTCCCGGTAGGTCCTGAATGGCTTTGCGAAGGGCGCATAACGCACCGCAGCAAGAGGATAGCGGTCGCTGCTTCGCAGAAAGCGTGAAAAAAATCACGCGCCGTCCGGGGCAATGGCCCTTTCGGATCATGCCCTTCAGCGAAAAGGTCGCCTGGAGGGCGTTGCGCCAGGAACCAACAAGGAAAAAGGGGCGACTCTCGTCGCCCCTCCTGCCTGCAGTCTCTCGAGAAACTGCGGTCCTGCCTTTGCAGACAGGGCCGGAGATACTTCCTGCCCTGCTGCATCCTGCATTCCGGCGGTGCAGCGCCTGCCCCCCCGGAGAGGCGCCGCGCCGCCGGCGGTCGCGCTCAGGCGACCTGCAGGCCCTTGCGCTGGCGCCGCGAGGCGAACAGCATGCCCAGCATGCCCGACATCAGCAGGATGGCGGCGCCCGGGACCGGGACCACTGCGGTGCCGAACACGTGGTTGTCCGACTCCAGCGCGAAACCGGTCGAGCCGAGCACGACGCGGGTGAAGGCTTCGCCGGCGTCGAACGTGAAGTTGAAGTAGGCGGCTTCGCTCTGGGTGCCCGGGGTCAGGAACGGGTTCGGCACGGCGCGCAGGGCTGCGCCGTCACGGCTGGCCACTTCGGTGTTGCCGTTGAAGAAGGTGATCGTGTTGTAGTTGTCGACCGAACCCCACCAGATGCCGAAGTAGCTCGACAGCGTCGGGGCGTCGATCGACACCGTCCGATTGCCGGCGTTCTGCGTCGGCACCGCGAGGTAGCGGCTGGTGTTCGGGTTTGCCATGGTCTGCGGTGCGGCGTACTGACCGCCCAGGCTGCCGGTGACGACGCGGCCATTGCCACTGTACGGGGCCTGCATGATCGGGCCCAGCGGCGTCGTTTCGAAGTCGAACGTGGTGTAGCCGGCCTGGCCGCTGAAAGTGGAGGTCTGGCCCTGGTTGGCCACGCCGACGCCGCCGATCGTGACGACGAGCCCAGCGTTCGCGGCGGAGGCGGCCAGCCCGAGGGTGGCGGCCGTCAGTGCTGCAGCGATGGTCTGCTTGTTCATCAGAGGGATTCCTTTGTCGAGATTCGGAAGCACGCGATTGCGCTTCCGGATGCACGCGAGAATAGGGATCGCCGTTCCGCCAGCAAGTGACGGATTGCACACAGGTTTCCGACGATTGATCCGTTTGGATCAATGCCGTGATCAAGGTCTGCCTCTGGTGTGACATCCTGCCGCTTCGCGCCGAGAAAACGGTCCGTGCAGTGGATCGACCGTTGTGCGGGGGAGGCGCTGCAGGTGCTTCAGCGCCCGCGGAAATCCGGCGGGCGCTTCTCGATGAACGCGCGCATGCCCTCGGCCTGGTCGGCGCTGGAGAACGCCAGGCCGAACAGGTCGGATTCGATCGCGCACGCCGAGGCGAGGTCGAGCGATCGCCCGCGCTGCCAGGCCTGCTTGACCAGGCGCACGGCGAACGGGCCCTTGGTGGCGACCAGCTTCGCCATCTCGATGCCGCGTGCGAGCAGCGCGTCGGCAGCGACCTTTTCGTTGGCCAGCCCGATCGCGACCGCCTCGTCTGCCTTCACCTGCCGGCCGGTGAGCAGCAGTTCGAGCGCCTTGCCCGGGGCGATCCGGCGCGGAAGGCGCTGCGTGCCGCCGAAGCCGGGCGGGATGCCCAGGTTGACCTCGGGCTGGCCGAACACCGCGTTGTCGGCGGCGATGATCCAGTCGCAGGCGAGTGCGAGTTCGCAGCCCCCGCCCAGCGCATAACCGTTGACCAGCGCGATCACCGGCATCGGCAGTGCCTCGAGGTCCAGGAACAGCCGCGACGCCTTCGCCGAGAAGGCCCGCGCGTCCGCCGGCGACAGGGACTGCATCTCCGAGATGTCCGCGCCTGCGACGAACGCCTTCGCCCCGGCGCCGGTGAGCAGCACCGCCCGTGCGTCGGCATCGCCGGCGAGCCCCTGCACGACGCAGGCAAGCTCGCCGAGCAAGGCGCTGTCGAGCGCGTTGAGCGCCTTCGGCCGGTCGAGGGTGACGAGATGGATGCCCGGCGCGGGCTGTTCGTGGCGCAGGTTCCGGTAGGAGGGTTCGATCATGGTGTCGTCTCCGGGCCGCGGCAGGTCTCTGGTCTATCTGCCGGGATAGGTGAAGAATCCGCGCCCGCTCTTGCGGCCGAGATGGCCGGCGTCGACCATCTCGACCAGCAGCGGGCAGGGCCGATACTTGGAATCGTTGAAGCCGTCGAGCAGCACCTGCATGATGGCCAGCACGGTGTCGATGCCGATCAGGTCGGCCAGCGCGAGCGGACCCATCGGATGGCTCATGCCGAGCTTCATCACGGTGTCGATCTCCTCTGCGGTGGCCAGCCCTTCGTACAGGCAGAACGCCGCTTCGTTGATCATCGGGATCAGCACCCGGTTGGCGACGAAGCCCGGGCTGTTCTTGACGTCCACCGGGACCTTGCCCAGCGCGCGCGCGAGCGCCTCCACGGTGTCGCGCGTCGGGCGCGAGGTCTGCCGGGCGCTGATCACCTCGACCAGCTGCATCATCGGCACCGGGTTCATGAAGTGCATGCCGATCACCCGCTCGGGGTGGTCGACCACGGCCGCCAGCCGCGTCAGCGAGATCGACGAGGTGTTGCTGGCGAGGATCGCGTCGGCGCGGCAGGTGGTGGACAGCTCGCGGAAGATCCGGCACTTGACCTCGAGGTTCTCGGTCACGGCCTCGATCACCAGGTCGGCATCGGCCAGCGCCTCGGCGGAACTGGCGGTGGTGATCCGGCCCAGCGTGCCGGCCTTGTCCGTTTCGGTGATGCGTCCTTTCGACAACAGCCGGTCGAGGCTGGAGGCGATCGCCGCGTGCGCGCGGTCGAGCGCCGCCGGATCGAGGTCGCGCAGCAGCACCGGATAGCCCGCGGCGGCGCAGACCTGGGCGATGCCGCTGCCCATCTGGCCGGCGCCGAGCACCGCGATGCGCATCATGACCGGGGCGTCCGTGCCGGCTTCGATGCCGGCGCCGCGGCAGCCGGCGCGACGGGCGCGCATGCCGCCTCGGCTGCCGGGTCGATCGCCTGCTTCACATAGGACCCCGGCGCGTCCTCGAAGGCCGGATGCGAGGCGCTGCCCGGCGTACGGGCATCGACCTCGCCATTGCCGAAGCCGGACGACAGCCACTGGTGCCAGTGCGGCCACCACGAGCCTTCATGGGACTTCGCCTGCGCCAGCCATTCGTCTGCGCCCGCAGTGAGCGCGGCCGGGCTGGTCCAGTGCTGGTACTTCTTCGCCGCCGGCGGGTTGATCACGCCGGCGATGTGGCCGGATCCGGCCAGCGTGAACTGCACCGGCCCGGCCAGCAGTCCGGCACCGGCGTAGGTCGACTTCCAGGGGGCGATGTGGTCCTCGATGGTGGACAGGAAGTACGCCGGGGTCTCGATCTTCGTGACGTCGATCGGCACGCCGTCCAGCGTGATGCCGCCGGGCCGGCGCAGCAGGTTCTTCAGGTACATGTTGCGCAGGTAGAAGCCGTGCATCGCGGCGGGCATGCGGGTCGAGTCCGAATTCCAGTAGAGCAGGTCGAACGGGAACGGGTCCTTGCCCATCAGGTAGTTGTTCACCACGAACGACCAGATCAGATCGTTGGCGCGCATCATGTTGAAGGTCGAGGCCATCTCGTGGCCTTCGAGGTAGCCGCGCTTGGCCATCCGCCGCTCGAGGTGGTCGAGCTGCTCCTCGTCGATGAACACGCCCAGTTCGCCCGGGTCGGAGAAATCGATCATCGCGGTGAAGAAGGTCGCGCTGGCGACGCGGTCGGACTGCCCCTTCGCCTTCAGCCAGGCAAGGCCGCTGGCGAGCAGCGTGCCGCCCAGGCAGTAGCCGATGACGTTCGCATCGGGCTCGCCGGTGATCTCGCGCACCGCGTCCAGCGCGGCCAGCGGGCCGAGCTGCAGGTAGTCGTCGAAGCCCTTGTCGGCCAGCTTCTCGTCCGGGTTGACCCAGGAGATGACGAACACCGTGTGGCCCTGGTCGACGGCCCACTTGATGAACGAGTTCTTCTCGCGCAGGTCGAGGATGTAGAACTTGTTGATCCACGGCGGCACGATCAGCAGCGGGCGCTTGAGCACCTTCGCCGTCGACGGCGTGTACTGGATCAGCTGCATCAGCGGGTTCTGGAACACCACCTTGCCGGGGGTCACCGCGATGTTCTCGCCCAGCCTGAACTGGGTGCGGTCGGTCATGCTGATGCGCAGCTGGCTGTCACCGCTGCGCTCGAGGTCGCCGAGCAGGTTGTCCAGCCCGTCGAGCAGGTTCTGGCCACCGGTGTCGAGCGTCGCGCGCAGCACCTCGGGGTTGGTCATCGCGAAGTTGGTCGGCGCCAGGGCATCGATGTACTGGCGGGTGAAGAAGTCGACCTTCTTGCGCGCGTTCTCGTCCAGGCCCTCGACCGTGGTCATCGCACCGTGCGTGTGGCGCGCCGCAATCAGGTAGGACTGCTTGAGGTAGTTGAACACGAGGTTGTTCTCCCAGTCCTCGTGCTTGAACCGCTTGTCGCCCTTGGCCGCCTCGGCCACCGGCGCGACCGCCATGCCCATCGCCTTCAGCCAGG
>JBIITW010000034.1:0-29275 GCA_044340265.1 Burkholderiales bacterium | reverse complement strand
ACAGCCGGATGCTGCCACGGCGGCGGACGGACCGCGTATCGTGTACCGTCCGACTCCAACTTGCAATGGACCCCTATGACCGATCCGATCCGGGAAGCGAAGCTCGACCTCACCTGCGCGCTGCGCTGGTCCGCGCGGCTCGGCCTGCATGAAGGCGTGTGCAACCACTTCAGCATCGCGCTGCCCGGCCATGACGACCGCTTCCTGATCAACCCGCAGGGGCTGCACTGGCTCGAGGTGACACCGGCAGACATCGTCACCGTGGACATCGACGGCAACCTGATCGACGGCCGGCACCGGGTGGAGCCGACGGCGTTCTACATCCATTCGCGCATCCACCGGGCGAAACCCAGCGCCCGGGTGGTGCTGCACACCCACATGCCGTATGCGACCACGCTCACCGGCATCCTGCCCGGCCGGATGGAATGGGTCAGCCAGCAATCAACCAAGTTCTTCAACCGGGTCGCGTATGAGGATGCGTACAACGGACTCGCAACCGATCCGGCGGAAGGCGACCGGATGGCGGCCGCCTTCCAGGAGGCTGATGTCCTGTTCCTCGCCAACCATGGGGTCATCGTCTGCGGCCCCGACATGGCACTGGCGTTCGACGACCTCTATTACCTCGAACGCGCCTGCATGCTGCAGGTGCTGGGGCGCGGCACGGGCCTGCCGCCTCGGCTGATTCCGTCGGAAGTCGTCAAGCTGACGGCCGAGCAGATGATCCAGGACCGACAGCAGGCGCCCCTGCATTTTGCGGCCCTGCGCCGGTTGCTCGACCGGGACGAGCCGGGCTGGTCCTCGTTCGACTGAGCGTTCAGGGCCGGACGCCCCCCAGGAACCAGGCACGCGGTTTGCGCGAAGAACGACATTTATTTAGGGAGATCCAGATGCGCTTGCAGGACGACATGAAGAAGAAGCGAAAGGGCGTGACCCTCGCGCTGGCCGCATCGCTGACACTGATGGTCGGCTGCGCAAACCTCACCCCCAGCCAGAAGGGTGCGGCCGTGGGCGCAGCCGCGGGCGGCGTGGTCGGCAGCGTCCTCACCGGGGGCAGCACCCTCGGTACCGTCGGCGGCGCCGCCGCGGGCGCGATCATCGGCAACGAGGTCCGCCGCAAGAAATGATGCGCTAGACCCGGCAGTCCAGGCGCGTTACATCCGGTTGCGTTTCGTTTCAGCGCGTCGGACGTCGCCGACGGCATCATGACCACCATGCCCTGCCGCCTGCCCTGCCGCCTGCCCTTGCCGATCGTCCTGCTGTGCCTGCTCGCCCTTGTCCTGGGTGCGCCGGCTTCCCGCGCCGCCGATCCGGCCCTGCCGGGTCCCTACACGATCGCCGTCAGTCTCGAATCCTGGCCGGACGAGCGCAGGCAGCGGCAGGTTCCGCTGCGCATCGTCCAGCCGCGCGCGGCCGGCCCCGGCGCCAGGGCCGGCGGCAGGACGGCGTTTCCGGTGGTCCTGTTCTCCCATGGCCTCGGCGGCTCGCGCGAGGCCGGTCAGGCCTGGGGCGACCACTGGGCGAGCCATGGCTACCTGGTGATACACCTGCAGCACCCGGGCAGCGACAGCAGCCTCTGGCAGGGCGCGACCGATCGCGCATCGGCGATCCGCGACATGCGCGAGGCGATGAGCGCGACGCAGTTCCTGGCGCGCGTGGCCGACGTGAAGTTCGTGCTCGATGAACTGTCGCGCCGGGTAGGCGCCGGCGACCCGGTGGTCGGCCAGGCAGACCTGTCGCGTGTCGGCATAAGCGGACATTCGTACGGTGCCGTCACGACCCAGGCACTGGCCGGCGAACGCTTCGGACCGATGTCCGGGAAACTGCTCGAGTCACGCATCCGCGCCTCGATCGCGTTCAGCCCGTCGGGCGGACGAGACGCACCGCTCGCCGGGGAGGCCAGCCGGTTCGCCGACATCCGCCAGCCGTTCCTGTCGCTGACCGGGACGCTCGACACCAGCGTCGCCAGCAAGGAAACGGCACGAAGCCGCCAGCTGCCGTTCGAACGCATGCCCGGCCCCGACAAGTACCTGCTGGTGCTCGACGGCGCCGACCACGGCACCTTCAGCGGACAGCCGGAGCTGCGGCAGGTGCGCCGCGCACGTCCGGGTGCGGCCACGGCGGAGGCCGATGCGGCCGCGTACCGGGCGATCCGGGCCGCCTCGCTGATGTTCTGGAACGCCTACCTGAAGGATGACGACAGCGCACGCGGCTGGCTGCTCGGCGGCGGGCTGGAGCGGCAGCTGGGCCCCGCCGACCTGTGGCGCGTCAAGCGCTGACGCGTCGCGCGGGACGGGTGGCGGCGTTCAGCCGCGCGTCTGGTAGACGTAGCCCTGCTGGCGCACCTTCGAGTCGGCGAGCCGCTCACGCTCGGCGGCATCGAGATTGGGGTCGAGGGCGGGATCGGGGGCGCGGTCCCACCAGCGCGCCCGCGCCTTGCGCTGGTCTTCGGCCAGGTGCGGCCGCTGTGCATGCAGGTCGCGGATGAACTGGGTCATCTCGGACACGTATTCGATCTGCTTCTTCATGGGGTTCGCCTGCGAAGGTTCTGTCGCCCTATTGTCCCCGCAACCGCGCCGGCCTGCACGCCCATGGCGATCAGCGCGCGATCCAGTTGATCTCGCGGGCGGTCAGCGGGCCGATCAGCGCCTGGTGCAGGCCATCGGGCTGGTCGGCACGCAGGCTGCCGATCGGGATCCGCCCGCCCATGATCTCGGCATACAGCTGGGGCAGCAGCGGCATGCGCTGCGGCTCGGCATAACCATCCGGGAACAGCGGCATGTTCGTCGCGCGATCGTACTTGTCGGTCGCGCCGAGCGTATGCAGCATCTCGTGCACGATGATCACGTTGTTCGCACTGGTCATCTCTTCGTTGGCGAAGACGTTGACCAGCCCGATCAGGCCCTTTTCAAGCCCGGTGGAATGCGGGAGCCGGGGCGACTTGCGATCGTCGTGGTACATCAGGAACAGGCGCACATGCGCGCGTGCACCCGTGTAGGTGTCGTGGCGCCAGGCCCAGAACCGGAAGTTCAGACTCCACCAGATCGCCGCCGCGACATTGCCCGGCGCCGGCGGCTGCGGCGGCACCCGCTGCACCCGCGGCGCCAGCCTGAGCTCGATCGGCTCCTTCTCCTGGATGCCGTAGACGAGCGCCTGCTCGCGCATGAATTCGGCCATCGGCTGGAAGCGCGACAGGTCCATCCGGGCCAGGTACTGTTCGGACCGCTGCGAGCCGTCGGCGTTGATCGGATACAGCACGACGATCACCGGGTTCTTCCAGTCGGTGGCATCGACACGGGCAAGCCAGGCCCCCTGCGCGACGGTCGCCAGGATGAACAGCAGCACCACAATCCGTATCGCCTTCCACATCGCGCGCAATCCTCTGCGGGAACACGCCCGCCAACGTACACTTTCGGCAGGAATCCCGAACAATTGAGGAACCCGATGACCACCGCCGATATTCCGCCCGCCGCGCCCGCCACGCCAGCCGTGCGCGCCACCACCCGCCTTCGCCAGTTGCTGGCCGGCGGCCGTACCGTGTTCGTGCCGGGCTGCTTCAACGCAGTCAGCGCGCGAGTGATCGAGATGACCGGATTCCCCGCGGTCTACATGACCGGCTACGGCACGTCCGTGGCCCAGCTCGGCATGCCGGATGTCGGGTTCGCCACGATGACCGAGATGCATACCAACGCGCGCTGGATCGCCAATGCGGTGTCGATCCCGGTGATCGCCGACGCGGACAACGGCTACGGCAACGCGGTGAACGTCACGCGCACCGTGCGCGAATACATCCAGACCGGCGTCGCCGCCATCCACCTCGAGGACCAGTCGCTGCCCAAGCGCTGCGGACACGTCGCCGGCCGCCAGGTGATACCGATCGCCGAGGCGGTCGGCAAGATCCGCGCCGCCGATGCGGTGCGCCGGCAGGTCGATCCCGATTTCGTGCTGATCGCGCGCAGCGATGCGCGCGGCGCGGTCGGTGGTTCGCTCGACGATGCGATCGCGCGCGTGAATGCCTACCTGGATGCCGGCGCCGATCTCGGCTTCGTCGAAGGACCGACTTCCGTGGCCGAGGTCGAGCGCATCTGCCGCGAAGTGCGCGGGCCGGTGTTCTACAACATGACCGGCGTGTCGCCGCGCTTCACGCTGCAGCAGATGAACGACTACGGCATGGCGATGACGATCACCGCGAACACCATGCTGCGCGCAGCGCTCACCTCGATGTACGACGCGGCGGTGGCGATGCGCGACGAAGGCCCGATGGCGGAGGCCGCGCTGATGGAACGCATCGCCAGCCATCCGGTGGGCGACCTGCACCGGTTCTCGGGACTGGACGCAATCCGCAAGCTGGAAGAGGCCTACATGCCGGCGGAGGAACTGGCGAAGTATGACGGCACGATCGGATACCGTCCCGCCGGGTGACGCCGGTGGATCGTGCGTGTCGGGCAGGCAGCCTGCCGCGCTCAGCGCAGCAGGCCGTCGCCGATCAGGCGCACGCCGATCGACCACCAGCTGCGGTCGATGTCATGGCTGCCGATCTGGCGGCCGACCACTGCATCGACCTGCACCTTCTCCTTGACCACCCAGAAGCGGAAGCCACCCTGCCATGACGGGCTGCCGCGGTCGCTGCCGTACACCTCGGCGGCGAGCAGCAGCTCCTGGTCGCCACGGCGGAACAGCCGCGTCTCGCTGCCCACGCCCCACAGCGCAATCGTGCGCTGCGTCTCGCGGTCGCGCTTGATGCCGGCCAGCATCAGCAGCACGAATGCCTCGTCGGCGAAGGCGATGCTGGTCACGTTGTACGCGTAGGCGGAAGACAGCGCCGACGGAGACGAGGCGTTCGAAGCACCGCTGGTTCGCGCCGTGGCACCTGCGGCAAAGCCGGTGCCGATGCCGGTGTCCAGGCTGCGCAGTAACGTCTTCACTTGCACCAGCGCGTTGCCGTTCCACGGCTGGCCGGCTTCGGTCGGCAGCCGGTTGAGGCCGACGGTGATCTCGAGGTTGCCGCCCGGATTGCACGCCGGCAACGCCCAGAACTCGGTGCCGCCGCCGCTCGGGCGGTGGTGCTGGACCCAGGATTCCAGCTGGCAGCCGCCAGCAGGGGTGATGCGAGCGTCGTCGGTCGCATAGGGCCGGGCAGCATGCAGCGGCAGCGGCAGCGAGGGCAGCATCATGGACAGCGCGAGCGCGCCAGCGGTCACTCGCACCCTCGCCCTCACCTTCATCCCGGCAGCACCGCGTCATGCGCGCGCATTGCGCACCGGATTGCCGAGCACGCCGATGCCCTCGATCTCGCATTCGACCTCGTGCCCGTGCTCGAGGAACCAGCTGCCCGGACCCTGGTAGGTCATGCCGGTTCCCCCGGGGCTGCCGGTCGAGACGATGTCACCCGCTTCGAAGCCGGCGAACGAATACCACGCGATCTGCGCCGGGATGCGATGGATCTGCTGTCCGGTGTTGCCGTCCTGCCGCGCCACGCCGTTGACCCGGGTCAGCAGCCGCAGCGCGTGCGGATCCGGGATCTCGTCCTTCGTCACCACCCACGGACCAAGCGGCGCGGCCCCGGGGAAGTTCTTGCCCACCGTGATGTTGCCATCCCTGCGCTCGACCGCCTGGATGTCGCGCGCGGAGAGGTCGTTCATGATCGTGTAGCCGAACACCACGTCCGCCCAGCGCTCCGGATCGACGCGGCTGCAGTCGCTCCCGATCACCACCGCCAGTTCGGTCTCGTAGTCGAGCTTGCGCGTCCAGCGCGGCTTGCGGATCGTCTCGCCCGGCCCGATCACGCAGCTGGCGTTCTTGATGAAGCCGCCCGGCCGCCCCGGCGCAGCCGCGGCATCTTCGGCGGTCAGCACATCGGGATAGTTCCGGCCCACCGCCATGATCTTCCCCGGCCGCAGCGGCGCGAGCAGCTCGACGGCGTCGAGCGAGACCATCGCATCGGGGACCATATCGCGTGCCAGCAGTCCCTCGGCGATGGCGAGCGTCGCCCTGACCTGCGACAGCCCCGCATCGCCCGCCCTGATGCAGTCCATCAGGCTGGCAGGCAGCGCGCGCCCGCCGCTGGCGGTCAGGTCCAGCGCCTGGCCGTTGGACAGCAGCACGCCGAAATGCGGATTGCGCATGCGCGGCGGCCGGAAGGTGAGCAATTTCACGCCGTTCTCCTCGTCAGGTTACCAACCGATACAAATCCGCTACAGACCCTTGCATCGCGGGGTGCGCCACCGGCCGATCGGGTCGTTAATCTCACCACGTCACCTCAACCCAGGGAGAAACCGGAATGTCACTGCTCAAGAAAACGACCGTCGTTGCCGTCTCGATGCTGCTCATGCCGATCGCCTGGGCGCAGACTTCGCCGTCGGTGAACCCGGAGAAGCGGGAAGACCGTCGCCGATCGCCTGGGCGCAGACTTCGCCGTCGGTGAACCCGGAGAAGCGGGAAGACCGTCGCGAGATCCGCGAAGACCGACGGGAAGTCCGTGAAGGCCGTGCCGAAGTGCGGCGCGACGTGCGCGACATCCAGCAGGACCGAAGCGACCTGCGCCAGGAGCGCCGCGAGGGCGATCGCGCAGGCGTGCAGGGCGAGCGGCGCGAGATCCGCGACGGCCGGCGTGAACTGCAGGAAGACCGGCGCGAGGTGCGCGACGATCGCCGGGATGTCCGCGATGGCCGGCGGGATTTCCGCAGCGAGCACGGCGGCGGCAACGCCGGCAACCGTCCCGCACGGCCGGCACGCAACTGAGCGGCGACCGCGCAGTCAGCGTCACCGGCAGCGTCACCGGCAGCGTCACCGGCAGCGTCACCCGCCTCAGATGTCCTCCATCGTCACCGGGAACAGCGGCTCCAGTGCGTCCACCTGCATCACGTGGTACGCGCTGAAGCGGTAGGCCGTGCCGGTCTGCACCTCGGGCGGCGTGATCGGGAAGGCGACATTGCCGGCGGTCGACAGCCGGCCGGGGAAGCCGTGGTGCAGCAGGTACTGCTTGAGCACGGTGGTGGCCGCCTTCGCGAGGTCGGTGCTGTCCGCGATCACCTCGCCGAGGATGAACACCTCGCGCGGTGGCGCGGCGGGCGGCGACGGCCAGTCGACGACGCCATCGATGCCGTAGACCCGGAAATACATCTGGTAATCCCCGGCCACGATGCTGCGTACCACCTGCTCGACCTCGGGCAGGATGGTCGTGATGCGCGCGATCGCGCGCGGGTCTGCGCAACCGGCCAGCAGCAGCGCACGCTCGCCGACGCGGCTCGCGCCCTCGATCTTCACCGACGGCCGCGCAGCGGGTCGCCACAGTGCACCCTCGACCCGGCAGCGGTGCGCGTCGAGCGCGAGGTAGCGCGCCTGCGCCACGTCGAGCGTGCCCTCGGGCTCGCTCACCGTGAACGGATCCGCCTGCTCGTACAGGCTGTGTGCCGCGACCGACAGCGGCGTTGCATGCCGGTCCGGGTTCATGCTCTCCATCGTGAAGCCGCCGTCGTCCAGCGTGCCCAGCGCCGCGTCGCGGCCGCCGGGCATGCAGGCGATCGAGCAGCATTCGATGATCTTCGCCATGTGCATCGCCGGTCCGACCGGATAACCGAGTGCAGCCGGTATCGCCGAGAACACCGCGGTGTCGCAGGCCCGGCCGGCGATCACCACGTCGGCGCCCATCGCCAGCGCGCGCTGGAACGCCTCGATGCCCATCTGGCCGACCAGGTGCGAAGCGCCATCGACATCGGCCTCGGTCAGCGCGTCGATCGCACCGATCGGGGTGACCTCGCCGCGCCGTATCGCTGCCTTCACCACGTCGCGCGGCATGTCGGCGGCGATCGATGCCAGCCGGAAGTGCAGTCCGCGTTCACGTGCGATCGACCGCAGGAGTTCGAGCGTGTGGTCCAGGTGCGGCCGCGCGCCTGCGGTGCCGGCCGAGCCGATGAGCAACGGGATGTCGTGCGCCCGTGCGCCTTCGAGGACCAGCGCCAGGTCCTGGCGGGCGATGGTGTCGGACGCTGCCATCTTGCCGCTGCCCAGGTAGTTCGGCCCCGGATCGACCGAGCCCATGTCGGCACCGATCGAATGCGGACGGCGGTCGAGGCCGGCGCGGAAGGCCCGTTCGAGCACGCCGTTGCCGAGCTGTCCCGAGGCCGAAAGCGCGAGGAAGGGCGCGCGCTTGCCGTCCTTCACCAGCCGCTCGCGCAGCCGGTCGAGATGCGTCGGGCGGTTCACAGTTCCACCCCGAGCAGCGGTCCGTGCTGCTGCGCGCCGTACACGTCGCGGTCGCCCGGCGCGCCGGCGATGACCTTGCGCGGCAGCACGATCTTGATCGCAAACGCCGGCGCATAGGGGATCACCTGCACGCTTTCCCGTGGCACGCCATACAGCGGGGCGAGTGCGGCAGGCGTGAGCGAAGGCGAGGCCAGTGCCTGCCGGAACCTTGCATCATCCTCGAACATCAGGTCGAGGGACAACGTGGTCGGGCCCGCGTTCTTGCTGCGGATCACCCGTGCGCAATCGACGAGCTTCATTTCTCCTCCGGCGGCTTGACCGCGCTGAACATCCTGAGCAACAACAGATCGTAGCCGATCTTGAGCACCCCGCCGATGACCAGCGGCCAGCCGAAACTCGACACGCCGAGCAGCCAGCCGGCGAAGACCGGGCTGATGCCCGCCGCGAGGCTGCGCGGCACGGCCGTGAAGCTCGCCGCCGCCGCGCGCTCGTGCGGCGGTACGACAGCCATCACGAACGAGGTGCGCGCAGGAATGTCCATGCTCGACAACGAAAAGCGCAGCAGCAGGGTGAGCATCGCCAGCTCCAGCGTGGGCATGAACGGCGTGATGACCAGGAACACGTTCGCCGGCAGGTGGGTATAGACCATCGTGTTGATCAGGCCGATGCGGCGGGCCACCCAGGGCGACAGCAGGACCGAACCGGCGGCGAGCAGCCCCGCCCAGAAGAAGATCTGCCCGGCGGCCGCGATCGACAGGTCGAAGCGCTGGAACAGCCACAACGCGACCAGTGACTGCACCGCGAATCCACCGCCCAATGCATCGATGCTGAACACCGCGGCAAGCCGGTAGACGATCGGCCGCGACACTTCGAGCGGGGCGCTGGGCGCGTTGCCCGGCGGCTCGACGGCCGGCGTCAGGGTCCGGTAGACGAAGAAGGTGACCAGCCCGAACACGCCGTAGAGCACGAACATCGCCTTCAGGGCAGGCACCAGGGCGATGCCCAGCCGCGCGCCGGCCCATTCCGGCACGGCTGCAAACAGCGCGCCGCTCGCCCCGGCCAGCGCGCCAAGCAGGCTGTAGCGGGCGAACACGGCGGTGCGGTCCTTCGCCGCGACCGTCTGCGACAGCATCGACTGCTCGAGCGGCGAGAACACGGTGACATCACCCGTGGTCGGGTTCAGGGTGCCTGCCACGGCGATCAGCAGCAGCGGCCAGAAGTCCCCGGCCACCCCGAACGCGACCCCGCTCAGCGTCATCAGGACCGCAGCAGCCAGGGCGAGGCGTCGCTGCGGGAAACGATGCGCCAACATCCCGAGCCCGAACACCATCGCGCCGGAACCGAGCAGCGTCGCGGTGGCGATAGCGCCCACCTCCAGCGGCGAGAAGCCGAGCGCGAGCAGGTAGACGGGCAGCAGCAGGCTCACGTAGCCGTCGCCGAATGCGCGCAGCGAGCGCATCGCCAACAGCTTGCGCAGGTCGTTCCCGGACGCGGGTGGTACCAGCCACCAGCGCGGCTCGCCTGCCTTCATATTTGCGCTAACCTAATGCCGTGAATCACGCGATGCAGTTTACCCAACCTCCGAGGACCCGACATGATCGATCTGTACACCTGGCCCACCCCGAACGGTCACAAGATCCACATCGCCCTCGAGGAAATGGGGCTGGCCTACAACGTGCACCCGGTGAACATCCGCACCGGTGAGCAGTTCAAGCCGGAATTCCTCGCGATCAGCCCGAACAACCGCATCCCGGCACTGGTCGACAGCGACGGCCCGGACGGCAAGCCGCTCTCGCTGTTCGAATCGGGCGCGATGCTGATCTACCTGGCCGGAAAGAGCGGCAAGCTGATGCCCGCCACCGACCGCGACCGCTACACGATGCTTCAGTGGCTGATGTGGCAGATGGGCGGCGTCGGCCCGATGTTCGGCCAGGCCAACCACTTCCGGGCGTATGCGAAGGACCCGCAGCCGTACCCGATCGAGCGCTACACGAACGAATCGAACCGCCTGACCGGCGTGCTGGACAAGCGACTGGCGGAAGTGCCCTATGTCGCGGGCAAGGACTACACCATCGCCGACATCGCCATCTTCCCGTGGATGCGCGGCTGCGAGAAGCGCGGCGTGATGATCGACGAGTATCCGAACGTCAAGCGCTGGTTCGAGAAGATCGACGCGCGCCCGGCGGTCAGGCGTGCGCTGCAGGTGCTGGCCGACGTGCATACCGCGCCGATCGACGACAAGCAGCGCGACATCATGTTCGGCGCCGCACAGTTCGCGAAACGCTGACCATGGCGCGCAGCGACGCACCGGTGGTTTGCGCGGGCGGCGCCGTCGGGCCGGCATCGCGTGCGCGCCGGCTGCTGCTCGGGCGGTTCGGCGCCCTGTCGCTGCAGGGCGGGCTGCTGGTGCCCGCTGCCCTCGGCAGCGTGAGCGGGCTCGCCGGGCTGGTGCAACCGGGCATGGCCCGGGCAGCGGGGGCCCCGGGCACGGGCACGGGTACGAACACAAACACGGGCGGGCGCCCGACGCCTGCGCAGTCCGAAGGCCCGTTCTTCCCGCGCGCGCTGCCGCTCGACCGCGACAGCGACCTGACCCGGGTGGCCGGGCAATCGGCCGTCGCACGGGGCGACGTGACCGACCTCACCGGCATCGTCACCGATGTCTCCGGCCGGCCGCAGGCCGGCGTGCTGGTCGAGATCTGGCAGGTCAACGCATTTGGCCGCTACCACCATCCGCGCGACAACCGCGGCGATCGGCCGCTCGACCCGGGCTTCCAGGGCTATGGCCAGACCACGACCGACGCCACCGGACGCTACCGGTTCCGTACCATCCGGCCGGTCACCTATCCCGGCCGCGCGCCGCACATCCATGTCGCGCTGTCCGGCGGAGGGTCCCGGCGGCTGACCACCCAGCTCTACGTCGCAGGAGCCCCCGAGAACGAGCGTGACGGGCTGCTCAATGCGATCCGCGACACGGCGCTGCGTGATTCGCTGGTGGTGCCGTTCGCGAAGCCGGCGGGTACCGCGGCGGCGGGCGCCGTGCTCGAGGCGCGGTTCGACATCGTGCTCGCCCAGGACGGGCGGTTCGCGCTGTTCGCGCCGGCACGGCACGGCTGACGGCGCGACAGGCCGCCGATTCCGCATCCCGCATGGATCCGACGCTGATCGAACGCACGATCCCGTCCAGCGGGGAACGCATCCCGGTGCTCGGGCTGGGTACGTTCGGTGCGTTCGACGTGCCGACGCGATCCTCGACGATGGACACCTTGTCCGAGGTCTTCTCGCTGTTCGACAGCCGCGGCGGACGGGTCGTGGATTCTTCGCCGATGTATGGTGAGGCCGAGTCGGTGGTGGGGGCACTCAGGCTGGAGCGGAAGGTCGACGACGGCCTGTTCATCGCCACCAAGGTCTGGACCCAGGGCCGGCGCGAAGGCATTGCACAGATGGAACGCTCGATGCAGCGGCTGCGCGCGCCGCGCATCGACCTGATGCAGGTGCACAACCTGGTCGATGTCGACACCCACCTCGACACGCTGGAGGCCTGGAAGCAGGAAGGGCGTATCCGCTATATCGGCATCACGCACTACCATGGCGGCGCGTTCGCGGCGCTGGAGAAACTGTTGCGCAACCGGTCGATCGATTTCGTTCAGTTCAACTACCACGCGCTCGACCGCGAGGCAGAGCAGCGCCTGCTGCCGGCTGCGGCCGATACCGGCACCGCGGTGCTGGTGAACCGCCCACTCGGCCAGGGCGAACTGGTGCGGCGCACGCGCGGCCGCGCGCTGCCCGCATGGGCCGCGCGTGCCGGTTACCGCAGCTGGGCGCAACTCGCACTCGCCTTCGTGATCGCGCATCCGGCCGTCACCTGCGTGATACCGGCCACCGGCAACCCGGAGCACATGGCCGACAACTTCGATGCCGCCACGACCTGCGCCGAACGGCCGGCCCCCGATGCGGCCTTCGCGCGCCGTGTCGCCCAGGCGCTGGCCAGCGCGTGAACATGCGCGCCTGCACGCCGGTGCCCGCGCATGGCCGGCTGGCCGGAATGCTGCTCGCAGTGCTCGCATTGCTGGTGATGACCGGCTGTTCCTCGGGCATCCGCCTGGGCTACAACCAGGCCGAGACACTGGTCAACTGGACGCTGTCCGATTACGTCGAGTTCGAACCGCACCAGCGCGACCTGTTCGGCCAGAAGTTCCGGGCGCTGCACGACTGGCATCGGCGCGAACAGTTGCCCGAGTACGCACGGCTGCTGCGCGAGACCCGCACGCGCGTCGAGAACGGACTGTCGCGCGAGGATATCGACTGGATCATCGCGCGCAGCCGGGGCCGGATCGATGCCCTGGTCGAACAGGGCGCGGGCGATGCAGCCGACCTGATGCTGTCGCTGACACCGGAGCAGGTGAAGTCGCTCGAACGCTCGTTCGTGCGCGCCAACCAGAAGACCGCGCGCGCATGGGGCGTCGGCCTGCCGGCCGCCGAACAGCAGAAGAAGCGAACCGAACGACTGGTGGCGCAGGTGGAACGGTTCACCGGCAAGCTGAGCCGCGAGCAGGTCGAACGCGTGGCCGAGATGGCGAATACCCTGCCGTTGAATACCGAGCAGCGGTTCGCCGAGCGCCAGCGGCGCCAGCGTGAGCTGCTGGCCGCGCTGCAATCCGGACGCAACCGGGCCGAGATGGCGACCTGGTTCCGCCAGTGGGCGCCGAACTGGGAACGCGGCCGCGACCCGGCGAGCGCGCGTGCTGCCCAGGCCGCGGCCGAGCAGCGCGCACAGGTCTTCGCCGACATCGACCGGCTGCTCACGCCCGCGCAGCGGCGCCAGGCGATGGACCGCCTGCAGGCCTTCTCGGACGACTTCATCGCCTTGAGCGGAACCGGCGCCTCGCGCCAGCAGCGCGCGTCGAACTGACCCGCAGGGAGCCTGCGGACGCCGGTGTATCATCTGCCTCCCGGCAGGCCTGCCACCGTGCACGCCGCCCTTTCATGCAGGAGCCTTCCATGGGCCATATCGATCCCCAACTCCCGTACGCCTCGCAGCGCAGCCCGGTGTTCGCGCGCAACATGGTGTCCACCTCGCAGCCGCTCGCCGCACAGGCCGGGCTGCAGATGCTTGCCCGCGGCGGCTCCGCCATCGACGCGATCATCGCCACTGCGGCGACCCTCACCGTGGTCGAGCCGTGCAGCAACGGGCTGGGATCGGACGCGTTCGCGCTGGTCTGGGACGGCTCGAAGATGCACGGCCTGAACGCCTCGGGACGCTCGCCGGCGGCCTGGACGCCCAGGTATTTCGAGAAGTACAACGGCAAGATGCCCGAGCGCGGCGTCGATGCGATCACCGTGCCGGGCTGCATCTCGGCGTGGAAGATGCTCCATGACAAATGGGGCAAGCTGCCGTTCGCCGACATCCTCGAGCCGGCGATCCGCTACGCGCGCGACGGCTACCTCGTCACCCCGACCATCGCGAAGCTTTGGGCGCAGTCGGTCGATGAACTGCAGACCTATCCCGGCTGGAAGGACGGCTTCATGCCCAGCGGGCGGGCGCCGAAGGCCGGTGAACTGTTCCGCTATCCCGACCAGGCGAAGACGCTCGAACTGATCGGCAAGACCGGCGGCGAAGCCTACTACCGCGGTGAACTGGCCGAGAAGATCGCAGCCTGGATCAAGCAGAACGGCGGCGTGATGGACGCGTCCGACCTCGCCGCGCACGAGGCGAACTGGGTCGAGCCGATCCACATGGACTACAAGGGCTATCGCCTGCACGAGATCCCGCCCAACGGCCAGGGCATCGGCGCGCTGATCTCGCTGGGCATCCTCGGCTACCTGAACCCGGGCCAGTTCGCCTGCGACTCGGCCGACCATGTGCACATGCAGATCGAGGCGATGAAGCTCGCCTTCGCCGACATGTACCAGTACGCGGCCGATCCGGCGGCGATGAAGGTCACCCCGGCGCAGATGCTCGACTCGGCCTACCTGCAGGAACGCAGCCGGCTGATCGACATGAAGCGCGCGAAGGATCCCGGCCATGGCGACCTGCCGCGCGGCGGCACCGTGTACCTGACCGCCGCTGATTCGTCCGGCATGATGGTGTCGTTCATCCAGTCGAACTTCAAGGGCTTCGGCTCGGGCGTGGTCGTGCCCGGCACCGGTATCAGCCTGCAGAACCGCGGCTGGGGCTTCAAGCTGGTCAAGGGCCACGCGAACGAAGTCGGCCCGCGCAAGCGTCCGTTCCACACGATCATCCCCGGCTTCATCACGAAGGACGGCAAGCCGGCGATGAGCTTCGGCGTGATGGGCGGCTCGATGCAGGCCCAGGGCCACTCGCAGATGATGCTGCGCGTCGCCGACTACGGCCAGAACCCCCAGGCGATGGCCGACGGCCCGCGCTGGCGCGTCGACGACGGCCTGAAGGTCGGCCTCGAGCACGCCTTCCCCGCCGAGGTCGTGGAAGACCTGCGCAAGCGCGGCCACCAGATCACCGTCAGCGAACGCGGCTCCACCGACTACGGCCGCGCCCAGATCATCCAGAAACTGGACGACGGCTACTGCGCCGGCTCCGAGCCCCGCTGCGACGGCCAGGCCGTCGGCTTCTGACCACAATCCGGGTCAGAGACGAATTAGACACGCCTCTCGACCGGACCAGGCCAGGAATGCCTGGCGGGATGCATTCGACCAGGGTTTGCCGCTGCCGCCCCGTTGCATCGAAGTTCCGCGGATCGAGCCAGCGCAGGTAGCCGGCCTTCAACATCGGCCACTCATGGTCGAGCATCGAGAACCATGCGGTATCCCGGTTCTCGCCCTTGATCACCATATGCTGGCGGAACACCCCTTCCGGGCGGAAGCCGAAGCGCAGGGCAGCCCGCTTGGACGGTTCGTTGCGGTTGTCGCATTTCCATTCGTAGCGGCGGTACCCCAGCCCGTCAAAAGCGTATTGCGCGAACAGGAACTGCGCCTCGGTCGCCAGCCGGGTGCCGGCGATACCCGGACCCCAGTAGATGTTGCCGATCTCGATCACGCCATGCTCGGGCGTGATGCGCATCAGCGACTGCCGGCCGCCGGCACGGCCGGTGGCTTCGTCGACCACGGCGAAGGCCATCGGATCGTTGGTCGCGCGGCTGCGCTCGATCCAGCGCGCGAGGTCTGCCCGGTCGACGGGCGGCTGGTCGAACAGGAAGCGGAACCGGTCGGCGACATCGGGCACCGAACTGGCCGCGTGCAGCGCGTCGCCATGCGCGAGGTCGTCGACGGGCTCCAGGCGCACGTAGCGCCCGTGCAGGACGATGCGCGCCGGCAATGGCCGCGGTAACGGTTGAATGACTGGCAGATCCCGCGCCGCCGCGCTCACGAGGCCTGCGGCGCCTCGGCTGCAGCCGGGTCGGCCGGCGCAGACGCCGCCGTCGCGAGGATCGCGCCAAGAAGATTCTCGATCATCGCGCGCGGGATGTTGCGCGTGATGAACACCAGCCGGCTTCGATGGTCGGCGCTCGGCCAGGCATCCAGCGTGACTGGCGGATGGAACAGGTGCTGCACACCCTGCACCACCACCGGGCCGGGCTCGCCTTCGATGTCGAGCAGGCCCTTCACCCGCAGCATGTCCGGGCCGCGCAGCGAGGTCAGCACCTCCATCGCGACCGAGAACGTCTTCCACGAGAACGGCGTGTCGTAGTACAGGCAGAACGAATCGACGCCTGCGGTGTGCTGCCCCTTGGGCCGCTTGCGCGCGGGCGCACCGACCACCAGCCGGCCGCCCGGGATCGCCGAGGCCGAACCCGCGCCCTCGACTGCCACGAAGGATTCGCTGCCCAGCCAGTTCTCGATCGCCTTCTCGGACGCTGCGCGATGGCGCACGCCGACATCGACCAGGAACGACGGATCGAGGTCGCCCATCACGCAGCGGATGATCGCCGCATGCGGGTTGAGTTCGCGCAGCCGCGCCTCCAGCAGTTCGACCTCGGCCGGATCAGCCAGGTCGGTCTTGGTGATCACCAGCCGGTCGGCCACCGCCGCCTGCTTCACCGGCTCTTCCAGCGTGTCGAGCTGTTCGTTGCCGTTGACCGCGTCCACCAGAGTGATGATCGCATCGAGCGTGTAGGTGTTGCACACCGAGGTGTCGGTGATCATCGTGTGGATCACCGGTGCCGGATCGGCCAGCCCGGTGGTCTCGATCACCACCCGGTTGAAGTCGATGGTCTCGCCGTTGCGGCGCTTCATCCACAGGTCGACCAGGGTCTCCTGCAGGTCGCCGCGCACCCGGCAGCACAGGCAGCCGTTGTCGAGCACCATCATCTGCTCGCTGGAGGTCTGCACCAGGTCGTGATCGATCGACTGCTCGCCGAACTCGTTGATGATCACCGCGACCCGGTTCATCCCGGGATGCCGCAGCAGCTTGCCCAGCAGCGTGGTCTTGCCGCTGCCGAGGAAACCGGTGATCACCGATACCGGTATCTTCGCCGCTGCGTTCATCGCCCTGCTCCTAGAACGTCGTCTCGAGGATGTAGATGCCCCCGGCGAGACGATCGACCGTGTACACCAACCGGTTCTCGTCGACCCAGATGTCGTTCATCTGCGCCGCACCGGCCGGCGACAGCGCCGGGGCGGCCGGCACGTAGTAGCCGATCTCCTGCGGCTGGTACGGGTTCTTCGTGTCGTAGATGCGCACGCCGCCGTTGAACATCGCGCAGTAGATGATCTCTTCGGAGCAGTGCGAAGTCTCGACCGGCACGTTGTCGTGCACGTTGTGCGCGCCGAAGCGGCCGCCGCGCTTGCTGAAGGTCTCGACCGGCGGCATCGGCAGCGTGCTGATCGACGTCGGGTAACGCTCGTCCTTCACGTCGAGCATGTACACCAGCATCGGCCAGTCCTTGGCCCCGTCCACGGTGCTCTCGTCGCTCATCACCATCAGGTCGCGGCTGAACAGCGGCATCAGCGAATGGTGGAAGGACGGACGGTGCGTCCAGCGCGAAACCATCCTGGGGCTGGTGCGGTCGCTGATGTCGAGGATCACCGCGCCATAGTCGATGTAGCCCAGGTAGGCGCGGTCGGGGCGCTGCGGCCAGACGCAGGTGTTGTGCACCCGGTAACCGACACGGCCCAGTTCCTTGCCGCCCGGATCGGTGCGCCAGGTCTCCTTGTCACCCTTCTTCGTGCCCGGCGCCCACCAGCGGCCGACCTCGGTCGGCTTGGACAGGTTGCTCACGTCGATGATGCGGTATATCTGGTCGTCACGCGGATCGTGCGGCTCGAAGTCCTCGGCGCCCGACGAGATGTGCACGGTCTGGCCGTCGACGAACCACACCATGTGCACGCCGCGCGAATGCGGGCCCGAGCAATCGAAGAAGCTGATCGACTTCGGCTCTTCCGGCTTGCTGATGTCGAACAGTTCGAAACCGGCCGGCTTCGCCCCAAGGTCACGCGTCTGGTAGGCCACGCACATCACGTCGCCGACCACGTCGAGGGAATTCGAGCGCACGCGGGAATGCGGCAGCTGCGTCTGGATCACCACCGTCGGCTTGCGCGGATCGGTGACGTCGATGCCGGTGAAGTTGGTCGGCGCGGACTCGTGCGCGACCCAGAGGATGCGGCGGCCGTCGCGGGTCTTCTGGATGCTGATGCCCTCGCCGACGTTGCCATTGCCGTTGAGCTCATGCGCGCCCAGCAGCTTCATGTTGAACGCCATTTCCCGGCTCGGTGACGAGCCGCCACCCAGATTGCCGCTGATCGCCATGTCCTGCTCCCCTGTCATTGATCCTTCGTGGAACGTCGAGTTTAGTCGATCGCGTTGCATCGGGTCGCTGTCCCGGCAGGGCGAAGGCCGCGGATTCGGGGCGGCCAGCGCGTGCGGGACAAGCAGAACCCGGGACATCGTTCCAGAAACGACGGGGGGGCCTTTCGGCCCCCCCGGTTTCCTGCATCACCTTCATTCGCTGCGACGCTCGTGTCCTTGATTTTTTCTAGGTGCCGGGACGACTGGGTGCGCTGCGGTCACATGTTCGGCGCAACTGCGTGCACCTTCTTCTCTCCAACGACCTCCTCCTGCTGATCGTGATCCCGGGTGCCCCGTCGTTGTATCGACAGTGACCCCGAAGCCGAATGAATCCTACACCTGCCCTTTGTTGAAAACAATCTGTTTCCAAACGCGGTCACGCACCGTTGAAGTGCGGAGGAGGAATTGTTGCGTCGCAGCGTGACGATCGGGCTTGCCGGAGTGACATCCGCAGGTCTGCACGCGGACGCAGGAGCGGCACCTCCCAGCCAGAGCATTGGCCCATCGACGCAGTCCCGGGACGTAAAAAAGCCGTGCCTGCCCCTGGGGCAGTCACGGCCGCATGCTGCAGTGCCTCGACGAAAACTCAGAACGCCGGCTTGCTCTTCGCTTCTTCGAATCGCCGCACGCCGGCGATGATCTCGGCCTTCGCTTCCTCGGGACCTTCCCAGCCGTCGATGCGCACCCACTTGCCCGGCTCGAGGTCCTTGTAGTGCTCGAAGAAATGGCCGACCTGCGCCAGCATCAGCGGCGCGACGTCGGCCGGCGCGTTCACCTTCGAGTACAGGGTGCAGACCTTTTCGATCGGCACCGCCAGCAGCTTGGTGTCCTCGCCGGCCTCGTCGGTCATCTTCAGCATGCCGACCGGGCGGCAGCGCACCACCACGCCGCTGATCAACGGATACGGGCTGAGCACCAGCACGTCCACCGGGTCGCCGTCGCCGCACAGGGTATGCGGGATGTAGCCGTAGTTGCAGGGGTAGCGCATCGACGTCGACATGAACCGGTCGACGAACATCGCACCGGTCTCCTTGTCGACCTCGTACTTCACCGGATCCGAGTTCATCGGGATCTCGATGATCACGTTGAATTCTTCCGGCAACGACTTGCCGTAACCCACTCGATCGAGATTCATCGCGTCACTTCTTCGCAGCCAGGGTTTCGCCAGCCACGCCCCACTGGGTGCGCGGCACTTCCTGGATGGTGATCCAGACGGAATCCGGCGGTACGCCGACCGTCTCGGTGAACGCCTGGGTGACGCGTTCGATCAGCTTCGCCTTCTGTTCATCGGTACGGCCGGGGGCCATGTAGATCTGTGCGAGGGGCATTGCAATGACTCGGCAGGGTTGGACTCCTGCGATTATCGCCGCACTGCGGCATCCTGCGCGACGACTTACTCCGGTTTCGCGCCGGAATCCTTCACGATCCGCGACCAGGTCACCATCTCGCGCTTGAGCGCAACCGCGAATTCCTCCGGCGTGCTGGCGATCACGTCAGCACCCTCCGCTTCGAGGCGCGCACGCACGTCGGGCAGTCCGACCACTTCCCGCAGGTCGCGACCGAGGCGATCGATGATCGCGCGCGGCGTGCCGGCACGCACCACGATGCCCTGCAGGGCCGCCAGATCGTAGCCAGGCAGCGTTTCGGCCATCGCAGGTACATCGGGCAGCATGCGGTTGCGTTTCGCGCTGGTGACGGCAACCGCGCGGATCCTGCCCGCCTTCATCTGCGGCGCAGCCGACAGCGCAGTCGTGAACAGCATGGTGATGCGCCCGCCGAGCAGGTCGGTGATCGCCGGCGGAATGCCCTTGTAAGGCACGTGGATCATGTCGATCTTCGCCATCGAACGCAGCTGCTCCGCCGACAGGTGCGGCGCGGATCCCGCGCCCGGCGACGCATAGGTGAGTTCGCCCGGCTTCGCCCGCGCCGCGGCGAGCAGGTCCTTGACCGTGACGATCGGCGATGTCGCGCTGACCACGACGATGTTGGGCTGCGCGGTCAGCTGGATCAGCGGCGTGAAGTCGCGCACCGGATCGTATGGCAGCCTGCCGTAGAGGCTGGGGTTGATCGCGAAGGTGGTGGTGATCAGCAGCAGCGTATGGCCGTCAGGCGCGGCCTTGGACGCGATCTCGGTGGCCACGATCGTCGCCGCCCCGGGCCGGTTGTCGACGATCACCGGCTGGCCCCAGCGTTCCGACAGGTGCTGGCCCATCTGCCGCGCGGTGATCTCGATGCCACCGCCCCCGGAGAACGGATTGATCATCCGTACCGGCCTGACCGGGAAGGTGGCCGATGCAGAGGCACCCTGGGCCAGCGCTGGCGCGGCGGGCACCAGCAGCACGGAGAACAATCCGCCCACGGCCATCGCCGTTCGAAACTCGATTGACCGACCAGTGTTTGCCACCGTCTACCTCCTGCCTGATGTGTGGGGTCGAATGCTCCGGCGCGACATCGCCCTACCAGGCGAGCGCGTAACCTTCCCGCCGCGGATCGGCGCCTGCATGGAGCTGCCCGCTCTCGTGGCGCATGATCGCGCACACGGCGGCGGTCACCGCGGACCATTTCGGCCAGGTCTCGACATCATGGCCACGGCTGCGCATCGCGTCGAACACTTCCGGGGACAGGTCGGTCTCCAGGCCGAGGCGGCCTGGCCGGTATTCATGCGGCGCGAACGAATTCGGGAAGTTGTAGCTCGCGAAGCGCGGGACTTCCACCGCCTGCTGCATGGTCAAGCCGAACTCGACCACGTTCAGGAACACCTGCAGCATGCCCTGCGACTGCACGTCACCGCCCGGGGTGCCGAAGGCCATGAACAACTTGCCGTCGCGGAAGGCGAGCGACGGATTGGGCGTGAGGCGCGGCCGCTTGCCCGCCTTCACCTCGGCCGCATGGCCGGGCTCGAGCCGAGACTGGCAGCCGCGGCTGGAGATCGCCAGCCCGGTGCCGGGGATGAGCGGCGTGTCGTACTGCGGATCGGACAGCGTGGCCGAATAGGCATTGCCATGGCGATCGACCGTGCAGCCGTAGCTGGTGTCCATCGACATCTGCGTGCGGCTGCGCGTGATCGAATACTTCGGTTCGGACGAGCCGGTGCGCTTCACTTCCCCCACCGGACCGGGGTCGGGCATCTTCGAGAAGGCCCGCGCCGGGTCGATGCGCGCCCGCTGCAGCACCGCATAGGCATCGGACAGCATCGTCGCCGACGGCACCTGCACGAACTTCGGATCGCTGACATACGCTTCGCGGTCGGCGAACGCGAGGTTCAGCGCCCCGGCCACGGTGTGCACGTAGTCGGGCGAATTGTGGCCGAGCGATCGCAGGTCGTAGCCGTCGAGGATCTTCAGCGATTCCAGCAGCACGATGCCCTGGCACCAGGCGTCGCAGCTGTGCACCTCGTAGCCGCGGTAGTTGACCTTCAGGCTGTCTTCGACCGGCACTTCCCAGGCGGCCAGGTCGGAGCGGCGCATGAAGCCGCCGTTCTCGACATGGTACTTCTCGATCGCATCGGCGATCGGGCCGTCGTAAAAGAAGTCACGCGCGGCGCGCAGCTTGCGGTCGCGGTCGCCGCGCGCATGGCGCTCGGCCTCGATCATGCCGCCGATCGACTTCGCCAGGTCGGTCTGGCGGATCACCTCGTTGTGGCGCAGCGCGCGGTCGCCCGGCGCGTTGAACACCTTGTGGTTGTCCGGCCAGCGCGCGTTCTGCTCGTACACATACTCGAGGTTGCTCGCGAGCAGCGGGAACACCGCGAAACCGTCGCGCGCGAGTTCCATCGCCGGCGTGGCCGCTTCCTCGAAGGAGATCGTGCCCCAACGCCGCAGCGCCTCGATATGGGTGCCCGGGGCGGCTGGTATCACGGTGCGCAGGAGGCCTTCGGGCACGTGCTTGCCGTTGCCTTCGGCGATCAGCCTCGAGACGTCGGTGGCAGCCGGCCAGTAGCCAAGGCCGGCGAGGCTGACCACGCGCTCCTCTTCCTTCAGGTAGATCAGCGTCGGCGCGACGCCGGCGAAGGACACCATGTCGCACTGGAGGATGGCCAGCGCCATCGAGGCGGTGACGCCGGCATCGATCGCATTGCCGCCGCGGTCGAGCACCCGCATCGCGGCAAGCGAGGCGAGGTAGTGGCCGGTGGCCACCGCGTGGTGGTTGCCGGTGAGGGTCGGCCGGGCGCTGATCGCGCCCACGGCCAGTTTACGTTCACGCTTCTGGGCCATGGGCGCTCCTGTGGCTGGGGTGACGGCGGCGGTAGATGGCTCAGTCGATCGTGCGCAGCACGTCACCCAGGGTGTCGAAGATCTCGTCGAGGTGCGACTGGCCGACGATCAGCGGCGGCGACAGCGCGATGGTGTCGCCGGTGGTGCGCACCAGCACGCCGCGCTCGAAGCACTTGACCATCGTCTCGTAGGCGCGTGCGCCCGGCTTGCCTTCGCGCGACTTCAGCTCGATGGCGGCGATCAGGCCGATGTTTCGTACGTCGATCACGTTGGGCAGCTCGCGCATGCCGTGCGCGGCATCGGCGATCGCCGAATGCATCGGCCGCGAGGCCTCGAACAGCCCGGTCTGCTCGTACAGGTCGAGCGTGGCCACCGCGGCGGCAGCGGCTACCGGATGACCGGAGTAGGTGTAGCCGTGGAACAGCTCGATCATGCCTTCCGGGGCGTTCATCATCGCGTCGAAGATGTGGTCTTTCGCGATCACTGCGCCCATCGGGATGGTCGCGTTGGTGATGCCCTTGGCGCAGCAGATCAGGTCGGGCGTCACGTTGAAGTACTGCGCCGCGAACGGCGTGCCGAGGCGCCCGAAGCCGGAGATGACCTCGTCGAAGATCAGCAGGATGCCGTGCTTGTCGCAGATCGCCCGCAGCGTCTCGAGGTAGCCGACCGGCGGCGGCAGCACGCCGGTGGAACCGGCCACCGGCTCGACGATCACCGCAGCGATGTTCGATGCATCATGCAGCGCGACCAGGCGCTCGAGGTCTTCGGCCAGGTGCGAGCCCCACTTCGGCTGGCCGCGCGAGAACGCCGCCTCGCGCAGGTTGTGGGTATGCGGCAGGTGGTCGACGCCGGGCAGCAGCTGGCCGCCGAACACCTTGCGGTTCAGCGGAATGCCGCCGACCGAGATGCCGCCGAAGCCGACGCCATGGTAGCCACGCTCGCGCCCGATGAACTTGGTGCGCGTGCCCTCGCCGCGCGCGCGGTGATAGGCGAGCGCAATCTTCAGGGCGCTGTCGACCGACTCGGAACCCGAGTTGGCGAAGAACACCTTGTTCATGCCCTCCGGTGCCAGGGCAGCCACCTTCTCGGCCGCCTTGAACGCCATCGGATGGCCCATCTGGAACGTCGGCGCGAAGTCGAGCGTGTCGAGCTGCGCCTTGATCGCGGAGATGATCTCCTCGCGGTTGTGGCCGGCATTGACGCACCACAGGCCGGCGCAGCCGTCGATCACCTGGCGACCATCGTCGCTGGTGTAGTGCATGTCCTTGGCCGACACCAGCATCCGCGGCTTCGCCTTGAACTGGCGATTCGCGGTAAAGGGCATCCAGAAATTCTCGAGGTTCACATGCGGGTCGTTCATCGGTCGCTCCATCGGCATCAGGCTGCCAAGGCTGACATGTTAGCCGAAACACCCCTCCTGCCGGAAGGGCGCACGGACAAGTACGGACAGGCGGGCGGCCCGCTCAGTTCAGCTTGAGCCCGGTCGCCTTGATCAGCCTGCGCAGCGCGACCACGTCCTCGGCCATCACGCGACCAAGATGCTCGGGCGTGCTGGTCTCGGTGTCGACGCCCTGGCTCGACAGCTTTTCGCGCGTGTCCGGGTTGTTGAGGATCTTGTTCAGTTCGGTGTTCAGCCGCATCACCACCGGGCGCGGCGCACCGGCCGGCAGCACGAAGCCGAACCACGACTGGTAGCTGAAGCCGGGCACCGTCTCGTTGAACGCCGGGATATCGGGCGCGGCCGTGGTCCGCTTGGCGCCGGTCACGCCGATCGCCTTGATCCGCCCCCCCTTCAGGTGCGGCAGGCCTCCGAGCAGCGGCATCACGGCCACCGGCACCTCGCCGGCGATCAACGCCGGCACGGTGGCCCCGGCGCCCTTGTACGGCACGTGGGTCATCTGGAACCTGGCCATCACCTGCAGCAGTTCAGCCGCGATGTGGTTCGGACCGCCGAAGCCGGACGAACCATAGTTGATCTTGCCCGGGTTCGCCTGCGCATAGGCGATGAATTCCTTCGGGTTGCTCGCCGGGAACGAAGGAGTGGCGGCAAGCAGGGTCATCGAGATGCCGATCATGCCGACCGGGGCGAACGCCTTGATCGGGTCCCACGGGTACTTGTCGATCGCGGCTGCGATCGAGACCACCGGCTGGGCGAGGTAGATCGTGTGGCCGTCGGGCGTGGCCTTGGCGGCGATCTCCATGCTCACCATGCCGCCGGCGCCGGGGCGGCCGTCGACCACGACGCGCTCGCCGAGCGAGGTGCTGAGCTGGTCGCCGAGGATGCGTGCGATGGTGTCGGACACGCCGCCCGGCAGGAAGCCGGTGATGATGCGCAGCGGGCGGTCGGGGAACTTCTGTGCGTGCACAACGCTGGCCGCCGGGGCCAGCACCGTTGCCGCGACCACCCAGGCCGCGACCCTGGCACGCGACGTGCGCTGCATCCCGCGCTGCATCCCGCGCTGCATCCCGCGCTGCATCCCGAATTCCTTGCCCATCGTCGACTCCCTGTCTGTTGATGACCTGCATGGCGCCCGTCCCGGGCGCGGATCCTTGCGAGGCTGCCGACCCCGCCGCGGGTTCAGCCCGCGCTGAACGGCGCGCGGCGATCGTATTCCGCCGCAGCTTCTTCCATCGTCACGAAGCGTGCACCGCCGGCGGCCAGCGCCACCAGCAGTTTCTCCAGGGCGAGCATGCGATGCCCGCGGCCGATCACGAACGGATGGAAGGTGTAGGTGAGCACGCCCCAGTCGGTGATCGAGCGCTGCATCCAGGTGAAGTCGGCGATCCAGTTGTCGACCACCAGGTTGGCATTCGAGTTGCCCGGCAGCAGCGTCTGCGGCGTGCGGATGAACTCGAACACCGGATAGTCGTCGAGCGACCAGGAGATCGGCAGTTCGATCAGGCGCGTCGGCTTGCCGAACACCGCCGGCTGCTCGAGCTCGATGACATCGCCCTGGCGCACCCGGTAGGGCGTGTAGTCGTCGCCCATCATCGAGCTGTCGTAGCGGAAGCCGTGGGCGAGCAGCAGTTCCACCGAATGCGGCGACAGATCCCAGGACGGCGAGCGGTAGCCCTGTGCGTAGCGGCCGGTCAGGCGCTTGATCGACTCGTTGGCGCGCGCGAGCCCGGATTCCTCCTGCTCGCGGGTGAGCTGCGCAGGTGGCACATGCGTCCAGCCATGATGCGCGATCTCATGCCCGCCATCGAACACGGCCCTGCACTGGGTCGGATAAGTCTCGAGCGTGTGCCCGGGGATGCACCAGGTGCTGCGCACCTTGTGCTGGCGCAGCATCTCGAGGATGCGCGGCGCGGCGGCCGGACCGAACTCGCCACGCGAGATCGGTGATGGCGAGGTCATGCCGCGCGAGATGAACCCCGACATGGCGTCGAAGTCGAAGGTGATGCAGACGAGAAGGTCGGCCATGCGTTAGGGGGGCGACCGGCAGTCGCGCACTGAGTGGTGACCGACAACACTTACCACAAAGACGGGACCGTGCCGACCCCTGCAACCGCCCCGCTACTCCACCCGGGCACCGGTGAGCGCGATCAGCTTGCCGTACTGGACGAAGTCGGACTTCAGCCGCGCCCCGAACTCCTCCGGCGTGCCACCCCAGGGGTCGAGCGCCTGCGCCGACAGCGTCGAGGCGACCTCCGGCAGCTTGAGCGCGCGGTTCACCTCCGCGTTGAGGCGGTCGATCACCGGCCGCGGCGTGGCCGCCGGCGCCATCAGTCCGATCCACGGGCTGAGCTCGTAGCCGGGCACGCCCGCCTCGGCGATCGTCGGCACCTCGGGCAGCGTCGGCGAACGGCGCCCGGACGCGACACCCAGGGCGCGCAGGCGGCCGGTCTTGATGTGCGCGATCACCGATGCGATGGTCGCCAGCGAGGCCTGCGCCTCGCCACCGAGCAGGCCGACCACCTGCGGACCGCCGCCCTTGTACGGCACATGCACCAGCTTCGTGCCGGTCATCGAACCGAACAGCGCCATCGACAGGTGCGGGATGCTGCCGTTGCCGGCGGTGGAATACATCAGCTGGTCGGGGCGGGCACGCGCCAGGGCGACGAACTCCTTGACCGACTTCACCGGCAGCGACGGATGCACCACCAGCACGGCCGTCTGCGCGGTGAGCAGCGCCACCGGCGCGAAGTCGCGCAGCGTGTCGTACGGCAGCTTCTGGTACAGGTGGGCATTGGCGACATGGGTCACCGATTGCACCAGCAGCGTGTAGCCGTCGGGCGCAGACTTCGCCACATGGTCGGTGCCGATGGTGCCGCCGGCGCCACCGCGGTTGTCGATCACCACCGGCTGGCCGGTGCTGTCGGCCAGGCGCAGCATCACCGTCCGGCCGGCGATGTCATTGGCCCCGCCCGGCGGCCACGGAATCACCACGCGCACCGGCTTGGACGGGAAGGCCTGGGCGAATGCGGCAGGCTGTGCAACGGCGAAGGCCCATGCGCAGCACAGCGCGCCCAGGGCCGCGGGAACCGCAGCGGTGATCGATCTCATCGTATCCATTCTCCTCAATGGCGCAGGCCGAGCCGCGTGGCGGTGGCCAGCGCGACCTGATACTCCTGCTCGAGCGCGGCACGGAATGCCTCGGCGCCGAGCCAGGCGACGGTGGAACCCATCGCTTCGATCTCCCCGGTGAAGGCCGGGTCCTGCGCAAGGTCGCCGACGGTGGCGACCCAGGTATCGATGATGCCTCGATCGAGGCCCGGCGGACCGACGATCCCGGTCCAGCCGAGCAGGTCGAACCCCGCGAAACCGCACTCTGCCGCAGTAGGTACGTCCGGCCAGGCGGTAGCGCGATGGTCGCCGCTGACCGCGAGCGCGCGCAGCGTGCCCGCTCGCAGCAGGTCGCCCATCTCGCCGACATATTGGGCGGCGAAGTCGGTACGCCCGTCGATCACTGCCTCCAGGATGGCAGCGCCGCCATGGAAGGTCACCCGGCCAAGGTCGGCCAGCGCGATGCCGCCCGACTCGAGCAGGCGGGCGAGCGCGAGGATCGATGCGCCACCCGTACCCGAGGTCCCGATGCGATGGCGTGACGGCGCCGCGCCCACCTGTGCAAGCAGTTCGCCGAGGGTGCTGCAAGGAGAACCGCCACGCACCACGAAGGCCAGTGCACTCGCACTGACCCGCACCACCGGTGCCGGGTCGTGCCAGCGATAGGGCAACGCGATGTCGATGGCCGGGTTCTGCGTCGCCTGGCCGGTTGCGCAGAGCATCATCGTGCGGCCATCGGGCGCAGCCGCCAGCAGTTCGAGCGTGCCGGTCGTGCCGCCGCTGCCGGCGACATTGCGCACCGTCACCGGCACCGACCACCGACGCTCGAGGTGACGCGCCAGCACGCGCGCGGTGAGATCGGTCACGCCATCCACCGGAAACGGAACGACCAACGAAACGGGGTCAGACCCCATTTCTGTCAACCCTGTTTTCGAGCCGGTCCCTGCAGGGGAGCAGTCGGGACGCCAGAAAAAGCGTGTCTGACCCCATTTACCGACCCCATTTACCGGTCAGGGACGGGTTTCGCCGTGGCGCAGCGCAGCTTCGTACATCGGATACGCGCTGGTCACGCTGCCGGTGGAGATCGGCGGCACCGAGCGCACCGACTTCGGGGTGAGCTGGGCCAGCGAGGTGACGCCCATCAGCCCCATCGCGCTGCGTATCTCGAGTTCGAGCAGTTCGAGCATGCGGATCACGCCCGGCTCGCCCGCTGCGGCCAGTGCCCAGCCGTGCAGCTTGCCGATGCCGACCGCCTTCGCGCCCAGCGCGACCGCCTTGACGATGTCGGTGCCGCGCAGGATGCCGCCGTCCATCAGCACCTCGGCGCGGCCGTCCACCGCTTCGGCCACTTCCGGCAGCACCTCGATGCTCGCCTGTGCATGGTCGAGCTGGCGTCCGCCATGGTTGGACACGTAGACCACGTCCACGCCATGCTCGACCGCGAGCTTCGCGTCCTCGCCGGTGGCGATGCCCTTGAGGATCAGCGGCACGCCCATGCGCTCCTTCATCCAGAGCACGTAGTCCCAGGTGAGGCTCGCCTGGTGCGAGGCGTCGCCGCCGCCTTCGCGCACCAGCTGGTGGTTGATCAGGTCGCGCTCACGCCGGCTGTAGTACGCACGGTCGACGGTCACGCACAGCGCGTCATAGCCGAACGACTTCGCGCGGTCGAGGATGTCGCCGACCCATGCCTTGTCGCCGCGCACGTAGAGCTGGAAGATCAGCGGCTTGCCCGCTTCCTTCGCGATCAGGTCCAGGCCGGGACGCGCCGCGGTGCTGACGAAGCAGGGCACGTTCTTCTTCACCGCTGCGACCGCCACTGCAGCCGCGCCGCGCGGGTCGGCATACTGCAGGTAGTTGCCGATCGGCGCGATGAACATCGGCACCGGCATCGGCTTGCCGAGCAGCGAGGTGGTGGTGTCGAGCTGGCGCACGTCGACCAGCACCCGCTGGCGCAGTGCGAGGCTGTCCAGCGCCATACGGTTACGGCGCAGGGTGGCCTCGGAGTCGGAGCCACCGGAAAGCATGTCCCAGGTGCCCTGCGACAGGTTGCGCCGCGCGGCCGCGACGATCTCCTGCAGCGTCGAGAAGCTCTGGGCGAGCGCATGCTGCGCGGCCAGGCGGGTGGCGTCGGCAACCTGCGCGGGGTCCTGGGCCTGCTTAGGGTCGATCGGCTTGACTGCGGCGCTCATGCTCTACTCCGTGGGGTATGGATTACTCGGGTGCGATGTTCGCTTCGCGCGCGGCCTTCTGCCAGCGCGCGATCTCGCTGCGGTTGAACGCCTCGTATTCCTCGGGCGTGCTGCCGACCGGATCGGCACCCTGGTCGGCGAAGACCTTCTTCACGTCGGCCGAACCGAGCGCGGCGCGGATCGACGCATGCACCCGATCGACGATCGGGCGCGGCGTGCCGGCAGGCCCGAGGATACCGAAGCCGCTCGACACCACGAAGCCCGGCAGGCCCGACTCTTCCATCGTCGGTACATCGGGTGCCGCGGCCGAACGCTTGACGCCGGTCTGCGCGATCAGGCGCACCTTGCCGGAGCGCACGAACTGGATGACGGCAGGCAGGCTGGCGAACTGGAACTCGAC